>NZ_JBEPQV010000033.1:0-102762 GCF_040548035.1 Bradyrhizobium sp. LB8.2 | reverse complement strand
AACCGTAACAGCGCGATCGACGAACGAACCACGCGGCATCCGGGATACGGCATGTCGCAATCACGCCGGGCGATGGTCGAGTGCATTTTCGGATGACCGACGAGGCAAGGAGCCCGTTGCGCCGGCGCATGATCGAAGACATGACGATCCGCAAGCTCGCGCCGAAGACCCAACATGACCACGTGCAAAGGGTCAAGAGTTTCGCTGCGTTCCTCGGGCGATCACCGGATACGGCGACCTTCGAGGATGTGCGCCGCTATCAGCTGCATCTGACCGCGAGCGGCGTCGGAGTTCCGACCATCAACCAGACCGTCTCGACGCTGCGGTTCTTCTTTCGGGTCACGCTGAAGCGCCGCGAGATCGTCGAGCATATCTTCCGCGATCGTGGACCGGCATGGCGACAGGCCCATGCCGGTCATGTCAGCCTCGACCAGTTGAAGGTGATGTCGGCGATCGAGAACTGCCGCACGGCAGCCCTCGGCGGCCAGGTCGAGCGATGCGAGGATTGTGCCCACCCACGTCATGATCGCGGTGGCGCGCCAACATCACAAAACCTGCGCATCAATTGCACCGGTCCTCGACCGGCAGCCAAATCGCTCGCCCCCGTAGCAACTTCGGCTACAGGCTTGTCAACAAATCGCCGCTCAACGCCGGTTCTGCCCATCCGATCAGACCCGCCAACCTTCTCGATCGCGTCCGCAAAACGCGTTCAACGAACCTCGCACACACACACACACCTCCAGCGACGAAATCCCCATAGCACCTGACGTGCCACCTCGCCCGACGTCCCGCGGTTCCCTCCTTTGGAGGTTTTCGTACGCCGGCCCCAGAGCGCGTGGCGCCATCATCGTGGGCCGGCATCCGAAAACCTTCACACAAGCGGAAGTCGCGCGCGGGCTGACCGGAAGAGGTCGTCCCTGGCGCCTGCCGGTCCCAGGATGCCACTGCTGTCGCCCCCCGGTTCATCCATTCTGATCGAGAATCTCTCGCACCCTTAGCGCTAGTTTCGCTTGAGAGATCGGCTTCTCCAGCAGATTGACGCCTTCATCAAGCCTTCCCTGGTGGACCACGGCATTGCGCGAATATCCGGTCATGTACAGTATCTTCAGACCAGGTCGAATTTGATGCGCGCGCCTCCCAAGCTCGCGACCATTGATCCCTGGCATGACCACGTCGGTGAGAAGAAGGTCCACCTTCGAGTCCTCCTGCAGAAGAATGGTCAGGGCGGCTTGAGCGCTCCGGGCTGAGAGGACGCGGTAGTTGAGATCGCGCAGGACGTCAGCGATATACGTGCGCAAGTCTTCGTCGTCCTCGACGACGAGAACGGTCTCGGCTATCTCACCCCCCGCGAGTTCCTCCTGTGCGATTTCCTCAGGTCGTGCACTCCCCGAGAAACGTGGAAAGTACATCTTGATCGTCGTGCCTTGCCCCACCTCGCTGTAGATTTTGGCGTGGCCTCCGGATTGTTTGACGAAGCCGTAGACCTGGCTCAGGCCAAGGCCAGTGCCGTGGCCCGGCTCTTTTGTGGTAAAGAAGGGTTCAAAGGCGTGACTGAGAACGTCCGGCGACATGCCGCCTCCGGTGTCGGTCACGCAAATGGCGACGTACTGACCGGGCGCGACTTCAGGATTGAGACGGCAGTAATCCTCGTCGGCGGCGATGTTGGCAGCTTCCAAGGTCAGCTTTCCGCCGCCAGGCATGGCGTCGCGAGCATTGATCGCCAGGTTGACGATGGCTGACTCCAGATGATTGGCGTCGGCCTCGATATGCCATAGACCCGCACTTCCGACGGTCTGGACTTCGATGCGCTCTCCGAGCGTACGCTGGAGGAATTCCTGCAGACCATTGATGTAGTTGTTCACGTTGATCGGCTTGGGATCGAGCGCCTGTCGGCGCGAAAAGGCAAGCAGGCGACTGGTCAACGCCGCGGCTCTCTGCGCGCCTCGTTTCGCATTCGCGAGCGCCCGATTCAGATTGGCTCCGGGCAACTTGGCGTGCCGTTCAGCTGTTTCCAGATTGCCAAGGACGATCATGAGCAGATTGTTAAAGTCGTGCGCGATCCCGCCGCTGAGTTGCCCAACCGCTTCCAGCTTTTGAGATGCGGCGAGTTGCTCCTGAACGTGCTTGAGCTCGTCTTCGGCTCGCTTCCGGTCCGTAACGTCGCGCGTGACTTTTGCAAACCCGACGATGTTTCCGGATTCGTCCGTGATACGATCGATGATGACCGATGCCCAAAAGCGGGAGCCATCTTTTCTCAGACGCCACCCTTCCGCTTCAAAGCGTCCGTGCTCTGCAGCCTCAGAAAGCGCACGTGTTGGCACACCAAGCTCGATGTCCTCGGGAGTATAAAAAGCGCTGAAATGCCGACCGACGATCTCCGGCGGCGCGTATCCCTTAATACGCTCCGCTCCGGGATTCCAGGTTGTCACGTTGCCGAACGGATCGAGCTGAAAGATCGCGTAATCGACCACGGCCTCGATCAGCTGGCGGTAGCGCCGCTCACTATTGAGAAGCTCTTGGTGGGCTTGTTGCCGCTCGGTGATGTCTCGTGTGACCTTGGCAAACCCGATCAGTTCACCGCCTTCATTTCGGATCGCATCGACGATCACCGATGCCCAGAAACGACCGCCATCCTTGCGAACTCTCCAGCCCTCGGCGCTGAAACGGCCTGTTTGCGCCGCGACGCTCAAGGCCCGCTGCGGCAGCCCTTTGGCGCGATCTTCCGGCGTATAGAAGGAAGCAAACGATTTTCCGATGATTTCGTCGGGTGTGTAACCCTTCAACCGCAGCGCACCAGAGTTCCAGCTGCGCACCGTGCCGTCGACGTCGATCATGTAGATGGCATAGTCCACGATTCCGTCGATAAGCAGTTGAAGTCGCGCAGTATCTCCGATCCCGTCAAGTTTTGACTGAGGGCTTTGCAAAGGCGGGCTCCGATTGGGGAACACCAGTCAACCGTGCTGATAATGTATAGTTCCGCGAACTCGCAGCCTGTGGCAGAGACCCGGGCGGTTCAGAAGGCCGACATGGCGACCAAGCTGTTCAAGCACCTCGTCGGCGCGCCGTTGGGCCGCTTAGCTTAATGGTCGCGGTCGGCGGGGTAAGCCGGTGAGACAATCGAGGGCCATACGATCCCAATGACCGAGGTCGGCTGCAGCGCGATAGGTGCTCTCCAGGAAGGCCGTCAGCGCTACTTCTGGGTCAGCCGATTGTCTGACGACATCGTAAGGCAGAAGAAATTCCCCGAGCTTCGGGTCGAAGTACGCCCCATCGGGCATCACCTTGGCCTCCGCAAAATCTGTAGGAGCGGGATAGGCATAGGAATAAAAGGCCGCAAAATCCGTGCTGCCGCCGCCCGGCCAAAAACCCGCCGACGAGACTTCATGACTGTATGCTTCTTGGGTCACCTCGTCCGGCAAAGCCGGAATGCCACCCGGATGTAGGGGCGCGCGGCGTCCGGAGAAGCGCGTGACCGCTAGATCAAAGCTGCCCCAAAAGAGATGAACCGGACTAGCCTTTCCGATGAAGCCGGTTCGAAATCGGGTGAACACATTGTTGGCGAGCACCAGCGCCTCGAAGAACCTTGTCACGGCTGCAGCATCGTAGGGCCTGGTTTGCCGATCATCGCGAAAGGGGATGGGCGCTGACACCTCGCTGGGTCGGTCGTGAAGCTCCGGCGTGCCCCCAATTCCCCGAACGAGTTCGAGGAAATGTACATAGAAGTCAGCCACGGACATTGGTCCTAACGGAAGCTCAGCTCTCCGCCCGTCTGCTGCTTCTCCGATGACGACATGTTTCCGGAGATCAAGGGTGATCTCAGTGCCGGCCCCGTCCGGTACCAGCGAAGTCGTCAAGCCGCGTGTATTGACGTACAGGGTCGCATGCCAGGAATGGTTGAGCCAAGGCGTTCGTGCAAGTCGGTACTTACCCACGATCTGCGAATAGATATGGAGCGCGGAACATGTCTCGCGCCACTGCTCGAACGGGATGTATGGCCAGTTTGCGTTCACAGTGCTTCCTCCAACTAAGCTTCATCCGGTCGGTCACACAGCACCGAAATGATATGAGGCGAGGTCTCTTCGCTGCTCAAGGCCAGACGAAGAAACGCGAATAGGGCCGGTCTCCCATTGTGACGCCATATTGCGCCACGTCGCACCGAAGACGCTTGTGGCGCCAAGCGATCATGCGCCAAATTCCCATTGTCGGCTTTGGTCAGGCTTGGAACTAAGAGTTGGCTCGCGAGCCTATTCCGGTTTGTCACTAAATCAAGACACGGCGACCTTTGGCGGGCGAATCTTGCTAATCGTATACGCAAGACGCACCCTTGCCGGGGAGAACCGTCTTTCTCGAGCATCCAACGGTTGGATTCACACGGCCGCCCTGCGACGCGGGAGCAGGCGACAACCTGCTCTGACCAGGCTGTGTCGTACAGCCGCAAGTGGCTGCCGCTGGCGGCGACGACCATAGTCGGATCGAGCATGGCGTTCCTCGACGGAGCGCGATCAAAGATGAGCTTGATGCTAGATGAAGCCTCCCTGCCCTTTCAGACAAGTCGTAGATGTTTGCGCGCGAAAGAAGCGTAACGACCGCGGTTTCCAACCGTAGCTTTGGTCGACGCGCACAAAAATACGAGCCATTGTAATGAGGTTCGGCGGAGCGGTGATCCTCTGACCCTTGATAATTGGGGATTATCGAGGCAGATGCGCTCCACGCGCGCGAGCTCGTCGATATCGTGCTGATGTGGGCCTCATCCGGCCGATCAGACTCCCGTGGCGGGGCGTCCGTCAAGAGCGGCTCGCTCAGTTGAGCCCCCACGGAGCTTCCTGATGATCTCCCGCAGATCGCACAGGTACTCCTCGACTACGCGTTGGGCCTCCATGCGCGAAGGCTTGCCCACGCTCAAACTCGGCTGTTCACGCAGTCAAGATTGCAGCTCATCGCTCAAGAAGTCACGCTAGCCGTCGTTTGATTGCTCGAATGACGCCGTTGAACGTTCCAACCCGGCGCAAGCCGTAACGCTTATGGACATTTTCCGTAAACCTCAGCCTTCGCACGAAGTTCGAAGAGGACATCAAAAAAAATCGCAAACGCTCTGGTTGCACGCGTCAAGCCGAATCGCGAGGAGCAGACCTGGCGGGATATTTCGGCCACACTCGATCGTCCAGAAAGGCGAATGCCCCTCTTTGCCGTCCTGACAGCACCGGGCCACGCGCAGCGATATTAGCAATTCTCGCACCTCGAGCATTTGGTGGACTCGATCAAACCTGACATCTTCCCCGGATTTCATAAGAGCCGCTCCAAGTCTCGAGGCGTGTTCATCGATCATGGCAAGCCAGGCGTCGCGTGAATCGATATAGGCGTAGTCTCGCTCCGGGACGTAACCAATCAGCCGATAGGCGTTTCTCACTGTCCCAAAGCGCAATTGGTAAACAGATGGACGCGGCACGCCGGGAGCCGCATCAATAATGGCGCGAGTGAGCTTCCCCCTTTTTTGCAGGACAATTCTCAGGCGCTTCAGCATCTCTTCGTTGGAAAGACCTTTCTGGCTCTTGCGAGCTGCAATGATAGACTGCGCCTTCGCGAACAAATCCGCAGCAATCACCGGCTCGAATGCGCCGACCTTTCTGATCCATCGATCAGCAGGAGTCCTCGTGCGCCGTTGCCGAAGACGGTACGGATGGCGATCGTAGACGATGTTGCCGATGTAATTCTCGTTCACCAGCAGATTGTGGATGATCCAAGCCGTCCAAGGCCTACCCGTCGGGCAATGGATCCCAGCGGAATTCAGGCTCCGCGCAATCTTCGTCTCGCTCCTCCGTTCAATAACGAACTGCCGGAAGATCGAGCGCACCTGTTCCACCTCGTCCGCGGGGCCTGGTTGCAGAATGACTCGATCTGTCTGGAGGTATTTCCGCTCACCATTTTGCAGCACGCCTCGCGAGCGTCCATTCACATCAATCAACTCTCTGCGCAACGCGAGACAGGGTCGGCCGCCCTGCCTGAATCCCAATCGAGAGAGATGACAAGCTCCAGCATAGACCTTTTCTGATCGCTCCCTGCTCCATTCAGCAGCCATGGCCCGCTTCAGGTTCTTCCCAATACTTGACATGAGACCGCCATCGTTACCGAATAATTCGGCGCAATAGACGACCTTGATACCCGCCCGTTTGCAGATGAACTCGTAGTGCGCGCTTTCATCAACGTCCTGAAATCGCCCCCACCGGCTGACGTCGTAGACGAGGATGTTACTAAAATCTGCGCGACCGCACTGAACGTCGTCGATCAGATCGAGCAGGCCCTTCCTGTTCTTGATGTGAAGGCCGCTTTTGCTCTCATCCCGATAGGTTCGAACGATCTGCCACTCGAGCCTTAGCGCATAGGCGGCGATCACCGCGGTCTGGTTCGCGATCGAATACTGCTGGTAGTCGGTCGACATTCTGACGTACTGCGCTGCGCGGCACGCCCACCGTGCTTTCGGTAAGCTGCTCTTAAGCGGGACGAGCGCATTGACCATCGGACCGAGCCTCAAAGCGCGGCGGCCTCCGTAACCTAAGTCAGTTGAGCGGCGCAAAGAATTCACGTCTTCATGAACCGGGCCACGGCCATTCTTGCCTCGCCAGCCACGTCAAAGCGGCCGTGATCAAAGCGACGATCAAGCCGCCCCATTGAGATGTTCGCCGCGCTGCACTGATCGAGCGCAAGTACAGGATGGCGCCAAGCAAGGTTCCGTAATTTCTTCTGAAGTCTCCGTTGAGATTAGCAATCTTCGATAGCTCGGTCGTCTCGACTTCATTCGACATTGGCTGGCTCTCGCGTTGGACCAGCACCCTATGAACCACTGTTTTGCCCGACGGCACAAGCGATATTTCGCTATTTCCGCAGCAGTGCCGACGTCCTTTTTGACGCACATCGCAACTTCTGATAGCGCTCCTCTGACTGGAGGGACGCAATGCTGGGGGTCGTTTTGCAGCGCTGGCCAGTGCGAAGACTCGCGTTAATCTGCCCAAATTGCCGGAGAGACGCTTCGCTGGCCAACGTCTCGCGCGGTCGCACTATGCTTACAGGTTATCTGACCTGCGAAGGCTGTCTCCAGACCCCAGACGTTGCCGGATGGCATCTTGCAGCAAAGCCGCAAGCTCGCGACGGGTCACGTTCCACTTGAATAGGGTGCGGACATGGAATCGGGCCTCGCCCCTATTGCGTTTTCCACACCCACGACGCGCGGTAGCTCGCCGGCGTTCCAAGACCCAAGCGATTGACTCTTGGAGCCGCGGCGTTTCGATGGCGACATCCGCATACGTAAGCACGAAGCTGTGCCCCAAACCGGCGGCCACGAAGTCTGCTTCGCGATGGTCGGCCGAGCGTGTACCTCTACTGGGTCGATATCGCGGGACGTCGGCTCGCGCCGAACCTGTTGACCGGGGCAGAAGCGCTTGAGTAGGCCCGGGCACTCGCAAGAGCGGAACTTGCCGGCTATCGGGAGACATGATTGGCCAACCACGTTCGTGTCGTCCACTATTCGTTCTTTTAAAACCGCGTCCCACAACATGGCACTCGCAGCGTGTTCCGCACGGTGAACACCAGACTGGGCCGCCGCCAGATTTAAGTCGAGCAACAAGGGGTTAAAGCCGGCTAGCACCCATCATGCCTGCCAGAAGAACGTTACGGCAACCGAGAACGCGCCCGCCAGCGTGAACCGGCGGGGCTGCCCTCCCACCCTCGGCACGAAGCCATTTCGCACTCCTGGCGAAATCTTCTTGAAACATACCAGGTCGAAGCTCGCCGCATCAAATATGGGGATGCCACATGCTAGTCCTGATGAACCTGATTTGGCGTCGGCTTGCCTACACAATGCTGATCGGTATGCGCTCTTAAGCTCGTTCGGCAGGAAGGGTTAGGCGGCTTTCGTCAGGAGGCCACGACCATGCCCAAAGAGATCGCTATAGTGCTCTGGTCCTTGGCTGCTGCCTGCGTAGTCGCATTCAGTATGGCAGCTCTGGTTGCGCCTCGCTAAGAGAGATAAACCGCCAGCGCGAACCGGCCGCGTGCCGCGGCGGCGGCCAAAAAGCCGGCCCCTCAGGAGGATGAATCCTTTGAGGCCGGGAGTCTACGCTACGCTGCTCCGAGACACTGCCCGGAGCTGGAAGAAAACGCACTCGGATTGCCGGTTGTTCCCGACTCCCAAAATACCGCTAAAAGCCTATCTTTTCACGCGGAAGAGTCGGGAGCGATTGCTGCTCGCATCTTTGAGCGGATCACTGAACTCGAGCTGGAGCTTGCCGCGCGGGATTTCAACATCCCCACGAGCGGCGATGACGTGACGAGCCATCGGTCCGTGGCCGCGTCCTCGACCTCTCGCTCGCCGCGGCGCGCAGCTTGGGATTACGGATCGTGGCGTGGCTCAGGTTCAATGTAGCGACATAGGTCTGCAACGGGCCTTGGAGTGTAAAAACGCTGTTGCATGACGCAGACCGGCGCGGGCGAACTCAGGCTACCGCGGTCCGGTGAATTTGGGCAAATTTTGCGAGCCACTCGACCAGAACTCATCATGACGCAATGTCGGGGGCTCTTTTTTAGGCGTCCCATGAACCGCAATGGCGCGCGCCAGCGCCCGTTTCACGCCCTCACTGCCGCCAGCAGCGGTTTCATCCCGACGATGTTCAGCACCCGTGTCAGATTGTATCAGAGCACGCACAGCGCCATCTCGGTCGCAACTTTCGGCAGCGTCACCCACAAGAAGTGCGTCGCGCCCATGCGCATCTTCAGTGTGGCAAAACCGATTTCTGGCATAAAAGGATGGACTTCTGAATTCAACGCGCTGCGCTCGAGCAAGCACGACCATGAAGCCCAGCTTTATGCGAGCGACGTGCTGGCAATGGGCGGTGACGATAGCCGGCAGCTCCCGCTGCACCTGCGCAAGACCAACCTGCAGCGGCTATTGGCTCACCGGCCGGACGGGATCACCGTCGCGCCATTCGAGCGCGGCGAGATCGGGCCGAAGCGTTTCCGGGCGGCCTGCCGCATGGGACTGGAAGGGCTGGTCTCGAAATACCGTGATCGGCCGCACCGCGGCGAGCGGCAGAAACATTGGGTGAAGATCAAGAACCGCAGCCATCCCGCAATGGAGCGGGAGCTGTGACTCCCCTGGATCTGTGAGGGGCTCGATTTCCACCGCCAAGGCGTGGCATTTGAGTAAGGTTGCCGGCATCCAGCTGCAACGCCCTAAGGTCGTGTTGCTTACCCTTTTAGGGACGATGTTAGCTGCAGCGGCCGAGCAACCATTGCCCCGGGGTTTTTGGAAAGGCCGTGGCGCTCGACCGCTTGGTCGCGGGGCGGCCGCGACCACTACACTAATGTGAGTCGCGCTCGATTTCTGATTCTCCGTTGAAGCTAAATATTAATTTGAATGATGGTCGTTAGCGAGTTCTCAAAACCTTGACGTGGGTCGTCGTCTGCACGCCTATAACGGCCCGACCTCCTTGTGTGCCTAGGCGATCCGCCGCCGAAAGCCCCTCCACGCGTTCAGGTCGGCGCCACGTGCCGACGTACCTTTAGATTTCATTCCATTGCGGTAAGGAGCCGTCAGCAGCAACTGGAACACGGCTCGAGCACCATGTATTGAGCTGCGGGGTCGGCTTCTCTCGGTTCCGACCAGGAGAACGTCTCCGCCTGGAGCTGAGACAGATCACCGACAGCCGCGGACCCGCCGGTGGATCCAAAGATCAAACAGAGCAAAATCGCCAACGGTCACGGCGCGAGCACCTTGAAACAAGCACCTGCAAAAAGATAGGACACGTTACAAATCTGACAGGCCGACTTTCGGCTGATGTCAGACTTCCAAGGCGTGATACGATTTGAAAATAGCTGAAGCTTAAAGCATCCGTCTCCTCGACGATCTTCGGTAGCGATCTATATAGAATGCGAAGGCCCTCTGCTTCGCGGGCCCGCGATGCTTTCAGCTTGATCCGCGCTGCTTCACCGAAAGCGTGAACTGAATGTCACCTTCCTCTACGGACAAGATCGCGCTCTTCATCGATGGAGCCAATCTCTACGCGACGGCGAAAACTCTCGGCTTCGACATCGATTACAAGCGCCTGCTGAAGGAGTTTCAGAGCCGCGGGACGCTGTTTCGGGCGTTCTACTACACCGCGATCATTGAGGATCAGGAATACTCCTCGATCCGCCCCCTGATCGATTGGCTGGACTACAACGGCTACACCGTCGTCACGAAGGCGACCAAGGAGTTCATCGACGCATCCGGCCGCCGCAAGGTCAAGGGCAACATGGACATCGAGCTCGCCGTGGACGCCATGGAGCTCGCCGAACACATCGACCAGATGGTGCTGTTCTCGGGTGACGGCGACTTCCGCTCCCTGGTCGAGGCCGTTCAGCGCCGCGGCGTGCGGGTCACCGTGATTTCCACGATCGCCAGCCAGCCGCCGATGATCGCCGATGAGCTGCGCCGCCAGGCCGACGTCTTCACCGACCTCGTCGAGCTGCAGGCCAAGCTCGGCCGCGACCCGTCCGAACGCCCCGCCCCGCGCGATCGTGAAGCGCGTGGACACATGCCAAAATTCTTGCAGGAACCGAAGGGAAACGAGACCATGCAAGTGACTTTCTCCACGCGCTCCTGAGAGACCTCGGACAAAAGGTGCAGTGATCAATACCGCAGCGCCATGGTCGCGGCAGCCGTCAGACGCGCAGATTTTCCGCGCTGCTCTTGCCGCGCTTGCGGTCAAGTTGGACCTCATAGGAGACCTTCTGCCCCTCAGCCAAGCCCGATAAGCCGGCGCGTTCCACTGCGCTGATATGCACGAAAACATCCTGGCCGCCGTCATCGGGCTGGATGAAACCGAATCCCTTGGTTGCGCTAAACCACTTCACAATGCCTGTCGCCACGTCCGCCTCCCGGTTGAATAATGAACATAGCCTAGGTCGACTGCTTTGGGGCTGACAAGCAAAAATCCGCAGCGCGCGACGTCGGAGAGTGTTTTCGAAGCGATCAGTGGTCTGATAGGGGGCGAGCCATTGCGGGAGACGACCCGCCGCTGATTGTGAACTAGTTCACAGATCGGGAAAGAAAAGCTCACTACGATGGACGACCGCACGGGAGACTCCGCTCCTGCGATGTGGTGCAATGCTGCTCGGCTCGCGCGCCCATTAGGCAAGCGATGAATGGATTGCTATATCCGTCACAGGAAGACACGATGATTGACGACCCCTTGGCGCGTGCACATTGCAACAGTATTCAACGCTATCGCCTTTTATTGCAGACCAATCTGACGGAGTTCGAGCGCCAGTTTGTCGAAAGGCGTCTAAGTGAGGAGCAATCGAAATTGGAGATGCGGGTCAGCTCGTGCTCAAGCGAAGCGCACTGCGATCAACCAAATAGCCTAAATACCTGCGACAGCTTCGGCATTCCGTTCCGAGACGGCTAGCCGGAGCACCGCGGGGAAATCGCTCAACCACTTGCGCTCGCTCTTCGGTTGCGGTTTGATCATGGTTTTTGGACTATTGATCAAATGGCCATCCAATTGATTGTGGCGAAGGTTCTCAGAGACGAGCTTGCTTTGCGGGGCATTCGATCCTTAACCGCGGAAGAATCGGAGACGATTGCTGCTCGCATCTTTGAGCGAATCACTGAGCTCGAGCTGGAGCTTGCCGCGCGGGATTTCAACGTCCCCACGCGCCGCGACGACGGACCAACGTGACGAGCCGGTCGTTACGTCCGTTTGCGATCCACTGCGAGCGAGGCTGAATAACGTACGGAGCATCTTACGCGGGCTCGCGGCCTCTCGCCCCATGAATTGTTGCGGTCCGTTCAATGTCCTCCCAGTCTCTATGATCAGGCGAAGACATTCACGCTACTGATTGAATCGCCTGCACGCACACGCGGTGTCGACGCTCACTTCGCCAGAGAGCTCTAGAACTGCTCGCCAATTAACGTGATGCGTTGCAGCGGGCTGTCTGCTTGCTGCACTGCGTCCACGCTGCGCCGTGCAACACATCCTCAACTATCGGTATGTTATCGCCTCTCGGCACAGGATTCCCGCACATGCCCGGAACGCGCCTCAGGAGTTTGCATTGTTCTTGTGTCTTGTGATCTTTAGTAAGGTCGATCATGCGTCTGTTTTCTGGAATGATCGTGATTGCAACAGTCTCCGCTTGGACGGGGCTTCACCCGACCCCTGCTGTCGGGCAAACATTCAATGACAGATGGTCCATCATTCCAAAGGCTCACGCGGAGCCCGCTCCTGAAGGACTCGATCAGATAAAGAAGGATGAGCCGCAAGCGCAACCTCCGAACAGACAAGAGCTCTTGAATGATCTTTCGGGCATTCAATCTTTCAACCGAGTCTTTTCCGGAAAAGCCTCCTACTATTCGTATTCCAAAGGGAAGACAGCGAGTGGTTCATCGTTTGATCGGAATCAACTAACCGCGGCGCCCCCCCCGTCTGCCGTTCGGCACGAGAGTCCGAGTCCTGATCTTGAGACGAATAATTCGGTGGTGGTTCGGATCACCGACCGCGGACCATGGGTTCGTGGCCGCGTCCTCGACCTCTCGCTCGCCGCCGCGCGCACCTTGGGGATTACGGATCGTGGCGTGGCTCAGGTTCGTGCTGAGGTGTTGTAGCAGTCGTCCATCGAGTTGCGAAAATAAGCAACCCGCCCCTTACATCAGCGGTCCGCCTTTGGGTCTGAACCTGCCGTGCCTCTAAGAAACCCCGACGCTATTGCGGTCATCGTGACCGCCCTCCAGCTAACTCACGGCGACCAAGCTGCACCAGGCATGGTGGTCGGCGGCATGAGCCTGCAACGATGCCGCGCCCGAATTGATGCCGCTGCCGCCCGGATTTGAAAACAGCATCACCAGCATCGAAGTCATGCGCCCGCTGTTGAGGAACCCGCAGGGAAGCGGCGCCGGAAGCCGTGAAGCTACGACGTGTACTCATAAACGTCGGCCTACCAACGCAAAGCGGAAGTCTCCCATCTTGGCCGTGATAGGCGGCTTGTGATGCACAACCACCTGCGCGAGAAACTGTGCGGGTATGGGCACTCTGCGGTCCGGAGCAGCCTAGGGTGCGCCAATATAGCGTGCCGTCCAGCGTTTTGATGTATCGTCCGAGTTAACCGGCGGAGATAGGAGCATGCGATATTCTTTGGTCATCGCGATGTTGCTTGGGTTGACGCTTTTCACGGTCTCAGCAACCCGCGTCGACCCCGTCCGGTCCCCGTCGGCGGCCGCAGAGACTGACAAGTGCCCCGCGGGATCGAGATAAATAACCGACGGCTGTATGAGCGATCTTAAGCGCCGCTTGCACTAGTGCAGCCATTTTGCATTCGTCATAGACCTTCCGCTGTCGATTTAATTCGATTTAATTGCATCGTTGGTATAACAGTCTTCTGTTGTGGTTTAATTCAGGGCGCTAAGATTGAATCGGGTCTCGAGATTCTAGCGAACTCTTTTTTGATCGCAGTAGGTGCCCGACGACAATCGATTTGCGCTCTGCGGGGCGAACCCTTTACTCGGAGAAAAATTATGGAGCAGAACAGTTCTCATTCGACACGCATCCCAAAGTCCGGCTCAATCAGCTTCGGCCGTTCGAAAGCAAATTGCTTGATTCGCAGCATCTCTGAATACGGTGCCGCCCTTGATGTTGCAGGAGATGAAAAGATTCCGGACGAATTCGCGCTGACTGTCATTCCGGACGGTGGCCCACGTCGCTGTTCAGTCGTCTGGCGTAAAGAAAAACGTATCGCCGTCGCATTCTATTGATGCGCCACCAACTCATGCGGATGCAGGTGGAAGATCTTGGGGCAAAGCGCTGACTTTTGTGAGAGGTAGCCTCGCATCAAGATTGAAATCCGGAATGCGCATCTCGAGAAACAGTAGTTTACTCGGTCATTGTGGCGCGTCAGGAGGGACCACGGGCGCGCTTGAGAGACCTAGCAGATCGACTAAATCCGCATGCTGAGCCGCTACGAGGATCGCTTGCCAAATGATATTGCGGCAACGCCTGCTGCCCTGACGGGGCAAGCCCAGCAGCTGCATCGTGGTGATCGACGGCTTTCTAGCTCGGCAAAGAGTGGTGAATGATCGAAATCAGATCTCGTCATTCTACCTGGCTGGGGACATGCCCGACTTGCCTACCCTGCATTTGCCGATCACGGATTGTGATCTTTGCAGCGTAGGCAATTCGACGATAGCCGCTGTGCCCCATTCATCTCTCAGAGAGATGATGACCCAATCTCTCGGACTTACACACGCGTTTTGGCGCGAAACGCTGATATAGGCTGCCATCTATCGCGAATGGGTTGAGAATCTCGGAGCGCGCCAAGCCTTAGGTCGACTCGCGCATCTTCTTTGCGAGCTTACCACTCGCATGGAATTCGTCGGGCTGGCGGACAGCGGTAGCTACCGGATCCCGCTCACCCAGCAAGATGTTGCCGATGCATGTGGGCTTTCAGTAGTTCACGCGAACAGGACGATCCAGGAACTCAGGGCTTTGGGCCTCAGCGAATGGGAAAACCACACCGTTACTCTGCTCCGCGCACAGGAACTGCAAGCTGTAGCCGAGTTCAGCCCTGAATATCTGCATGAGCTAAACCCAAGTGGAGGATCAAAGATCACCAAAGCTGGCTTCGGGTTATAGTAACGTCCGAGCAAATACTGACTTAGCGCCGGATGCCGGCTAGCGGATAAAAACAACTCTGCAGCTCGGGCCGCTTATGAATCGTGGCGATCGAGGTATTCTGACGGACGCCGAGCGCATAGGTTAGCGCCGCGTAAGCTGCCGGTCCGAACAATCCGCAGCTGCTGCCCTTTTTTGTCGCAATCCGACTGGCAGACCACGACTGCTTTCAAAAGGGACAGCCGGTATCTTGCTCCGCGTTCGTCAGCTCTCCACTTATTGCAATTTCCCGGCTTCATTGTTGACGAGCTTGAGCGAGTGCGGGCCGCGATGTGCTGCGGCTCGTGGGCGCGTGTTTCAAAGCCGTGCGGCTGTTCACGCGCAACGGCCACAACTGTACCGACCGATACCCCTAGATCTCCAGTCGCGCTGAAGCACCGCGAGCAGCAATTCGTCATCGCGAGCAACGCTAGGTTCGAACGTGGTTGTAGTGGCGAGACCATGCTAGTCGGCCCGCCTGCGCTGGCGAATACGCGGCCCGACCGTTTGTCGAAAAGGCAGCCGTGGCTTCCCAATCCGCGAACCAAGGGGAGTAGTGGACAAGCACGACGATCGGTGGCCCGACCGCTCGTTTCCGCTCTAGCGGGCCGCCTAAGTCGGCGGCCTTCGGCTTGTTACGAGCAGGCTGCTCCGGACATTTTTTGACGGGGGGTGCAGGTGGTCATCATCCTTTTCTGCGCGGCCGCGCCCTTCGCTGGTTGCGCCACCGGCGCCTTAGATTTTGCCGCACCGCTAGCGGGCGGCATGGTTTGCGCTTTTACTTCCAACGAAAACGAAACAATGAGAGAAGCAACAGCAATGATCGCGAGCGCACTCTTCATCTTACCCTCCGTTTGGTTTGGCAGTGAGGCGTTCAACTAGCGCGGCGGCCGGCATTCAAACGAGTACAGGTTGGCCACCCGTTCGACGCTCGCATCTAGACGAGCCTAACGTTGTTTCTTCTTACAGGCTGAGCTATCCGCTGTTTGAGTCGCGCTCGGCTGTCGGGGCTGCGCTGGCACTGAGTTTCCAATTCTGTCGTTCAGCTTTTTGTAAACCGAATACGCGGCGCGCTCCGCACATCCAATGAATATCAATATAACGAATCAAATAAACTGCTGATATAATTTTCTGATCTTTGCCTTACAAATCAAATCTAGAGAATTGAACTTCAAAACCGACAGAAGCCCTGACTGTTTTCCTGGCGCTAGTCGCTGCGGCCCCATCAACAGAGGGTTCATCGCCTACCAACTGGTTTAGCCGAGCTCCGAACCCAGAGCTGATGACACGGGCGAATATCGGGTTTGTCACACTGCATCACCAAGAGCTTCAATGATAGTGGTGATGAGACCGGACAAGCAAACGGCGCTGTCAGAGAGACGCAAGCCATTCTTGGTGGCGTTCGCGGCCTCTGTGTTAATTACCTCATCACTCAGCGCAGAGACAGCAAACGCATAATATTGGGGTCGAGTGGCTGAAGCCATTTGCCTGCTCATCCGGCTCGGCAAAACAGAAACGGGCAGCTCTGTATACACAATGTCGTTCCGGGCCAGCGCTGTGGTCCCAAAGGCCCCTGCTCGGCCATTCACCGGGCCGTTGTGCAACACCGTGTATGGCCAATCTCGGAATGGCACCTATCGCATCTTGGTCGTATAAAAACACTATTGCATGACGCGGGGATCGGCGGGTCGAACTCGGGCTGCCGCAGTCCGATCAATTTGGGCAGGTTTGACGGCCGCTCGGCCAGAACTCATCCTGAGGCAAGTTCGAGCTCTTGTTTACGCTCCCCATGAACCGCAACGGGGCGCACCGCGCCAGTATCACGCCCTCACCGCTGCCAGCAGCGGTTTCATTCCAAAGATGTTCAGCACTCGTTGTGACCGCGCCGATACGCAAGCCCGCGCCCTCAGCGGAGGTGCGTTAGTGCGATGCGCAGGTCCGAGAAAGCGTCGAATGTCGACGTCAACCGCGCTTTCCAATGATCCCGAAAACGATTAATCTCTTCCTCTTCACGGAATTCGAAACTTGATCGGAGAATAAGCCACACGTAAATTAGATGGAGGAACCAATGGTGAAGAGAGCGATCACGCTCGGCGGCGGCGGACCGGCAGCAGGACTACACATCGGGGTTCTGAAAGCGCTTGCAGAAGTCGGCAAGACGTTCGACGATAAGTCTGATGTGTGGGCGTTGTCCTGCATCGGCGCTTGGGTTGGCATCGTCCACAATCAATTTAATGAAGAGAAAATCAAAAAAGAAAACAAAAGCAGAGCCGAACTGACCTATGAATTCTTCAGGGACGGCGTGTTTCGGGACGATGAAGGCTATAAGCGTTTCCCCATAAACACCGTATTCGGGGCGGATTGGAACGCCAACATCAAGGCCTTCCAGGACTTCGTCACCGATCCCAAAAGTTACAGTGATTTCCGATGGCAACCGTACAAGATGATGGAACAGATCCAGGGCACCATGTCCGCTTGGTTCAACCGTCTGCCTCGTGGTGAAGAACCCTTCAAGGAATGGCGCGAAGGAGACATCAACAACTGGATACTCAATGAGGTGCTCGCACCTAATCCATTCGTCCGATACCTCACCTCTCTGATGTACTTGTCCAAAGTCAACGGCCTGTCCAGGATCAACTATCCGGATAGCGAGTTTATGAAGAGCATAAACTTCGGCGAGCTGAAAAAGGACCGAATGCCACACATCTATCACAACGCCTGGAATCTCGACGAACAGAAGCTGGCGCTGTTTTCCAATCGTCGGATGAAGGAGGACGAGAAAAAGCAGTACAAGGGAGCTATCGACTCACGCAGCCTGTGTGCGTGTTCGTCTCTTCCCTTCGTCGAAGGGACGGTTGAGATCGACCAAGTTACATATTGCGAAGGGGCGTTAGTCGATACTGTGAACTTCGATAGCTTGCTCGAGGAGCACCCCGATTTGGACGAAATCTGGGTGAGCCGGATCGTCGATGCGAAGCAAATCCGCAGGCCGGAAAATCTTCACGATGCGCTAGCAAATCTCTGCCAACTGTTTGCGGCAACGGTCGGCGAGGATGACGTCAAGCTTTTCAAATATCACGTCAAAGAGGCGCACACACTCGACAGAGCAGCCGAAGCCGGGATACTCGAGAAAGCAGTCGAGTGCGGGATGCTCGACAAACCAGCCGCGGACGGGAAGTACGGGAAAAAACCTTGGAGAGGCGTAGTCATCGAGATTCACGTGCCGGGGCACATCAATTTCAAATGGAATCACAGCAATCTCGAAAATTCGATAACGCTGGGATACGCCGCCGCCAAACAAGCAATCGACGCGTTTAACAAAGCGGAAAACGAGATTAAGGCGAATAGTAAAGACGACAAGCTGCTCAAGCCCATTTTCATAAACGAGAATCCACAGGACGACCCGAATTGGTTAGAGCTGCGAGATCGTACTTATGCGGCTCTAAAGAAGGCGGCTAGTGGCGCCAAGCCAAAGTAAGCAGATCGCGTTGCGGATTTGGATCTGGGCATGCGTTGTCCCGGTTGGATTACCGCAGCCCATCGAGAAGCACCTTTGCCTCCTTTAGATCGTGCGTCTCGAAGCCTTCGGTGAAGCTGGCATAAATCGGCGCGAGGAAATTGAGCGCTTCCTCGCGTCTGCCCTGATCGATCCACAGCGCGGCACGGTCCATTGCGGCTCGAAGCTCAAGCGTCTTGGCGTGTTGGCTTCTTGCCGTATTTATTGCCTGCTCGAGCAGTGCCTGCGCTTCGGCTTCGACGTCTGGTCCGCCGCGGACGACCAGCACCCGTGCCTTCAGCCGATACAATTCGGCCTCCAAAATTCGTTCGCTATTTCGGCTCGTTGTAGCGAGGCCGTGCTCGATCAATTCCAGCGCCGCCTCGTAGTCGTGACCAATCAACAATGGCGGACACAAAAGCACGTAGAGCGCGGTGATGGCCAGCTGATAACCTGCGCTGCGATATTCGTCCAACGCGGCACGGATCTCCCCGAGTGCGCTGGGTGAAGGTTCGAGCGACGCCACGCATATGCCCCGAATAGCACGCGCCAAGCGCCATTGCCGGAATCCATGCTCCTCTGACAGGGCGATACAGCGTTCGGCATGACCTTGCGCAGTCAGGAACTCGCCGCGAAGGGCGTGAAGAATGCATGCATAGTAACAAGCATACGCCTGCGAATGCGGATGACTGATGGCGTCGGCACGCTGAATGGCGACGTTCACTCGCGTGAGTGCCGTATCAGCGTGGCCGAGCAGCCAGAGCGCCCACGACATCAACGCCAGGTCAGCCACGCCGGCATCCTGGCCGGCCACACGTGCCGCCAGCCTATCCTCCTCGCTGCTCGCCTCAAAGGCATCGTAGGCCCGTTCGATCGCTTCATGGGCACCGATCAGACGTCCCATGAAAAGGCGGATCATCCCCTGCCCTCGCATCGCATTGAGCAACGTCGGTCGATCGTCGCGCGTTTCGGCGAGTTGGAGCAGGGCGGCGATCGTTTCCTCAGCCACCGGCAACTCACCGCGCATTACGCTCGCGGTGGTCAACCAGAACATCACCTGGAGTTGCTCGGGAGGGTCTCCAAGGCGCTCGCACAGCTCACGCGCGCGGGCAAAGGTTGCCATCGCCTTGTTCGAGGCTGGTCCTTGAGTAGCGATCAGGCAAGGCCCAAGAGCGAATTGGAAGTCAAGTTCCAACCTGTCCTTTCGCGCGCTGTCGGGCAGATGGTCCGAGGCCTCGATACCTCGTTGCAAGTGCGCGATGGCCTCAAGGTTGGCCGAGCGCATGGCGGCCTTCTTGCCGGCGCGCAGCCAATATGCCTCCGCCCTTTGGAACTGCCCGGCCTCCTTCAGATGGTGCGCGAGAGTTTCAGGTTGAGTCTCCACAATTTCCGGGAACCGTTGCTCGAAGGCGTCTGCGATCATAGCATGCAGCGCTGCGCGTCGGCTCTTCAGCAGTCCCGAATAGGCAGCCTCCCGCACAAGCGCGTGCTTGAAGGTATAGACCGCCTGGGGTATCTCGCCCCGGCAGAATATCAACTCCGACCGAACCAGCTGCGCAAGCGCCTCCTCAAGTCTCTCTTTTGGCAACCCGGCTACGGTGCTCAGCAGTTCGTAGGAGAACTCGCGACCCACCACAGCGCCGATCTGAGCCACCTCCCTCACCGGAGCCAATCGATCGAGCCTCGCCATCAGTGATGCGTGCAAACTCGTCGGAATCGCCATCGGGGGCAGAGGACGGTTGAGGACGTAGTGATCGCCCTGCTCATGTAATAGCCCGGTTTCGAGCACAGTCTTAGTCAGTTCCTCCACGAATAGGGGCACGCCATCGGTGCGGGCGAGGATCTGCTCCATTACCTCTTCCGGGAGCGTCTTGCCGGAGGTGACGCGCTCGATTAGCGCCGCCCCGTTGCGTCGGTTCAGCCGCGTGAGCGAGATCGTGGTCACATGCGCATGACCTGGCCAGGGCGGCGTGAACTCTGGCCTCGCGGTGATGAGCAGCAGCACCCGAAGCCGCGGTAGCTGTTCCAAGGTCATCGTGAGCAGCTCCAGCGACGTCGGATCTGCCCAATGGACATCCTCCACAATGACGAACACGGGCTGTCGCTCCGCCAAGAGATTGAGCTGAGTCAAAAACGCCGCCAATGTCATCTCCTTGCGCTTCTGCGGGCTCAGCTCTGGAATGCGGTAGCGCTCACTTGGTGGTAGCGACAGAAGGTTGGCCAGAGGTAGCAACACGCGGTCGGCATCAGCCCGCACGAGCAGAGCCTCGAGCTTAGCGAACTTCTCTGCGGGCGGGTCGCCCCGCTCGAACCGGGCAGCGCGTTCAAGCTGGCGGGTGAAAGGATACAGCGCACTGTTGGTGTGGTGCGCCGAGCAGAACTGGCGCACCGTGATATGCGGTTCGGCCTCGAGCCGCTCCTCAAGCGCCAGCGCAATGTGCGACTTGCCGATACCGGGCTCTCCGATGAGCATCACCGCGCAACCTTCGCCACGCCTGGCGTGCTGCCAGCGACGCAAGAGCATCTCGATTTCCTCGTCACGCCCAATTGGCGGCGCCAATCGGGTTTTGTGCTGAGCCTCGAAGCGGCTTTCCACTTCGGTTGTTCCCAGGACCTGCCAAGCTGGCATTGGCTCCGCCCATCCTTTAAGCGCGACAGGGCCGAGATTGCGGAATTCGAAATGCCCATCAGTGAGCCGGTGCGTACTTTCGGAAATCAGCACGGTACCGGGATTGGCGAAGGTCTGCAGGCGCGCAGCCAAGTTCGGCGTCTCGCCAATGACCGTCTGCTCTTGAGCTGAACCTTCGCCGGTCAAATCGCCCACGACCACCATACCGGTAGCGATGCCAACGCGAACCTGCAGCTCGGTGGCGGGGTCTGTCCGGAGGCTAGCTACGGCATCGACCAGCGCCAGCCCGGCGCGTGTCGCCTGTTCGGCATCATCCTCGTGCGCCTGGGGATAGCCGAAATAGGCGAGCACGCCATCTCCCATGTACCGCGCGATAACGCCCTCATTCCGGGCAACAACCTCTGCGATGCAGCCGTGATAGGTGCCCATTACGGCCCGCAGGTCCTCCAGATCAAGGCGGGCCGAAAGTGCCGACGAGCCGACCAAATCGCAAAACATAACTGTAAGCTGACGCCGCCCGGCGTGGTCCGCCGACGCCGGCTTAGCGCCCACTTGAGGCTTTCGCGGGACCTCTCCCTGAAGTTCTACGATCGCGCGCAGCATCTTGCGGCGATGCCCAAGCAGGACGCCCAAATCTTTTAGATCCTGCTCCGTGAGATCTCGAACGACCGAGAGGTCGATGGCGTTTTCGCGGAATCGCTCGGCGTACTCGCCCAAACCGATCGATGCTAGCCACTCTGCAATACCGGTCATGGTATACCTATGGCTTATACGAAGAGAATAGCACATTAGAGAGGCTTGCGAAGGCACATCTGTCGACCGAAGCGCCGATCACCGGACTTCTTCCCAATGTAACATAGTGGCCCAGGCGAAAAGTGAACGCCGCCAAGCGCGATGTCTGTTAAGGGTCATTGCGGTCCTTGCGCAACGCGCCGCTGACGTCCGATAAGCGCCCTTAACGGATTCCACGCTATTCGGCTCTCGGCCGTTCCGGATGGCAGAAGCCGCAATCGACGCGGCTGCCCTGCGCAGCTAAGCCTTCGACGCGCAGCTGCTGCGTTTTGTAGCGAGCCTACACATAGCTGGCAAACTCCTCCCAAAAATAGTTGACGCCGCGGCCAGGACGGTCCGGGCCGCAAGGTCCTTCGCCATTGCGACAACGCTCGCAAATTTATGCCGCAGGTCACGACGCTTAAGGCGCCGCCCTTGAGGCGCTTCCGCTCAAACCACGCCTGATCCTGACCACGCCGCAGCCTCGAACGGACGCGAGCAACACTGCGCCGATTTCAGACTACACGGGACGCAAGGCACTCGATGCCGCGATCGGAGCCACGAACCGTGATCGATAGCTTTGGTTGCCGCGTCTTCAGCCTCCCTACGAGTGGGAGAATTGCCGGTCCGATACCTGTGCTCGCTCAGCTTCGCGGTCTAGGCCGGTAAGGCTGCACGATCACCGATCATGGTCGGGAACCCATTCCTCAGCGGTTGAGTCCCAATGATGGGTGTCGTCGAAGTGTTTCCAGAGTGGCCGCCTTGACTTGCTTTCACCCTTCTGTCGGTTTGCATTCAGTGCGCGGAGTTGAACGACGAGCGTCCCAGCCATCGTCACCCATTCGCGAGCGTTATATCGGGAGTTCCATTTGATTGCGGTGTGCATCGGATGCCTCCTTCAAAGTAAGAAGCCTTCGCCACATTAGCGCGGGCCAAGAATACGGGGATGTAAACTGCTTCACAGTCGGTCAACATCTTCGACATAGCCGCGGGCGATCTTACTGCGCGGTGACCGCAACTACTTCGCTCAATATTCCGGCGCCCGGCATTGGTCATGTTGCCGCGCGATCAAAACGCACGCGACGAAACGTAGCATCGTACTTTGTGCGCGAACGCACGTCCTTTCGACGGAGTGCATTCATCGTTGGCGGGCGTGCGTCGATAGAGGCCAGCGTATGCTTGAGCTTTGGAACAGACCGGCACGACACCCTGGCCTCGGCGGAAGCGCTTGTCACGGTCCTCGTCATTGTCCCGGCGGCTGCCGGCGCTATTATGCTGGCGGAAACTCGGCGGATAAGCGGACGTGGTCAGATCGAGCCGGCACGTCTAGACGGGCCAACAGGCGACGTTCGTTAGCCGGCACGGCGACCGTCAGAGAAAGGCCACTCTGCTGCCGTTCCCCGAAGGCTATCTCGGGAGATGGCGAAGATTATTTCTACCTGCCCTGCCCTGCGGTAGCCTTAAGGCCTTCGTGGATGTTGACTCGCCTCTTGCGGCACGGACGATCTGGCAGCAGCTTTCACAGTCAAGTAGGTACCGGCGGACAATAATTTCTGTTGTTGTCGGGTCACGACAGCATGCCTTTTGACCGACGATCTCTACGTTGGAGGGTCACACTATCTCGCTTCGTACGCCTCTGGCGCTTCTTATCATATCTCTAGGTGCGATCGCCGCGGTCTGGTGGTGGCTGGCCATACCGATCAACTTGGCGCGCGCACCGATCGATCCGAATGCCAAACTGCAATGCATATCCTACGCGCCCTTCCGCAACAACCAAACGTCAGAGTCGCCGACACCAGTGCCGCGTGACCAGATCGCGGAAGATCTCGCCCAGCTTGCCAAAATAACCGACTGTATCCGTACCTATGCGACTGATCTTGGCCTCGATCAGATCCCCGAACTTGCGTCCAAGGTGGGGCTGAAAGTCATTCAGGGAATTTGGCTCGATAGGGACCGACAGAAGAACGCGACGCAGTTATCCACTGGCATACGCCTCGCCCAGCATTATCCGGAAACCATCACCGCACTCGTGGTCGGCAATGAGGTTCTGTTGCATCGGAAGATGACGCCTTCCGACCTTGCTGCCTTAATCCGCTCGGTCAAGGCACAAGTGCCGGTCCCCGTCACCTATTCCGACGTCTGGGAGTACTGGTTGCGCCATCGGGAACTCAATGACGCCGTCGATTTCGTCACCGTGCATATCCTGCCATATTGGGAAAATATGCCGATCCCGGCGGAATCTGCCGCTGCTCACGTCGACGCCATCCGAAAGCAGGTGGCGTCCGCGTTTCCGGGCAAGGAAATCCTGATTGGAGAAACTGGTTGGCCGAGCGAAGGACGGATGCGCGGTTCGGCACTACCGTCGCGCATCAATCAGGCGCGGGTGATCTCCGAGGTCCTCGATGTTGCCCGGCGCGAGAATTTCCGCGTCAACCTGTTCGAGGCCTATGATGAATTGTGGAAGCATGAGTTCGAGGGCACCGTCGGCGGATCGTGGGGCTTATTCGATTCCGCGCAGCGCACGCTGAAATATCCGCCCGGCATCCCCGTCAGCAATTATCCGCTCTGGAAACTGCAAATGAGCGGCGGAATGGCGCTGGCGATCCTGGTGTTCGGCGCTGCATGGCTGACCTCGCGCCGGAAGCTCTCGCAGCCCCGGCTCGTCTCATGGTTTGCGGTCGGAATATCGGCAACCACCGCCGGAGTCCTGTTTGGGGGGGCCGCTCAAAAAATGTTCTATGAAAGCTACGACGCGGGCAGCTGGCTTCTGTGGGGCGCACTTCTGGTGGCGGCAACTGCCTCGCCGCTGTTCGGCGCCAACGCCCTGATGTCGGGGCGCGCACCGCCCACATTTCTGGAATTGCTGGGTCCGAAGGACTACCGCACCTCATCGGTGCTGGCGATCATGCACGGATTGATCTTGATCGTAACCATCGTGATCGGCACGGAGACCGCGCTGGGCTTTATGTTTGACCCGCGCGAAAAGGATTTTCCTTTTGCGGCCCTCACTATGGCGGCGTTCCCTTTTGCGGCGATGACACAGCTCAATGGCCCCAAGAAAGGAATCCGCCCCATGGCGGAAGCGATATTTGCCGGCGTATTCTTGGTGGCAGCCATCCATGCGGCGCTTAGCGAAGGGCCAGACAATTGGCAGTCGTTGTGGACTTGTGCTGCCTATATACTGCTTGCGGTTACGCTGTGGCGGGCGCGCGCTTGAGTCTTCTCCTTCGGGCCAATACCAGACGTCAGTCGATCACCTGGTCTGCACGGCTGAGCAGCGTTGGTGGAATGATGACACCGAGTGCTTTGGCGCTGGCGACGCTGTCCGCTCAAACCATTGAGAAGCTCGCGAAACTGCTGCCGCCGGCAGCTTCGCTCGGAAACCCGGTTGACGTCGCCGGCGGCACGGATGCGGATCCTTCCGTCTTCGCCGCCTGCGCGAAGGCACTGCTTGAGGACACGAATGTGGATGGGCTTCTCATCACCGGACTTTTTGGCGGGTATGGCGTTAGATTTGCCGCCGCATTGTCGCAGATCAAACTGGTAACGACGGAAGTCATTGGCGAACTGGCAAAGCAGAGCGCCAAAGCCCGTGCTGATTCACAGCCTTTACGCCGCCCTGAAGGGAAGCGAAATGCCGCGACCGCTTTCGCACTCGAAAACGCGCAAAGAGAACATGTGCCGCTCAAGCCTGTTTGGGGCTAGAGTCGCTCCGAGCTCGCGAGTGGATCGCGCGCCTGACAGCCGCCATGTTTGCAAACCGCAAACCTGGCTGGATCGAACGATCGCAAGTTGACGAAGAAGAATTCGAAATTGCGCGAGCCCGGCCGAACATTGCTACAAAATGCGTGCACGTCATTCGCAACCCTCGTCTGCCAATGCAGAGCAGAGAGCGTCACCGCAAAATCAATTCACGCAAATTGCTAGCGCTCGCTCGGACGGCGATAGGCACGCCGCCAGCGACAATCCCTGCCAAGTTACGCAAAAGAACTAGCAGCTCCCCCTGCCCATCGTGGCCGGTGCTTGACCGTCCACGTTGGCAATTATTGATTCTGCAATATTCGCGACTTCAGAAGCGACAACCGTGATCAAGAAGCGCCACGATCATCCCCTCCTGATTAAATCAAATCTATTTTAAATTAAAGCGCCAGTCCATTTTTTATTTATTCGCCACATTTAATGATTAATGCATCGACATCAAAAACAAAGAGGCTCTTGCGCCCCTCCTTGCGAGGCGACACCGGAATTTTACGGCTTGTCTCCCAGATGCACTCGGTCCGCAAGATGATCTTTGCTTCGCGTGGATCGACAGTCGCAGGGAGCCAGCTGGAGCCAAACTCAGCCCTATCTGCGAAGACGAGGCATGAAAGCAACAGTCTCGCAATACGTTGCGCCAACCTGTGATTGTTAACTTGCGCATCCGATGCGATCCGGGCCCGCCCGCCGTAAAGCGGCGAACTTGGCTTGAATGTGATGCTGGTCATCCTCATCGGGTCAGTAGCCATCCTTGTCGCCCGGGCGCACGTTCCAGAGCTTGAGACCATCGCAGGACTCAATGGTGGTGCGCTCTAAGAGCCAGGCGCGTAGCCAGACCGCTGACGCAACCCAACTGCTGGGTTATG
Source organism: Bradyrhizobium sp. LB8.2 (assembly GCF_040548035.1). Classification (NCBI taxonomy): domain Bacteria; kingdom Pseudomonadati; phylum Pseudomonadota; class Alphaproteobacteria; order Hyphomicrobiales; family Nitrobacteraceae; genus Bradyrhizobium; species Bradyrhizobium sp. LB8.2. The sequence continues at coordinate 76,572 of NZ_JBEPQV010000033.1, read as the reverse complement.
GCTCGGTAGCCGGCGCACGTGCCCTGGAGGGCGGCGAGAAGAGTCCTCGGTTGGGATTTCTGACATTGCGATGCTCGCGCACGAAGCTTCGCTTCTCGTCTTGCTGCCCCCGCGCACGCTTCTCGTTCGCTTTACCGCGCAATAGGTTCCCCGCGAGCAGCATTCGAAATCGATGTGAAGCTTAAACCGAAACCAGTTCCCGGTCAGCTTACCAAGGGAACTAAATTGACGGCCATTAAATGGTAAATTTGATTATGGTATATAATCGTGATGACTCTATCTCAAAATTGAAAAATATGTTTGGGGAAAACATGGGAGGTTGAAATGGAAGCTGCCCGCCGCCTTCGTGCAATGGCGCTGCTTTGCCGACAGACTGCCGTACTCCAACCTGAGAGAAGCTGGAAACTGCTTGCAGAGGCCGAGTACTGGGAGCATCTGGCGGCTGCGGCTTCAGCTCATTGAGCTTCGGTCGAGTGTCCCTTGTCTTTCGCTTTTCGTCGACTTCTTCCTTCAAGTCATTTTCTGAGGCATGTGATGTCGAGTACGCGTCAGATTTTCTCTAGTGCTGTTCTGAGCGAACGTCACCAGGCGCTTCTGGAGGAGCTTAGACAGGTGGAGAAGCTTCGACGTAAGCTCCGACATGTAGAAGCAAGAACAATCGGCAGAAGACGGCGTACCAAAGCGAGCGGCGGAGCAAGAGCCGTTTAGAGACCCGGCGGTCCGAAGGTTGACCCGCGTTGGCTCACTCGCGCGATTCGATGGACGGATTGCCCGCGTTCCTCGCATCTGCCACTATTTTGAAAGAGGACTGGTGTCTTCATCCCCGCAGTAGCGAGGCTCGGCGACGACGTCGCTGTGACGTGTCGGCAACCAGCCGGGCCGGGGTGCCCCACAACGCTCGAACTAACTCGGCGAGGAGACCGGCCGTCTATTCGGGGTCGCGCATTAGCTCCGACTTTCATTCGACGTTGCGCTTCGGAACACGGCAACAAGTCGATCGCCTTCCCAAAGCTCAACGTCGTGCTCGTCCTGCATTTGCTCGGCTCGGCGTCTCGCCGCTTGCTCGTCAATGCAGTCGAGCTTTGCAGCGCAGATCACTTGCCGGCTGCCGTCCACCACGAACACTTTGTACCGCATGATGCAGGCCCATCCCAAAGGGCGACCATCATCGTAGTCGAATGTCCGTCTAAGGCGGTGCCAAATTTAGTGCGGCGTACGGAACCTTTGTACGTGGGGCAGTTCCGCTATACTGGTCCGTGGAATCCCATCGATCGCGCGGCGGCAGTACCTCGTATCTCGCTACCTCAGTGGCGTAATCTCACCGCGTACCGAAGCGTGCGGCTCGAGCTTAAGAGCGAGAGGCCGCCAAGCGTCATCAGCAGCACACCAAACCAGGCCGTCCAGCTGCGGGCTTCGTCGCGCGCCTCTGCAGTGCGCGCGCCCAGCGGTATAACTTGAGGTGGGTCGGCGGACGTGGCGGCGAGAAGCTGCCCAACGTCGACTCGGCTGGGCATGGAGTGTTCGGGCGTGAGCTGGTTGCTGGGAAGATCGACAATGGGGACCGCCGACATCAGGGTGAGGCCCGTGAAGAGATCGGAAGCGGCATCAGCTACCTTCATTCCAGGTACAGGCGGCTGAGATTGCTCGGGCGGTGCGGAGCGCAGCAACTCCGCGCGCGCATCAACGACCGCGCGCCGCCTGGTCTGCGTGGTCCCGTTTTCGTCCAAACTGGCGCTGCGGTCTTTGGCCATGCGAGCCCGCATGGGCTTCTTCACTGTCGCGACGCCCTCGGCCAGGAACCAGCATTTGCGGTGACCGTCCGTTCGGTAGACCCAATGCTGTCCGCCGGTGGTCGAGGTACCGGGACGCGGCACGCATTCGGCTTGCGGCGGAGGGGTTACCGTGGGTTGGGACGCAGCAGTATTGAAGAAGTCGGCAAGAGAATTGGAAGACGCAGGCGCCGCCCAAAAACCTCCAACAAGGACTAGGCTGGCGAAGTACAATCGCAAATGACCGGACATCGAAAACTCCCGGGTTCGCCCCACCCCCGCTCGAGCCTCAGCGGCGACAACGGCTCCCATGCGGCTTAAATTGGGCAGCGCGACGAATTAATTGTACTCTTGTCTGATTAATATGCCGGTCCAGTACTCGGGGATTGCAACACGAGGCAGCGCGATCGATTCATCGAGCCACCTCAGTTGCGCCGGGCCTCGCTCCCGCCCGCGATCCGCGCCGCCGCCGCCCGGTCGATCGCCATCGTTGCGGGCCGAGATTTGGACGATTTCCTGATCGAGCGGGCTTCAGCCCAAAAGCGGCAGACAAATTGAGCGCCGATTGCAGTTTGAAATGGGAATGCTGACGCCGGCTGTTACCCACTGAGGCTCTGAGCTTTTCACATCGTCGTTCAATGCGGCTCATAACCATGCTTGGAGGCATCGCCATAGCGAGCGCGCTGGCGATCTGGCTGATGGTTCTCGCTGAATCGCTCGGAGGGCCCGCGGCGCGGTGAAGACATCGACAAGAATCTCAAGCGCGCGATGGCCCGCGTCTAGTCGTGGTGCCCTCTGAAGTGCCGCCTAACCGCATTCCACGCTCGAAGGACTGGAAGGGGGAGGACGACGAAAGAACTCTGATTGCAACCGGCATCATCCCGCGCCGCAGAAGTGGTGGGTCGTGATCGTCCGATCGACGGGCCATCGTGTTGATCGTCACCGGAGACGGAGTTCCTGCTCGCCGAGCAGGTGCCGTTCTGCGCGAGGGCAGGACAACTACAACGAACAGAACGTTCACCAGTAGTCATATTTTCCCACAATGAGAAGGAAAGTACGCACGAGAACGACCGTCGTTTGATCTAAAATCTGCCGAGGTTACTCCTGCCTCATACCCGGCACGCAGCCAGCAACACTGCGTTCGCGGACGGAGCTGCTTCACCGCAGCCAGCACATTGGCATCCCCCCGAGGCCGTTGGGCCCCGAGCGCTTCGCGAGCGTCTAGGATCGCTCGCAGCCTAGTCCGGCGCAACACTCGCGTCTGTGCGCTTTCGAACATTCATGCCCCTTCAGGTATGCTAATTCTATGCATCATCCGGCGAGTGCCGAACAGGGATGCCTCAGCCCGGGAGCCGCCGTGGCTAGAATAAGCGGCCAATTTGGCAGTTCGCAAAGAACCAATATCCTGTTTCGGTAGTTGACTCCCGCGTGATCCGAACAAGCAAACTGATTGTTCGGGCCGAGGATAAGTTTAGAAGCTGAGCCGGCACACATGAAGGACCTCCGACCACGTTTGGAAAAGGTCCGCGCTGACGCCAGAGACTTTGCGTTGATGAGTCAGCAGGCGACGGACACAGAAAAGTGCGAGCTGTTTAAGCGCTTGGCGGATGAACTCGCCATCGAAGCGCTCGAGCTTGAGCAAATCGTGAAGCGAAATGAACCATCGAATCCGTGCGACCAGCACGAGGTCGTGGAGTTTAAGCCAACCTCTCAGCGGAAGCGCGGCTGACGTGGAAGAGGTTAGGCCGGCGACGGCTTTCGCCGCATCGCATTGCGCATGGATCCAGACGTCGCTGTTCGTCGCTTGTCCTCGCCGTCGGCTTGAATGACTTGGCGCATTCACCACCTCCGTGCTGTTGTCGGATAAGCCGAGATGCGGACAGCGAGTTGGATGGGACAGCGGTGGTCCACCGTGGACTGCAGTCCGGGCGGCCGCTCATCTCCGCGGCGGGCGGGCGTTCACGGTCCTGTCCCAAACGCCGGCTCCTTGCGAGCGAACCAAGCGATTATAGCAAGTCGTGCAGGACTGAAGCTTGTCCGGCAAGTCGGGCGCATCGATCGCAAGACGAAGAAGAGACCATTGAGGACTCGACGGCCATTGGCGTCACGCTGGACCGCTTAGGACAGAAGGCTTGACCGGGCGTTTCGACGAACTGGTCCAATCGACAAGCGCAAGGGCGGCGGTGTTCTTGTGCCGCAGAAGGCAGGAACCGCGTTGCGGCGTCGTGGTTAATAGAAGTTTGGCAAAGGAGATCGTCAGATGCCCCACGCCAAGCCTTTGATAATCGCCACCATCGTCGCAAGCTCATCTCTGTTGGTCCTGGCGCAAGCCGGCGGCGCAAACGCCGGGTCCGCAGGCGCAGGCACCGGGACGGGCGCGAGTAGCGCCAGCGCTGGTCCGTCGGCATCTTCTGGAATGGGAACGGGTGCAGGCAACGCTGGTCAATCAGCGCCCCCAGGAATGGGAACGAAAGATACTGCCACCGGCGGAAATCCAGGCATCAACGCCGAGCCGAACAATCCGAACGTTCAGCCCGCCGCGCCGGCGCGGTCGCGGTCCGCCACCCAGGCCGCAAGAAATGCCGGGGCTGGTCACGCTCAGAATGGTCTGCCGATCGGCGCGATCGGGACGGGCACGAGCAATGAGGACCAACCAGTCGGCGGCGCCTTGTCCACTCGAAACAATTCTTCGCCAGCAGCGCGGGCCGAAGGAAATGGTCTGCCGATCGGAACGCGCGGGAAGGGCGCCAGCACATCGGACCAGGTAAGCCGGGCGCGCGCCGCAGGAGCCGGTGACAAAGTGCTGGACGCAAAAGCGCAGATCGAGCGAAGAACAACAGTTTCTTCCAAACGCGTTCCCAGCCGGGTAAAATTGGGTTTGTAGTCTGAGCGAGGCAGCCCGCAGACATGAGCGATGATGCGATACTCCTTTAGTGCGTGCGGCGTTCAATAGGCGCTCGAACAGGACGACGTCACCTCAGTTCATGAGGCGGCTTCCAACCCTTCCGTCATTTATGCCGGAATGATTGATCGAATGACATGCGAGCGGCCCGACGATGTATTCGAACGGTCAATACCGACGTATTGCCGATCTTCGTGCTCCTCCACCTCTTTTTCGCGCCTTTGCTGTGGTTGCTGCTCCGAATGCCGAACGCGACGCTTGGCGCCTCGCTGGCGCTTTATGCGCTGGTGCATATGTTCGGCTGGTCCATGCCGGCGTGGCCGAACGGCCACTGGGCTTTCAATCCACTGGCCTGGCAGCTACTGGCGGTCCTTGGCGCCTGGATGGTAATCGAGGGCGAAAGAGTGCGCCCCTGGCTAACGTCTCGCAAGGCCCTTGTGCCTGCCGCTCTCTATCTGGTCTTCAGCCTTGTCATCGCGTTGAGCTGGAGAAAAAGCGTTAATCCCGCAGGGCCTAACCAAGTTGGCTTACCCGCTAGACAAATCCAATCTCGATCCGTTGCGTCTATTGCATTTCTTGGCTCTTGCGGTTGTTGCGGTGTGGTTCGTGCCGCCCAATCGGCAAGCATTGACGACTCCGGCGATGCGCGGCGCCATCCTCTGTGGCAAGCACTCGTTGCCAATCTTTTGCCTCGGCGTTCTGCTGACGCTCGCTAGCCTGCTGGCGCTGCTTGACGTATCGGAAGGGCTCGCGATGCAGATCACGCTGAGCGTTGGTGGGATCCTCGTGATGATCGTGGCGGCGACGATGCTGAACTTGGTCGAGACCACGCCCAGGCTGCAGCCGACCGCTGCACTGCCTGTGGGCGTGCGCGCCCAGCCGGACGCCTGGGGCACCGTTGACTGGCGCCCCCTGGAGGCATTTCGCCGAGGATTGCGTGAGTTCGGATGGGCCGGCGGCCAGAATTCCGTCATCGATTGCCGGTTCGCGGATAGGCAAACCCACCGGGTGTTTCGCGTCGCAGACAATGCGTCATCGCCGCACGGCGAGGTGGCGAACGCCAGAGAACCGCTGTCTCGTGCCGCTCACGGCCTCGCTGAACTAACTGCGCAGCATACCTAACTTGGCGATGGTCCGGACCTGCTTCAGTTCGTTCCAATTCCGGAACGAGGTGAAGCAAAAGTCTCGAGGCGTTGCACATTTACAACCCGCACAGGCATTCGAGGTACTAATCTCATTGATTGAGACGACGAAACATATTTCATTCTTAGTTCAAAACCATTAGGCGGGGGCGAACGGTGTATGATGTCTATCGCAATGACAAGCGCGACTTCCTCGTTCTAAGTACAGGCTGTGCCGTACCTGCGCTTTACTCTGCACACAAGTGGCGCAAGAGCAGGAAACGAGTTCTCAAGGTCAGCGACGAAATCAAATCAGCGGTTCACGCGCGAGGCTATTACCTCCGCAGCCTGCGGGCCAGCAAGGAGCGAACGATCGAGGTCGCGTAAGGTCGGACGCCCCGGTGACAGCATCACTACCAGCCGAACCGCCATCGTCGCGCTCAACTGAGTTGTGCGCCTATTTTGGTCGCAGCCTTTACCTAGGTTTCATTCTAGGAGGTTGCGGCCCCTGAACGCTTTCCTCTGCCGCCGCCTGCGAGGTTCTGCTTCTGGGGGCCTCAAACACCGCAATGCCCCGATCAAGCTGCCACAGCTCGATGTCGTTGGCATCAACTAGCTCCTGAACACGTTCCCGTGCTTCCTGCTCGTCGGCACAATGCAAATTGGCAACGCTTATAACGTGGCGGTCGTGATCCAAAAGGTAAGCTCGGTAGTGCGCCATCCCACCCCCTCATCCATCAGTGTCCGGTCGTTGTGCTGGGCTTGTTCCCTGTCAAATTGGTCCCCGCCACATCCTGGCTGGCTTGATCCATCGGACCATCACTTCAATATCTCAATGAGCGTTCTCCAGCCGAGCGCATCGTTCGCCGTCAGAAGCGAACCGCCAAGCCTTTCCAAGTAGTTTGGCAACTCGCAATCGGGACGCGCGTTGATATTCTCGACAAACGAGGCGACCGAGTTCTTAAGATCACCTCGGTCGAGATGATCGAAAGCTCGCTGCTTGCACCGCTCGACATATTTGTCGCGCGTCATCTCAAGTAACAGGGAACGTTCCATTCCGCCTCCCCAACTGATGGCTGCTTCCAATAGTGAAGTTGGAGCGGAGTGGATTTGGCCCGTCTGTTCGAAAGGCGACAAACGGATGCGCTTTTCGTCGCAACCGTGGGAATTAGGACACAGACACAGATCGCACAGCTTGTCGGCTCCGGGCGGACGACGGCACAAGTTCAAGCCGGTCTCAGGCCTGCACCTTGTCTATAGTTCCTGACGACTACGCCGAACGCCATGGTTGAACCGACCCATCCGAAGCCGATGCCAGTGATCCTCACGACGGATAAGGAGCGCGACGTCTGGATGCGAGCGCCATGGATTGGAGTGGCCATTTTGTCCCAAGCGGCGGTCCGTTGGCAGAAGTCGCCAATCCAGTTGGCTGGATGGCTGCAACTGGAACCTATGGTTCTGTCGAGGCAACGTTCAGAAGCTGAGCGACGGCGGTGACAACCTGAACTGGTGCGAACGGTTTGGTGAGAAGGATGCTGCCCGGCACGCCGTGAGAAGGCCACTCGTCGCCCGAGACACCAGTCATGTAGATCACCGGCATGTCGGGCTTGATCTCGCGCACGCGCTTGGCGACCTTCCAACCGCTCAATCGACCCGCCAGATTGACATCTGTCAGCAGAGCGCGAAACTTGTCTTTGTCGCCGCTGAGTATCGTCAGCGCCTCTTCGCCTGACGACAAGGATACGGCGCCAAAGCCGGCCTCGTTGAGTGCGTCCTCGATGAACCCCTGAACAGCGTGCTCGTCTTCGACGACCAGTACGACCGGCAGCAACTCTTTCACACCGAACTTCCCCTGAGACCTTAGCTTAAGTTACAAAGTGAACACTTGTTCCGGAAATTACCGCTAAAGCGGCAGCTTGGGCTGTCGGGAGGTTATCCGCTTGATATACCTCAAAATTTTCGAGTGCGCCCCTACACAGGGAGGCCGGAACGCGGTAAAGGTTCCTCTTCGCTCCAGCAGGAGTTGCTGTGTATGCCTCGCTCCCCCTCCATCGTGCCGCATGTCGATCACGACACCTATCTTGTGCTGAACGATTTTGGCAGGTTCGGGCGCGCCTGGTGCGAGGCGGACGAAAAAGACAGTGACCGCGCATCGCTTCTCCGACGTCTTTTGGAAGACCAATATAGTCATCCGGTGCGGATCGTTGCGTTCAATACCGCCGAGGGCTGGTCGCGCGACGTGACGGTAGATATTGCCGACGAGCTGCGTCGGCGTTTTGTCGAGCACGATGACGTGCCAAGTTCTGTGCAGGAGTTTGTGGAGACCGCAGTCCGGCGGTGACCACGCCGCAAGATTCGAGAGCAAGCGGGCGAGCGCTTCCGCGATGGAATGCCGGCCTACACGCCAAACGCGCGACTGATCTCGCGCACAAGCCTAAGCGCAGCGTCAGTATTGCGGCCATAGAAGAGCGCCTGATCGAACTGAGATAAAATGCCCAGCGCAAATAGCGCGATAGCAATGCCCTTAATCATAGTTGTGGACCGGGGGTGAACAATGCTGCGCAAGTTCAAAACGGCCCCAGCCGCAGGTTGGGGAGACAGCCGGGGCCGACATTCCCATTCCATGTGCCGCAATCAGCGGTAATCGGCACGCTCTCAGTTAGGCACACAGATCCTAACGAACTATTTCGCGGGAGCGGCGTCGAACTAGCGGCGAGCCGCCGCTAGACCGGGAGAAACGTAAGTTCTCTGCGATAGGAGCGGAGCCGATCCCCCCGCTGACTGGGTGAGGCCCTGACGGACATGCCGCGCCAAGCCTCATAACCTCAGCAGCCTGACAGAAGGTCGTTCGGCTACAGTATCCAGCCTAGGCACAGTGATCGACCTCGTTTTGATCTTCCGCAAGGAGGCGCGTTCGGGCCAGCCGGTCAGAACAACTGATCGCGTCTCTGCACTTGCTTGGCGCTGCGCAAGTAAGGTTCGGTTGCGCGCAAAATTGTTTCGTTTCCTGCCTCACATTTCTTTCGAATGCTAGTGAGAGCTGGCAGGCGGCTCTTCGCAAACAACAATGGATGACATCGGCTCATTCCCCGCTTAGCGTCTGTTCCGAGGTTAGAGCCAAGTTTATGCGACGGCGCGAGCCGACATTGAAATTGAGTGTGACTGTTTCGGGCGAAAATGGACGCAAGGTCGCGTGAGGCAGCGGGGAGATCGAGGATGGCTGGCATCGCCACGATTGAGAACGTCGGCCTGAGCCGGGCGTGGCTTAAGTGTACTGCTGAGGTAGATAACCTGGCCGGATGCCGGGTTCTCGTTCTTGAGGATGAATACTTCTTGGCGAGTGATCTTGAGCAGGAATTAACCGCTCGCGGAGCGATTGTAGTCGGTCCCTTTGCCGAGATCTCTAAGGCAAAAGATCAGGTTGCGAACGGCGGCTTTGATGTTGCAGTCATCGATATTGATCTGCGTGGAGAGCCATCATTTTCGATTGCGGACGAACTGATACGCCGTCGTATCCCCTTTATTTTCGTGACGGGTTACAGCCCCGAGGTATTACCTGTCCGCTTTCAACGTGCGCGACGGTGCGAGAAGCCCGTCTATATGTCTGAGGTGCTCGAAGAGGTCGGACAATTGTGCGGACGGAACGGCGATTAGCTCGTCGGCCTGGTCTTACATGGGGGCCGCGGATTTTATTACGGCTGATCTCGTGCCCGCTCTTGTTCGACGGTGAAGAGCCGCAGGCGTCCTGCGATGGAGCGCGTGCTGGTCGCACGCCCAATTTGCTAGTTTCAGCGAAAGAACTCCTGCGATGCTGCTATTCAGCCGGGGACTTGCTTGGTCATTTACCGGATACTTCAGAACTCACCTCTTGGACCGGAAGATGTCATCCGGCTCGCAAACGCTTCCGAGCAAGCCCTGAAGACCATCGGCGTAAAGGAGCGGAACGATCCCCGTTCCAAAATGATCGCCAAGAAGATCATTGAGATCGGTCAGACCAGCCTGAAAGACCCAGTTCAAATCTGCATTCGGGCCGTCGAAGCGTTGGGCCTGCCGAAAAGGTGATCCGCGAGCCGGTCGCCGGATCGGTGGTGTCAAGCTACCAAAGCGCCTTCCGAGGTTAACTTATGTGAACCTTTGTCGGCCGACGGCGTTGTGTTTGCGAGACCGTCGCCCGCCGTCAGGTACGGCGCATGTCGCGGATAGCCAATGGTTGTTCATCACCCGCTGTCCACAACCGCTCGCGACAGATAGCCAAAGGCGGCGGTCTTGGCCTCAACTCCTGAAAAAGACAGAACGACAATGGCAGGGCAGGCTTTCGGCCAGAACAGGGAGTTCTGCCATGCGAACCCGTATTGACATCGACAGGGCGTTCGGCCGCGCAATCCTCCGAGAGATTGGCGAGAGACTGCAAGCATGTCTCGGGGACGACGAGTTAACACCTACCCTTAGACTTCAGCTTGATCTGTTACGCCGATTGGATGATCAACCGCCGCCGAGTACGCGTGGGCATCCGCCAGGCGCTTAGGCTACCGGAGCGCGACTGAAGGAGTGAAAATGCCGGGAGGAGCCAATAAGCTCAAAGCCTTTGCTGGCCCCCTGCCGAAAGCATGACGCTCACGAGGGAAATAGCTTGTCGCGAATGCAGCGCGACGTGGACGTCAGTCTGATGCCTCGCGGCTTGAGCCATGCCGCCGTATCGATCTCGCGTGTTCAAGTGCCTGCCGTGCGGAAGAATACTGCGTAGGGTCGGACGCCGGTGACAGCATCACTACCAGCCGAGCCGCCATCCTCGCGCTCAACCGAGTTGTGCGCCTACTTTGATCGCAGCCTTTACTTAGGTTTCGTTCTAGGAGGTTGCGCCCGCTGAACGCTTTCCTCTGCCGCCGCCTGCGAGGTTCTGCTTGTGGGTGCCTCAAACACCGCAATGCGCTGATCAAGCTGCCATAGCTCGATGTCGTTGGCATCAACTAGCTGCTGAGCACGGTCGCGTGCTTCCTGCTCGTCGGCACACTGCAATTTAGCCACGCTTATAACGTGGCGTTTCTGATCCAAAAGATATGCTCGGTAGTGCGTCATCCCCGCGCCCCCCAGCTCTAGGACAACAGCGTACTCCATTGATGCAAACGGAAACTACGGAAAATTTTAGCTCGAAGTTCACGCTTAATGTCTGTCCCTTTCAAAAAGTTGGTTCGATGCAGGCGCCGGGGCCGCATTTGGTCTCAGGCTTCGCAAGGACAACGCCAAACGAGGTGGGCCGGCTGATCCGCCCAAGCTAATGCCCCGGTCATTCTGACGACCGACGAGGAAACGCGATGGCTGGATGGCGCACCATAGGATGAGGCCAAAGAATTACAACGGCCGTGTGCTCATGATCCTAGTGCGTGGGGGCAAAGAAGATCGACGGCAGATAGAAACGCGAACAGATCGGCTATCCCGTCGTTGCGCCATCCAACCGCGCCAGCCCTGCCTCGATCACGTCGATATCTTCCTCGATCTGCTGGATCGTTGTCCGGCAATCAAAACCGGTAAGCGCCTTCAAGTCCACGGCGAGCTTCCGGCGCTGCATGCGCAAATCGTCAAGAGCCCTCCTGTCATTTAAGCTGACGTAGCCGTCCACAATGAGCTCGATTGCGTTTGGCATTCCCCGATCCAACTCCTACCACCCACCGCAAGGCTTAGCTCGCGACACTCTTCGAAACGGCATCTCTTCGCAAATCGTCTGCAGCAGTCGTCAAATGGGACCCCACGATCAGCCCGATCCGCCGCAACGTCAGAAGCGCACGAGGGTCGCACAGTTCGATGGAGAGCCCGGCTCCCAATACTGCGATAGCGCGCCGTTCATCGTTATCGAGATCAGACCATGAGATGTCTTTCATTAGGCGCCTCGCTCAAAACAACGTTCAAAAACACAGATGCTAGCAATAGCCGCAGCATAGCTTTGGCGGCGCGGTATACCGACCGTAAGTTGGGATCAATTAGCTGAGCTGTACTGCTCGGCGCCACACTAGCCGGGAAGTCCATACTCCGGGCATTCCCTCCTGAAAGAGACCACCAATCCTTGGTCTTGCCCGCGTTCAAACCACTTCAGCAATTCCATGGCCGCAAACCGCGACTCATCTGCAATGGTGAGATGGTGACAACAACCGGTGACAAATTCCTTAATTGGGGCACCAACGGGCCGCGCGAGCAACGGGATGAAGTTTGGACGTGCGATAACGCTGACGACAGACGATGCACACGATTTCTGGGTGCGTGCGCCCACCCTCGCCCGGCGGTGACCTGCTGGTGCGGGGCGAGCCGCACCTGCTCCAGCAATCCGTGCGACTAGCGCTCCTCTCGCCCATCATTGAGTTGGTCATCAAGTTCGAGGTCGCGCATGCTGGCGAGCTACGCCTGCTTGAGACTGGCCCTTTGCCTTATCGAGGCAGCAGCGCCGCCGAATGGCGGGCCGGGGTTGGTGATACGGATAGACCAGACACAAACTGCCGGTCGGTTCATTGGCGCAGCGACCTACAATGTTCCAAGTGCGGAACGAATGCCCGCCGGCAGCGCACCGCGCGTGAACGAATGCGCGATCCGAAGCCCAAACGAAAGTCTCTCGCAGCAAGCGCGCCATCGACCGATTGGTCGGCGATCGGAAAAACCTAAAAATACTTCTGGATTATAATCATGATGACTCTGACGCAAAAACAGAAATTAAGGTGGGAAAAAGTAGAAGAAGGACGGGAGGAAGGGAATGAAAGCTGTACGCCGCTTGCGCGCGATGGCCTCGTTGTGCCGACAGAGCGCCGCATATCATCCTGACAAAAGCTGGAAGCTGCTCGCCGAGGCGGAGTACTGGGACATCTAGCCGATGGGGAGCTTCTTGAGCACTACAAAGAATGCACGGGCGGCTCAATACAAGATCGCTGCGTAAAGAAGCATGCATCCGAGATCCAGCAACCCAACCTGTGAGCCCAAAGAGCCTTTCAGAATGTGAGTGTGCTGCTCGTTGGCGAGTTGAGGCAAGCGCTCCGCCGCCCCGCTGATTGCGGGCGTGTCGCGCTGGACGGTACGGCTTATTAGTGTCGGCGAATTCCGGTCTAGTCGCGTCGGCTTCACCGGATCAGGCGACTTCCGGTCTACGCCGGTGAAGGGACATTCTCAGGACAGGCGGGCAAGTCTCAACGCCAGCAGGCGACATTCAATCGAAAGAGGCCGCGCCAACAGCGAGTCCTACGTCTCGTCCTCCATCCAAGTGTGCTCGCCGGAGGCGCATTTGAACATACGGACTATTTTGTCATTTTGAGATGTAGAGACACCGCAGCTTGGTTCCTCCCCAAAGGACACGAGGGCCGTCTAGCGGAACTGGGAACCACCGATTCACGTTTGTTCCAGAACGAGGATTGACGTCAAGAGGCGAGATGATGACATGCCACGTAGCACGTTCAATCGAGGGCTGCCGCGTTCTGATCATTGAGGATGAATACTTCCTGGCAGATGACTTGGCGAAGGCGCTTCGGTTAGTTGGCTGCAAGGTGATCGGCCCGGTCGCCGAACTTAGGGATGCAATGTCAATCCAGACGGATTCCTTTGACCTTGCCCTGATCGATATAAACCTGCGCGAATGTTTAGCCTACCCGATTGCTGACGAATTGATTCGTCTGGGGAAGCCCTTCATCTTTGTAACCGGCTACGGTGCTGATGCTATGCCCCACCGCTTCAAGGACGTGCGGCGGTTTGAGAAACCCTGTGACTTTAGGACGATCTCGGCTGAGATTAGCATGCTGTGTGGCCGTGTGCTTAGCTCGTCGTGACGAGTCCGCTGACTCAGCTCTGGTTGAAAATGCGAAGAAGTCAACCTGAGCAAGTCCGCCGTGCCTCAATAAGCGGATCTCAACGGGGTGCGCCGTCACTTCGCTGATGGGCCCAAGGCGAAGAACTCAGAGCCAGCGATACTGGTCCGATATTGCGTAGGCGGAGCAGTCCACATTCCTTTGATGTAGCGCGAACCTGCTCGCAGCGAAGGGCCCTTCGCGGTTGATAGCGCAAGCAAAAAAATGGCCCCGAATGTCGGGGCCATTTTCGTTAATCGTCGTAGTCCCAATGATGCTGACGCCTAATAACTACCGTGCGGTCTCGATTATGATTGTACCAGCCGTGGTGCCATCCGCGATCAAAGCCACCGTCATATCCGTAGTCCCTGTCGCGATAATATCCGTGGTCGCCACCGATCCGGAAACCGAACTCCTGAGCACCGGCGAGCGTCGGTGCTGCCACGCTGAGTGCCGTCACAGCGGCGAGAACATAACAATGCTTCCTCATTGTGCATCTCCCTTGCTGGTTACGATTACCAACCAGTGGGGAATGTCGCCGTTCCGGGAACAGCCGCGAAACTTTATTGAACAGGCGTTCACCATCATTGCAATGTGGAAGCAACGTCCCAGATGATCTTGTCGATCTCAACACCGTCCAGCTGCGTTTGATCCGCAATACGATGGATAGCACCACCACGATAATCATCGTCAGGCATCAACAAATCTCGGACTGCTCTTGATGAAGCAATTCGGCGTGCTACTACGCACCCGGTAGCCACAAGCCATACCCAAACCAAAACGGCCCCGGCGCGTGAAGCACTCCGGGGCCGTTCAAGATCATCAGGCTCGGGTACAACCGCCGTGTCTTCTGATCATTGATGTCGCCGATTACGCCACTTGATTTTGGGCAAGATGTGGCGACCGCGCGGCATCGAGCTGCTCACATTCTGCGCGAAAGCGCTCGGCCTCCACCTCGGCCTTGCGCCACTCAGCGCGCCGCCGGTGCTCAGCCGGCTGCGCAACCCCGACCAGGCTCCGCGATCACACGTCACCCCGCGCCGAATGGCGGACAGCGCTTGCGAAGGGTCAAGGTTCCTTCCCTGGTTGTCCGGCCATCAACATAGTTTCGCCTCCTCGTCTGCGTTAAAAGCTCCCGTATAGTTCTGGGGTGAGCTGGCAAAAAAAACGACGTGACGTGCAGTTCCATGCTCATCCCTGGGAAAGCTTCGCAGGCTCAAAAACCATCTGCATCCCGTTGAATGTTAGCTCGCCGTAGCGCAGATGCGCGGATCGCTCTCAGGTGGGGTGCCATTGCATTGATGGAGCACCAAATGGATTCCACGCTGGACGACAAGCTCGCGGAAGAGCAGATCACGAAAAGCTTGGAGGAGCAGTTTTCTAACCGGGTCAACTTGGCGCACGAAGAGGAAGTCGGTCCTTTGGCCCCGCCGACCAGGAGGAAGACGTCTCGCGCCCCGCCGGCAACGATTCATCGCTCGGCGGGTCGGCGCTACGTGGCTTTCGTCGGTTCTCTGTTGGCAGCATCCATTGGTGTCGCTGCCTGGCGGTGGTCATCCTCCGCTGATACGGCGAAGATGGCCCCCTCAAACCCGGCACCCCTGACACAGGCCGCGCCGGACGCCGCCGCGCCGAAAGACGTTGCGCCGACTGCTGTTGCCCTGTCTTCCGAGTTTGCGCGACAGCTCCAACCGATGGCACACGATTTCGCTGCCTTGAGGCAAACGGTCGAACAGCTCGAGGTGAGACAAGAACAATTGGTCCGCGACAATGAAAATCTCGTGAGCCAAATCAAGGCGAGCCGGGAAGAAATGGCACGCAGCAATAGTACCATCGACCAGATCAAGGCGACCCAGATGCAGATGGCGCGCGACGGTCAGATGCTTACGGAGCGGCTCAACGCAAGCCAGGAACAACTCGCCCACATCATCGCCAATGCCTCAGAGCCAACTGTGATGCCTGAAGAGCCAAAGGTGATGCCCGAAATACCACTGCCGCGTCGGCGGCAGTCGGCCAATGTCGCCCAGACGCAAAAGCCGACGCCGAGCCCGGCGCGGCCGCAAGCCAAAAAGCCACAACCGTCATTGGCATGGCCATGGTCAGTGCACTCGAAGGCCACAGAATGATTCTAGGCACCCGGGCGAGACGTAATTGTCAATCAACGCCTTTCCCGGTTTCAATCGGCTTGGCTCTTTCGAAGGCAGCTATAGGGACCTCGGCGAGAGGTTCAATCAGCGCAGTGATAAGGTTTGGCATTGTGTGTAGAGCGGAGATCACCAGACCTTGCTCGATAACTCGGAGTTGCTAATCCGCGCCAGATCTTGCCCGATAATTCGGACTCACTGTCTTTCGCGGTAAACCAACCTGGAGTCCCTCTTTCCGCTTCTTCTGCATCTCGGCGAGCAGGCCGAATGGCAGCCGCTCAGGTGTTGAGCCGGCGGGTGCGGCGAACGGCTGTAACCGCTTAGCCGGAACCCTTGCTTAGGGATCGGTATAGCTGCGCGAAAGAAGCCGCCGGCTTGGACGGAGGTTTGGGATGGGATTGGACAGCAAAAAGGACGTCCATTTGGACCTCAACGACGGGGGCGTCGTGAAGGGCCTCGCGTCCAACCTGCTTCGGTCCTCCCACTCGCGTACGAAGGGCCAGCTGCGAACTGCTTGGCCTGGCGGGCATGAGCGGCCTTCGCCCTCTCCACCAACGAAGGGGCGCGACGAAGCTCCGCGCTATCAGCCGATGTGCCACCAGCTTCGCGGTGTCGCCTACCACTCCCTCGTTCAAGCCGTCGCTCACCATCTGGTCTGACCTTTAATGCCCGCATCCAGTGGGCGTTGTCTGAGCTTGTTCAGGAATATAGCAGCCGGGTGATGTCGCGGGAGAGCGCCGAGAGGTTCCGAGGCGACGGCTACTCCATCGGCTTGTAGGTCCCGTCCAGCCATCGAGCAGCTCCTCTACGACCCTGGATACCTTGATCTTATCGTGGGTCGCCTTGATGGCGTCGCGAGCGCCTCGAGGGGATGCTCGAATGCTGTGGTGAACGCCGACTTGGCCGACACGGATGATCTTGCTGTTCTGAAGGCAGCACGGCCCATTCGATCAGTAATTGCTACACAATCAAATCGTGAGCCGCATGGAGATTGGCGTGCCCTGAGTGATCGTGGTGCGCATCTGAAATATCAATCCCGTCAGCATCCTGGACCGGCACCGGCCCCTCGCGTGCAACAGCATGCTGACCATCTCCATAGGTTTTTCCATTTCCGTGGCTCAGTTGCTGTAGGTCATACATGTCTGAAAACGTATTGTCGGTGCCATTTTTAAAATGAAAGGAATCGCCAAGTTCGGTGCCAACCGCTGATTTGGCCTGATCTGCGCTGCCGGAAGAAGGCCCGCTCTTTCCTGCAGTCGCAATCTTCAACGCCGAATGTGCGTCGTTGGCAGAATTTACGGACGCCGTTGGTATATCCCGCTGCGGCTTGGCAGTATCTAAATCACCTACCTGTGGATGCTGTGCGTGTTGCTTGCCGGCCCCGGAGCCATCTTCGAAAGCCTGCAAATCGCCGTGCGCCTGTCCGCGATTCGAATCTTCTCCCGCGGTCTCATGCTGGGCGTGCCCCTTGGCGGCTCCGGAGCTGTTGTCGGACTCGTGTAGGGTCTTCTGCGATTGACCGTGATTTAAACCGTCTCCCGCGGCCTCATGCTTGGCGTGCTCTTTGGCGGCTCCGGAGCTGTTGTCGGATTCATGTAGGGTCTTCTGCGATTGACCGTGATTTAGACCGTCTCCTGGGGCCTCGCGCTTAGCGGCCTCGGAGCTGTTGTCGTAAGCGCGCAAGTCCGATTGCGATCGATCCTGATTGGACCCGTTATCCCGGCCTGTTTGCGTTGGGTCACGCTGCGAGGCTTCGTTCGTGGCCGCCGCAACAACGTCAACAGTCCCGGAACCTCGGGGAATAGTGATTTCTCGGTCGCTGCCGCCACCCTCCGCATGGGCATTGCCGACATAAAGCTCGCTGCCGCCTGTGGCGATTGTATCGCCTTGAGCGAACTCGAATGCGAACGCCCCATCGTACACGGCCGTGCCGCCGAAATTTGCGAACCTGGGAAGTGCGGATGCCAGTCCGTTGGCGTCGCTTGCGGTAGATGAAGTGACGATTTCATCGCCGAAATCGAACGCGTGCACGGCGTGGTTGGCACCATCGAGCTCGTAGATCAAGGCGGCGAAAGCTGCAGCCATGAAGATGCTGTAGCTGCTCGAACCCGGCCTCGGCGCGTTGAGTGTTGCCTGCGCAAACAGGCTCGCGGCAATCTCGGCCAAGGGATCGACGATTTTGCCGGTCGGCGATGACGTCCCAGTTGCGGCGCCGGCGCGGTCCTTGGTCGCGCCTCTGGCCGGGGTCCCGCCTGATACTGCTTCCTTGCGACTGATTTTGATGGTGACCACCTCCGCGCACCCGTTTTCGGCCATGACCGTGCAGCCTTCGGTTGCGGCGTGACCGGGCGAATCGTCCAATGCTGCCAAGATCGCAGCTGCCAGGATACTCATCGCGCCATAACGGCGCGACAGTGCCAGCGCGGCGAGCTCCATCCGGCTTTTGATTCCGAGCTTCTGTCGCGCGTGGTCGATGTGAATCCTGACGATCTCCAGAGAGACACCGAGCACCCGAGCAATTTCACTGTCCGACAAACCTTCGGCGATGAGATCCATGATCGTCTGCTCGTTGACGGTCAGAACCGCCAGAACGTTATTGCCGAACGAGGCGATCCCATTAGCTTCGTTACCGACCCTAGCCAGGTCGGACCCGGGTTTTTCCAGCCTCAGGGACTGCACCAGCGCTTCTGGTTTGGCGTTCGTCGAAATCGCGCCGCAAGCACCGGTCGCCAGTGCCCTGGCAAGATCGCCGCAGGCGACAGTAGCAGTAAAGAACACCAGCCGGGAGGAAAGGCCTTCGTCGTCCACGACGGCGAGGATGTCGGAGGCGGTTACATCTGTGAACCCGTCCTCCAGTAACACCACATCGGGCGTCAAGCTGCGAATAGCCGCAAGGCAACTAGCTCCATCAAGACAGCACGCAACCACTTCGAAATCGGGCTGCGCTTCGAGCAGCGATACAAAACCCTGCAGAACAATGGGATGTCGATCTGCTATCACAAGTCGAACGCGACGCATGGGCTTCCTTCGCTCGGCCTTGCAACACAAAATGAGAAGCGGCGATTTAACTCCGTTCGGCCGATTGCGTTCCTAATGTGATAATGGAGTTCTTGCGGATGCTTCTGACGATGAGTTCAAACAGTCCGTGCGGATAGCTCCATATGGCTCACCCTGGCCGTCCAGAGGTCGTACCGCTCGATGGCATTTGATGAGCAGAACTCTCTCCGATGTCGCTATTGCGCGAAAACGGCCGAAAAACAGGATCCCAGTCGACGACTCTTCACCGGTACAAATCGATCTCGACTGCAATCCGGACGAGGTCGGAGTGATTTTTAGCGCCGAGTTTGGACTTCAGCATGGAAGTCGTGTTGGCAACAGTTTTGTAGGAGATGCCGAGTTCGGACGCGACTTCTGAGATGCGGTCGCCGCGACCCAAAAGCCTCAGGATCTCGAGTTCGCGTCGGTTCATCTGCGTCAAAGGACTGGCCTTGATCACCGCGCCCACGAAGGTCGTCGCTTCAGCCAGACGCGGTGAGACGAAGCGCTCCCCGGCGGCAACCTTCCGGATGGCCTTGGCCAGGAGACGGGGATCATCGCTCTTTGAGACATATCCCTGAATGCCCATCTCCACAGCGCGCACCACGAACGCTGGATCTTCACTCACGCTGAACATGACTATTTTGGCGGCGGGATCATCCCTGCGGATTCGCCGGGACAATTCGAAGCCGGTAAGGTCGGGAAGCGTCACGTCAACCACGGTGACGTCGGGATGCTTCTGCAAGTACGCATGGTGGCCGTCCTTTGCATCGGAAGCTTCCAGGATCTCTACGGACGGGTCCGAAGCGAACAAGGCCCGGCAGCCCGTTACGACAACGGGATGGTCGTCGACGATCAGTATCCGCATGTCGTTCTGGCCCTCATTACACGTCCTCGCTTCCTCCAGTTGTGCAAACGTCGCGAGCGCTGGAAAGGTTCTGTGTCCGCGCGTGACGTCGGGCGATCCAACCATTGGAGCACGAGGTGCAGCAGGCGGCCGGGATGAGGTAGGCGGCGGCCAGAATGGCCGCGACCGCCGTCGCCTAGCGTACCCAGATTGGAAAGTCGGACTTGATCGTCAGGAGGCGGTGTAGAAAGGCTTTCATTCTAGAGAACGTACCCTCGGGGCTCGATGCACCGACGAGGATTCTCGCTCTCGCTTACTAGAGTTATTCCGCGGTCGGTCTCGAGCTGCCTTCGCCGCACGGCGTGCTCCGCCGGCCGGTCATCGAGGACACGTTCATCAAGCGTTGTGCACGGCTCCTACAAAGCCAGCAAGGCCCCGAAGGAGGACGACGGGAGCCGAACCCGCGGGTATCGCCAGCCGCGACCGTCCCGCCGACCCGCACCACGCCCAGCACCCCGGATTTGAACGGGGGGCCCTTTTCCGCCGACGAGAGCATCTGTCGTTTAAGCCCGGCCCGGAAGCGGTCAATGAGGATGCAAGGCGTCCGGAGGCCGGTCAGCTCTATGACCGTCGAGGGCCCGAGCTCGATAAGGGTCCCGAGCGGCATCCGCTCGAGATCCAGGCCGGTTGTGGTGATGTTCTCGCCCAGGTCGCCCGCTGCGACCTTGAAGCCCGCTTCGAGAAGGGAGGCGAAGAGCTCGGACGGAATCAGGTGGACCTGTCGGAGATTGGCTAGGCGAGGCCGGCGACGGGCGAGATACCGGTGTCGGACGAACGCGCCGGCATGGGCGTCTCCCTCGACGCCGTAGCCTTCCACCAGGACTATGCGTTCATGGGTCGGTTTGCTGAAGTGGTGCCTGCGATCGGCGGCGGCCGCCGCCACCGCTCCCTCGAGCGAGAGATCGGGCGCCTGCGGCATCAGGCCGCTCGGGCGAGCGAGCGCCGCTTCTGGCGGAAGTAGCGCGTGATCTCGGGAAGTGTCATCGCGTTCAAGACGCGGTCGGCGGGGACGCCCCCCTTGCGGGCCATCTGGACGCCCCAGTGCATGTGGTCGAGTTCGGGAATCAGTGAGCGTCCGGGTTGATGCTCAGCATGCAGTCGAAGTCGAGGGCCGCCTGGTGCCAGCGCCAGTCGAGATCGAGCCGCCATGGGTGGGCGTTGATCTCGACGGCGACTTCATGCTTCGCGCATGCCCGCAGTACCTTCTCGACGTCGATTTCGTACCCCGGACGCCGCTGCAGCTGCCGCCCGGTCATGTGGCCGATGATCGTGGTGTGAGGATCCGAGATGGCCCGAAGCAAGCGCTGCGTCTGCGCCTTGCGGCCCAGTCTGAAGCGCCCGTGGATGCTCGCGACCACGAAATCGAAACGCTCCAGCACCTCGTCCGGATAGTCGAGCGATCCGTCGGCCAGAATATCGGATTCGATACCTTTGAGGATCCAGAAATCCTTGCCGAAGCGCTTGTTCAGGCGGTCGGCTTCCCGGTGCTGCTGCGCGATCTCCTCCACCGAGAGACCGCCAGCGTAGTGGGCGGACTTGGAATGATCGGCGACGCCGAAATATTCGAAGCCACGCTGGCGGGTGGCCTTGGCCATCGTCTCCAGGGTCTCGGTGCCGTCGGACGCGTCGGTGTGGGAGTGTAGGATTCCGCGCAGGTCCTTGTCGGTGACGAGCTTCGGCAACTTGCCTTTCAGCGCCAGCTCGACCTCGCTCCGCCCCTCCCGGAGTTCGGGATCGATGAAGGGCAAGCCGAGGGCGCGGTAGATCTCGGACTCGTCGCCGGCGACCAGCGTGCGGCCCTTGTGCAACCCGTCCGCCTCCAACCGCATTCCTTTTTCGGCGGCCAGCGCTTGGAGCTGCTCGATGTGAGCGGCCGAGCCGGTGGCGAAGAGAAGCGTAGCGCCGAAGTGCTTTCGATCGGACAGCCGGATCTGCAATCCGTCAGCAGCTGACGCCTTCGACCTTTTGTCCTTCTTGGGTGCTTCCGCGACGATCGCGAGGTCGCCGACGAGTTCGCAGCCGCGGCGGAACTCGCCTGCGATCGTGACGCGCTTCAGCTCGGGTTGAGACTTGCGGATCGAGTCCTTGGCGTGAGCGAGCAGAGCCGCCGCACGGTGCAGGTGGAGGCGGTCTTCGCCGCTCTTCGCGATGGCGAGGTTCTGCAGGATCTTGGTTTGCAACGCGGCCCCGAGGCCTTTGGCCTTCTTGATGCGGTCGTCCTTGGCGGCGGCCTCCAGCTCCGTTAGCGAGGCGATGCCGAGATCCCGGTACAGACGCAGCACTTTCTCGGGGCGGAGGCCAGGCACGGCGAGCATTTCGAGCACACCCTCGGGAATCCCTTTCCGCAGTTTTTCGAGGCTCGGGTGAGTGCCGGTCTTGTGGAGCTTGGTAATGATGTCCCCGATCGCCTCGCCGACGCCGGGGATTTCCGTAAGCCGGTCCTCGGCGACGAGCACATCGAGAGGGATCGCAAGAGCCGCCAGGTTATCCGCGGCCCGTGAATAGGCTTTTGCCCGGTAGGGATTGCCGCCGCGCAAGGCTGTTCGCTGTGCGTATTCTCGCAGGAGGCTCGCTACGGTGCGGGTGTCGAGGGAAGCCACTTAGCGAACCTCCCGCCCGGCGCGCGGCCAGCTCGACTGAGCAAAGTGACTTTGAGAGGGTGGGCCATCTCCAGGCCGCCGATCGAGGGATCTCTCGAGCTTCTGCGCAGCGCGGAAGTCCTCAAGGTGCTGCGTGTTCGGGCCGTAAGCCGCCTCCTTCTTGAGGAGATTATAGATCCGCCCGGCCAGCAGCTGCAGATGTTTCATCCTGCCGTGCGGCATCGACCGGGCCCTGCAAAGAGCTCGGATAGCGTAGGCCCGGAAGTAGTCAAAAGCGTCTGACATGATGTAGATAACGCCTGGTCTCCCCTATAGTTCGGTTGCTGGCCTCGGCCCTGCTGGGAGAGCGCCCCCAACATCCTCGCACATTCCCTTGAGAACGGATGCGTCGGCTCGACCCAACGCCTAGGAACGAAACGCAGCAGCGTGGCTTCTTCGCTAAAGGAGTCGCGCAATGAAACGCTCCAGCATTGCACTTGTCTTAGCTCTCGTCATCCCTTGCGCAGCATTTGCCCAAGGTGGGGGCGGAGGCGGTGGAGGCAGCGGCGGTGGTGCCGGCGGATCTGCCGGTGGAAGCGCTGGCGGTGCGTCGTCCTCTGCAGGTGCAGGGGGTTCGACTGCAGCATCTCCGTCCGCTGCAGGAGCCGCAGGCGCTGCGACCTCGGGCGGGGCGGCAAGCCCGTCGGCTACTGCCCCGAATGCAAATACCAATCCAACCACGGGCACCACCAATGCGATAACCGGTATCGCCAACGGCACTTCCAGCCCTCAATCCGGGCGCAATCAGGGAGCGGTCGAAGGAAACAGCACGAATGCCGCAAGCCCCGGCACCAATGCTGCCGGAACCGCAGCTTCATCGGGAACGCCTGCCGCTAATACCCAGGGAGCCGCTGCAGGCGGCATCGGTCGGCCGACGACCGCTGATCAACACGATAGTGACGCCAAGATCGATCAGGAGAACAGCAAAGTCGACCAGACCGTGAAAAAGATATGCAAAAATTGCTAAAGCATCGACGACAGAGGTGATGGGCCACAGAACCTTCGAGGTCCGGCGCGGCGACGCCAGGAACAGCGCACAGCAGTGGAGCGTTTTGCCCCGCTCTGCCGCCAGGATAGGACAAGGATAGAATGACCGAGAAGTTTGATCCCGCCCCGCCGGACAAGCACGCGCAGAATCCCAAGCAGCAAATCAGGAGTGACAAGGCTAAGGATGACGAGTTGCAAAAGGGACTGAAGGACAGCTTCCCGGCGTCTGACCCCGTCAGCAGCACTCAGGCATCCGAGACGACGCCGGACTGACGCCGGGCCAGAACTCGGTAATGGAAGGTCGACCGCCCGCCGGCCAACTTGGCGGTGGGTTTTTTTGTGAGTGGCGAAGCGTACCAAGGCATCGGCCCCGAAGCCGGGAGCCCCTCAGATGCCGGGCTTCATCAGCCCCCAATTGGCGACCCTGAAGATGAAGGCGCCTTCGGGGCGCGCAGTGGATTCACGAAATCAAATACGATGGCTACCGCATCCAGCTCCGCCTCTACTTCGCGTTCGATCTGCTGTGGCTCGACGGTAAAGACTTACGCGGAGAGCCGCAGATCGAGCGGAAGAAGCTGCTCAAGGAGCTGATCGAGGAGCACGAGCTCAATGAGCCTGTCTTCTATAGCGAGCACCACGAAGGAGACGGTCAGGCGCTTTTCGCCGCCGCCGGCAAGTTGAACTACGAGGGCATCGTTTCCAAGCGTGTGGACGCCCCATACCGGTCGGAGTGGGTTGAGGCCTGGCAAAAGATCAAGGTCGTTCAGAAGGGCAAATTCCCGTGGTCGGCTTCATGAAGGACCCGTCGGGCGTGGCCGCCCTCTATTTGGGTAAGAAGGAAGGGAAGGACTTGGTCTACATGGGCAAGGTCGGCACGGGATGGAGCCGGACCACGTCTGCGCAGATCGCAAGGCGCTCGACACCGTAGTGAGCCCAAAGCAGAAGCTGACGAAAACCATCAGGAAGCCCAAGGACACCTGGGTCGAACCCAAGTTCTACGCAGACATCGAGTACCGCGACATCACCTCCGAAAACCTTCTGCGGGCGAGTTCGTTCAAGGGCCTGAGCAAAGGAACCCGCCGTTCATAGGGGCGTTTGCCTTCCGAGTATCTGGAGTACCGGCGATGAAACCGGACAAGCGAGTGCTGAAGGCGGAGGAAGAGGCTCAGGACATACTGGCCCGTCATGTCGAGCCCGGCCGCAGAGATTGCGGCCAAACCAACAACCAACTGCTGGACGTGCTCGACGACGAAGCCGTCGTGCAGGCGGTCGAGGATTCAAACATGGAAAAGCCCAGCGCAGAACAACTCGCCGAACTCAAAAGGCTCTCCGCGATAGCGCGGGTGCCGGATGAATCGGAGATCGTCACCTCGAATGAGGAGGCCGAGATCCGAATCCGCGACCTGAAGGACAAGGCAAGGATGGAATGATGCCTGACGAGCCGATGAATGGCGTGGAGCCCGAGCGCTCCGAAGATGACATCCAGCGCGACGAGCTCGGTCCCCGCGGCGTGCCTGGAAAGGAAAGCCCGGCGAAGATGACGCCTCAGCGGGAGAAGAAGACGCCGAAGGACGTCGACCCCGGACATACTGCATGAATCCGATGGATACGTTCAATCCCGATATGCCCTGTCGGGTCCACGACAAAGTCAATGACCACATCTTTGAATGGAATCCACAAATGGGCATCGATATTTCGCGAGTACGGGGCGATATGGCATGAAGGCGTCGTGGCTTGGGACGGCCTGTTGCTCGACGGATGGACCCCCATCATGCATGAGCACCCAAGCGGCCACTGATCGGCGTTAGGCAGAAACGACCGAGTAGGCTCGTCAGACTCGGCTGGAAAAACGGGTGAATGCGGTCAGGGTCTGCAGGCGCGGTTCGACGTCGCGAAGATAGATCTCGGTCCGGAGAAATGCGAGTTCGGCGTCGAACGCGGCCTCGCAGACGTCGACGTACCAAGACTTCGGTCTGCCGTCGCTGCCGTCACTCCAGCGGTAGCCGCGCCGCTTCAGCGAATCCTTGAGTTCGAACGGCGACTGCTCGGCCCATATTCGCACGGTTGGCTTGCGGGCGTTCTCGAGCAGGAGGGCGAGCGCGGGCGAACCCGTGGAGGCAATTGGAAGGCAAGGACTTCCAGCAGAGCGTGGCAGTCGTCGATCGCCGGTGCGCATGGTGAAAGAAGCCCGCGCCGTTCAACAAGTAGCCGAGCTGCGCGCCCGCGAAGCCGTGTTCGCGCCAGTCGATCTCGGTGGCGCTGCAGCCCCAGGCCTTGTGCTCGAATACCGGCCAGTAGCGCTCGACGAACTTCCTGTCGAACCCACTGCTGTGCGCGATCGTGATGGCTGAATCGTGGGCGAAGGCCGTGACGGCGGCCTCGTCGATTCGGTGGCCGGCCACCATTTCGTCGGTGATGCCGGTGAGCGCCGTCACCTCGGGCGGGATCAGCGCCGACGGCTCGTTAAGGCCGAGAAAGTGTCCCTGACGCCGACGATCCTACCGTCCGGCACGTAGTCGAATTTGACCATCCGGAGCTCGATGATCTCGTCCCTGCCGTGATCGAAGCCGGTGGTTTCGGTGTCGAGCAGGATGCCGGTTTTGAACTCCTGCCCGATTTCCGGCTGGGACGCGGGCCGCGGCACCAGGCGTCGCAGCACCCGGAAGTCGGGCGACCGGTCCAGGGCATCGGCCATGGCTGCCAGGCTGATGGTGTTCTGAAATATCGTTTCCCGCTGTCTATCGCGGCGACGGGCATGCCGGCCGCTGGCGCACGATACCGAGGCAGCCGGCGGCGAGGTATCGGAAATTGGCGCGATCCAACGTGTTCTCGGGACCGTCGTTGCGTTCTGTCGCGCTTCGGAAGAAATCGGCCGCCATCAGTCGGCCACGCAGAGACTCGGCGGCGGCCACCAGAGCGACGGCCCGGCGCCGGACCGGGTCGCGTTCATGGAGCTCAGCTTGTTGCCGCTGCAAGGCGCAGCGCCTCCCCCCACCCCGTTCCGAGCCGCTAGGATCGCGTTCAGGGCGAAATGCGATGCCGCACCCGCTTATGGCGTCAAACCCTCGCTGGTGAGGCCAGAACCACCGGCTGGGTACGCGAGCTTGGTCCTCGGCAGAGTCCGTCGGCGGCTCTCTTCGCGCGCTGCGGGAAGGCGGCCACGCTCGATCGGGGCGCGCTGCGCCACCACCAAGAACGACAAGAGGGCGTGGGCGTCAGGCCTCGCCCGGTCCGGAGAAGATCGACGCCGGCGGCGTCGTGCGCGGCACCGGCGGGGGGCGCTCGACCGCTCTCGCGGGCCGTACGGCGCTACCGCCCTTCAGGTCGTATTGCTCCGCCAGCTTCTGCAAACGCCTTCTGGTGAAGGGATCGGCCTTCTCGGCCAGGTCGCGCACGCGTTGTGCCAGACCTCTGTAGAACTCCTGCTGCTCCATGACGCACCCCGCAACATCACTGATCGCAGGAGTTGAGTATATCCGCGGCCGGCGAGTCAAGCCGCGCCACTCACGGAAGCGGCCCTGCGGGCAGTCGTTCAGAAGAGAGCGGCCCCGAGATCGAGGCTGAAGGTCATGACCGCCGCCATGGACAGCAGCAGACCCGCGCCACAGAAGATAGCGACGGTCTTGAATTGCTCTATGTCTACATCCGTGCCGGTCGCGTTCGCCAGCGCCTTGGCCGCCCAATCCATGCTTTGATCTCCTCGAAGAAAGCGATGACGACGGCAAGGGTAGCGGATGTTCGCGCCAGCACGTGTGAACTGGCTCTCACGCGCCAACCGAATATGGATCTGTCCCTGGGATTAATCCCAATCGTGGTGCGGCGGCGGCTGAGCGCGGATATGTCCGCGAGGAAGATCTGATTGACGACCCACGCCGCTCGGCGGCTCTCCGTACTGCAATGGCCGAAGCCGCTTCACTTCGGAGGCTTGAGCTCGCCGGCGAGCCAGCCGACCGCGTCCGTCTTCATCGGATCCACGGCGATCGAGATCTTTTCGGTCCGCTCGCAGGTCGAGCACTCGAACGTGCGCTCTTCGAAGCCATGTGCGCCAGGCGAGATGCGCGCCAGCACCATCCGGTGCTTGCATACCGGACACTTCGGCCGATCGGTGCTCGATGCGATCATCCCTCTAATCCCAGACGCGGATCATACGATGTCCGGAGCCGGAGTCTGCAACATTCGTGAGTTCGGAGCTTTTCCCGTAGCGAGGAACGACGCCGGTCCGGTGTCGTTGCTTCCTCAGGCTGCGCGCCAATGCGTGGCCTGCGTGGCTCCGCCCTCAAGCCCCCCCAGTCCCCAAAGGCGGGGCTGCGCTCATCCTGCATCGCGGGAAGTCCGGTTTCGGGTGAATTTTCTTGCAGCATTTTACTTGTTTGAATCCCGGCAGCGGACGGGGGATGCATCATGCGGCCATCGCAGGGGGATATCTCCATGTTCGACGCCGAAACGACAGCGCTCTTGCGCGCCGTCCTCGATGAGGTCTGCGAAACCGTGTCCCGCAATGAAACCGGCACCCGGACACATGTGGCCTCGAAGCTCCTGCTCAAGCAGGTCGGGCGGAGAGCCTGGAACGAGGCGCCCACCATGTGGCGATAGGCCGGCTGGCTCCGCAAAAGACCTCCTCGGGGCGAGGGCGAGGACCATCGCAGCCGAGGGGCCAGCGCATCATGGCGTAGCCGTCTTCACGTGCGCTGCGCCTCCGCCGCGCCTCTACCAGACAGATCCCGAGGACGAGGAGCAGGATCACGGCCCATCTGAGCTCACCGCCGATCGACCGAACGTCTACGCATGCTGCCCAACGCGTTCGCCGCGTAGCGGCACCTGTTCATCGCGCGATATTTCTTCCGCCGATCGGGCTTGTGGATCCGTCCTTGTCGCCGCACTCGCGGAGATCAGCATCGCCTTGGCTGATTCCAGACAGGAGCCTGGCCGCGTCTGGCAGTTCCTGCAAAAGAGCGCGTTTGAGGCGCGACGACCCCTTCGCGCTGAAAGCCAGTGGTGTCGCTCTTCTTACACCTTGAATGTCGCCTTCTGGCCCGATGGCGAAATTCGGTTTGCCTTAAATAGGATCTGCTGATCGGGGGAGACAGGAAGTGACACGAGGCCAGTCAACGGCGCTTTTGACCCAACAACCGAGACATCGGGCGTAGCCGTCGTCTATCTTGCAGGAATGCCGAGAAGCGTGAATATTCATGCTGGTGCGCGTGCCATCCGTAAAATCCCGTCATAGAGCGCCGCAAATGAGGTGTTTTGTCATGAAGAGGTATTCGCTCCCAGTGGCCGCCTCAGTGCTGGGTCTGGTGCTCGTGCTGTCGCCGTCCGCCAACGTGCAGGCTGCCGAACTCAGGCTTCTGGCGGGTGGAGCAATGTCAGGCGTTTGGGCAGATATCAAACCGCAGTTCGAGCAAGCCTCTGGTCACAGGCTTGAGATTTTCTTTGGCACCACTCCGAACCTCATAAAGGAGGCTACGTCGGGCAAGCCGTTTGATGTTGGTGTTGTACCTGTCGAAGTTATGCAGGACGCGTCGTCCCGAGCTAAATTCGCGGCAGGTCCGACAATCGATATTGCCCACGTTGGCCTCGGCGTTGCTATCCGCTCTGGCGCTCAAAAGCCTGAAATCGGCAACGCGGACGCGCTCAAGGCAACGCTGCTCAAAGCTCAGTCCATTGCCTCGATCCCGGAGAGCGCCACCGGCTATTCAATCGCAAAGGTATTTGATCGCCTTGGAATCACCGAGCCGATGAAGGCGAAGATGAGGGCGCAGCCCAACCCTGCGCAGGTCGTCGCGGTGGTTGCCCAGGGTGAAGTCGAATTGGGCCTATTCCTTATCAACGTTCTCACCGCTCCCGGTTTGGATGTCGTCGGGCCACTTCCGGCCGAACTGCAACAAAATGTGGTGTTTACGGCCGCGGTTGGATCAGAAACCAAAGAGACCACCGCTGCCAAGGCCCTCATTGATTACCTTAAAGGTCCGGCGGCAGTTGCAATCATCAAATCCAAGGGCATGAACCCCGGCTGATCCGACGGATCTCCCTGCGCCAGCGGGTGCTGGGATGACAAGCGTCTTAGATGTTGGGTCTCAGGAACGCCACCCGAAGGTGGCTCGACGATGAGTGCGTCATGAAACGCCTTATTTTTTCGGCGGGCCTTTTGTGGGCGGCATCATCATTGGGTTGGGCCTGCCCGACAGCATCCGCGCTCAGGTGCCGGGATACGTAACCAAGCGAATATTCAAGACGGACTTGGTCAATCTGCCCGGCCAAGAGGCAATCATCTACGCAGCAGAGTGGTCGTCTGGCTTTCGGCTTCCGCTGCACCAGCATGAGGAAGGTTACGAAGCCGTCTACCTCATCGAGGGCGAGCAGATCTTTGAAATCGACGGTGTCGGAACCAAGATAGTTAACGCCAGTGAAGTTGTGTACACGCCACCGAACACCAAGCACTTCGGCCGGAACGCTACGGACAAGCCATCGAAGACGCGGGTGATCGGCATCAAGACCAAAGACAGACCCGTGATGACAGACGTGAAGTAGTTTATCGAGGTTGCCTCCGTTGGCGGTCTCTTTTATCTCTATCGGACCGCGCGGATGTCGCTTGTTGGCCCATCAGCGAAGTAGCGGCCCGCTTCATTGAGGCCTGCTCACTGAAGCATGGCGGACCAGATTTGCTCACGTCGAGTTCTTCGCATTTCTGACCCACAGCGGACGTTGTGCGCGTCGCGCCCGTTTAAGGAATCAATATCGCAATTGGTAAACTTCGATCTGCTCGGCTTTTGAAATGAGCCGATAATGCTCTTAGGCACATGTCCACGTACTTCCTCGCTGCCTGTCTGATCGTGATCGTCTTGAGTTTCGAGGTATCGTTCCGTCGATCCTTGGAATCTCTCACGGAACTCGCGCGGGGCTGCCCCGGCCCATCGGCTCGCACGCGGCGGCGGGCGCTTTGGCCCCTGCATTCGGCGCTCTCATTTGTACGCTGCTGGGGGCTGATCGGATTCGACCATGTTCAAGACAAACTTGCCTCTCCGCAACGGCCAATCTCATGATGCTTAGTACGGCTTTCTTCAGCGGATGGTTCCTTGGCGTCATTGCCGGGATGAATCAGGATTGAAGCCGCGACCGATGCCAAGCGAAAGGTGCATCAGCCTATTGGCGCGTCATTGGAGCGATCGCGAAAAGGCCTGCTCGCAGGTCGCAACCTTCTGCGCCATCCGCTTTTCGAGCAGCAGGATGGTTCTCTGAGTGTGCCCAAGGAACATTGGAGCGCAAGAAGCATTGAGCCAACCCGGCTGGAGTCTACGGAGGCGGCACCTATTGCCCGCAATGTTTCCCTATGGCTCGAATCGAAGACTACGCACTGATTGGCGACTGCGAGACCGCAGCGTTGGTGGGTCTTGATGGCTCCATCGACTGGCTTTGCCTGCCGCGGTTCGACTCCGACAGTTGCTTCGCAAAGCTACTCGGGTCCGAAGACAACGGCTATTGGCGCGTCGCGCCCGTGGCGTCGCGCTCAGCCGAGCGCCGGTATCGGCCGGGCACGTTGATCCTGGAGACGACCTTCAGAACCGACGACGGCAGCGTTCGTGTCACGGACTTCATGCCGCCCAAATCCGACAAATCGCGCATCGTCCGGATCCTCGAAGGACTCGATGGCCGGGTCGAGATGCGGAGCGAATTGGCGGCGCGTTTTGACTACGGCGTCTCCGTGCCATGGGTCAGCCGGCTTGATGATGGCGCACGATCCCTGGTGGCCGGAGCCTCCATGCTGGTGCTGCGGGCTGACGTGCCGCTGCAGGGCGAGGAGATGGCGACCGTGGGCTCGTTCGTGGTCTCGGCGGGCGAACGTAGAGCCTTGGTGCTCAGTCATCAGATTTCCTATCAGGAGGAAACGCCAGCCGCGCATCCTTTCCAGCTTCTGGAGTACACCGAGCGTTTTTGGCGGGACTGGTCCAGCCGATGCCGGGCGGCTGGGGCGTATTCGAACGAGGTTCTCCGCTCCCTCATCACGCTGAAGGCGCTGACGTTCGAGCCGAGTGGCGGGATCGTCGCGGCCGCGACGACGTCTCTGCCCGAGCAGCTCGGCGGCCCTCGCAACTGGGACTACCGGTTCTGCTGGGTTCGGGATGCCACGCTCACGCTGCTCGCGTTCATGGACGGGGGATACTACGACGAGGCTCGCGCCTGGCGCGATTGGCTCATTCGCGCGGTCGCCGGCAGCCCCGACCAACTGCAGATCATGTACTCGGTCACCGGCGAACGCCGGCTGACCGAGTGGGAAGTGCCATGGCTGTCCGGCTACGAAAATTCGAAGCCGGTCCGGATCGGCAACGCCGCCCACCAGCAGCTACAACTGGACGTCTACGGCGAACTGATGGACGCGCTTTACCAGGCGCGGCGCGGGGGGCTCGCCGAGAACAAGCGGGCATGGGCCGTCCAATGCGCGTTGCTCGATCATCTGAAGGCAATCTGGACCGAGCCGGACGAAGGCATCTGGGAGGTCCGAGGCGGCCGCAAGCAGTTCACATACTCGAAGATCATGGCATGGGTGGCCTTCGATCGTGCGATCAAGTCCGCCAAGGAATTCGGGATGGAGGGGCCGGTCGACGATTGGACCGCGGTCCGGGATGCGATCCATGCGGACGTGTGTCGGCGCGGATACGACGAGGACCGCAAGTCCTTTGTTCAAGTCTATGGCGAGCCTCAGCTCGACGCCAGCCTGTTGCTGATTCCTGCCGTGGGCTTTCTCCCGCCGGATGATCCACGTGTCATCTCGACCGTAGGAGCCGTCGAACGCGACCTGGTCGTGGATGGCTTCGTGCGCCGCTACGACACGGGCGCAACCAAGGATGGACTGCCGCCGGGCGAGGGTATGTTCCTGGCCTGTAGCTTCTGGCTCGCCGATGCCTATCAGCTCATAGGCCGTGCGGCCGATGCGAAGGCGTTGTTCGAGCGGCTTCTCTCCTTGCGCAACGACGTCGGATTGCTCTCCGAAGAGTACGATGTCTCGAAGCGCAGACTGGTCGGCAACTTCCCGCAGGCATTCTCCCACATCGCCCTGGTGAACACGGCGCACAACCTCACTCACCGCGACAAGCCCTCCGAAACACGCGGCGGAAAGAAGTCGCTGCCGAGCGAAGGAGCGCAGAGCACGACTGCAGGAGCCAACCATGCCTGAAGCGACAACCGACCCTGCCGGACCCGTCCCGCCGGGCGCGAGACAGCGTTCAGCCGTCCGTTTTCCCGTCGTCCTGGAGGGACAACCGGCGTTGGTCACCGGCGCAAATTCAGGGATCGGCAAGGCTGTGGCGCTGGGTCTCGCTGCTTCGGGCGCCGACGTCGTCGTGAACTACGTGGCCGACCCGGCCGCGGCGGAGGAGGTGGCGCACCAAATCGAAGCCGGCGGTCGCCGCGCCATCGCCATCAAGGCGGACGTCAGCAAGGAGGACGAGGTCAATTCGATGTTCGCCCACGCGGTCGATCATTTCGGGACCCTCCACATTGCGGTGAACAACGCCGGCTTGCAGAGAGATGCCTCTTTCGACGAGATGACCCTCGAGCAGTGGAGGAAGGTGATCGACGTCAATCTCACGGGCCAATTCCTGTGCGCGCGAGAGGCCGTTCGTGAGTTCAAGAAACGCGGCGTGGTGAGCCGAATCTCCGCGGCGGCGGGCAAGCTCGTGTTCATGAGCTCCGTTCACCAGGAGATACCCTGGGCCGGTCACGTCAACTACGCAGCGTCGAAGGGCGGCGTCATGCAGTTGATGCGCAGCATCGCCCAGGAAGTCGCCCCATTTGCCATTCGCGCAAACGGGGTCGCTCCTGGCGCCATTCGCACGCCCATCAACCGGCCCGCATGGGAGACCCCGGATGCCTACGAACGGCTCATGACGTTGGTGCCGTACAAGCGCATCGGAGAACCGGACGACATCGCGCAGACGGTGGCTTGGCTGGTTTCTGACATGGCCGACTACGTCACTGGCGCCACCTTGTTCGTGGACGGAGGGATGAGCCTCTACCCAGGATTCGCGACCGGCGGCTAAGCGGGATTTCATTCGGAAAGGAGGAATGCCATGCGGCAGGGCCATCAGGAAAGCGAGCGCCGGCATCGGCGGCTGTTTGCGTCCATCGCCAACAAGGCCTCGCAGGGGGCAGGGCGTGCATCGACGTTTGTCCTAGCCTGCGCGGTAATCGTCATCTGGGCCGTTACAGGACCGCTGTTCCGGTTTTCCGACACTTGGCAGCTCGTCATCAACACCGGGACGACCATCGTGACCTTCCTGATAGTCTTCCTGATCCAAAACTCGCAGAACCGGGACAGTGCCGCGATCCAGGTGAAACTGGATGAGCTGATCCGGACGGGTATCGTGCAGAATAGCTTCGTGGGAATCGAGCATCTGAGCGCGGACGAGCTCGAGGATCTGCGCGCGCGCTGCGAAGAACGCGCGAAAGCCGTCGCCGAAGACGTGGTCGAGCGCAGCACGGGGACGGCCCTCAGGGGCTGGAAAGCCGCAACGGAATGATCTGGATCCGCGACCTGCTGTTCCGGAAGCCGTCCTGCTGGAGGACCACCGCATTCTCGGGAATTTGCCGGGTCCGCCGGCAGGCTAGACTACCCATCGGGACACCGGTTCGATCCGGCGCCGTCGCCTTCAGCCGCAGGGATCCGGCGATGGACGACTTCGGCGATGCCACCGTGATCCGGAAGTTCCGGGATTTCGGACGATCTCGGCGCCGTGAGTATCCACTGGTCGGCAACGAGATCACGCACCTGCGCGGATGCGCTCTCCTCGCCGCAATGAGCTGCGGCTTCGATCCCAGTAGCGTTCTGTACGGCGCCACTACGCAGAGGAAGCGTTCGCCCGCGCCCGTTCCCGCGCGCCGCGCGCACGCTCCCGACGTTCGCGACGCCGCCTCGCCCGCTCGGCCGGCTGCGGCAGCGACGGCAGCGGCGCGTCTACGGCTAGTTCCGACTCTATGGCCTGCTCGGCGACCGGGCGCGCCTCCATGAACTCCAGCACCATCCGCCCCTTGACGGTGATCTTCCAGCCGCCACTTTCGCGCGCGACCAGGCCTTGCGAAAAGATGTCGAGGTCCGGCATGCGCGCCGCCAGCCGCTTGGTGCGATCGGCCCAGTCCCGACCGCTGGTCGCCAGGATCGCCATGTCGCGCTTGAGGTCGGCCATCACGGCAAATCCATCCGGGTAGCCCACCAGGATCTTCAGCACCGTGACCTGAAAATTCACCCCCGCCCCCTCGGTCCGGTCAGCGCCACATGGTCGGCGCTTGCGAGAGAGCTTGGTGCCCGACCTGCCTGAGACCTTCGGGCGACACCTCTCCGCGCGTAGCAGCTTCCAGAATCTTCGCAGCGACGTGGGTGCGCACTCCGCTCTCGCGGCGCGAAACGCTCTCGCGGACTTCGTCGAGGACCGCGCGCAAAAGCGCGGTAGTGGAGGTGTCGAACATGAAATGAAATGCCCCATGCGGGAAAGCCTCATCCTAGCGCAATTTTTCGCTTTTGGAATTCGGAATCTTGAACACCGCGAGTGTCAGAGTAGCTGCCCCAATTCGGAGAGGCAGGCGACCTAAGATCCCAAACGACCGAAGGCAAGGTCGCCCTCGTGGACCGGTGGACTTGCGCCGGAAGATCAGGCAAATCCCTGAAGGCACTTCCAGCATGAGGAGCTCCCGTGTCTCGGCCAAGGAAGGCATACCGGCAAGCGGCTCTTTCGATGTCGGTCGTTTTGCTCCTTGCAGCCAACGCCATGGCGCAGGAGGACAAGAAGACCGACGACGACAAGCCGGCCGATCCCGACACGGGAGAGAGCACCGTCGAGGAGAAGACGCTCGGCCTTCTGCCCAATCCGTTGCAGAAGTACGGCGTCAAATTCGCCGCGACCTACATCGGCGAGGTGTTCGGCAACGCGTCCGGAGGGTTGAAGCAGGGCGCGATCTACGAAGGCCGACTTAACCTGGCCGTGGACATCGATCTGCAGAAGCTCGTCGGGATCGACAAGCTCACCTTTCACGCCAACATGTTCCAGATCCATGGCGACGGGCTGTCGCGCTCCAATCTGCAGAATTTTTTCGTCGTCAGCGGAATCGAAGCTCTGCCGTCGACGCGGCTGTACGAAGCCTATTTCGAAAAGCAGTGGGGCGCGAAGAAGCTCTCGCTGAAGTTCGGGCAGCTGGCCGCCGACAGCGAATTCTTCAACACCAAGTACACCGATGTGTTCACGAATGCTTCCATGGGTTGGCCGGCCGTCACGTCGCTCGACCTGCCCAGCGGCGGACCTTCGCCGCCTTTGGCCGCGATGGGAGCCCGCCTGCTCGTCAACGTGACCGACCAGCTTGCGGTACTTGGCGGAATCTTCGATGGCGACCAGGCCGGTCCCGGTCCGGGCGATCCGCAGGAGCGCAACCGCTATGGCGTGAATTTCCGCGTCAACGATCCGCCTCTCCTGCTCGGGCAGATCCAGTACGCCTGGAACAACAAGAAGGGCGATCCGAACCTGAGCGGCCAGATCAAGCTCGGGGGCTGGCGGCACTTCGGCTCCTTCACGGACCAGCACCTCGCGTCGAATGGGGTCTCGCTCGCCGCTCCCGCCAGCAGCGGCGGGCCCCTGCTGTTGTCGGGGGACATCGGCGGCTGGGCAGTGTTCGAGCAACAGATCTATCGCGTACCGCATAGCGACGATCGCGGCATCGGCGTGTTCACTCGCGTTGCCGGCGCGCCTGCCGATCGCAACCTGATCGATCTGTACGCGGATGCCGGCATCGAATTCATCGGTCTGCGCGACGACCGTTCAGACGACAAATTCGGGATCGCAGCGGGTTATGCCCACGTTTCGAAACGGGCGCAGGCGCTCGACTGGGATTATCGGACGCTCGTCGATCCGAATTGGCCGGTGCGAAGCTTTGAAGGCCTGCTGACTGCAGTCTATCAATATCAGGTCAAGGATGGCTGGACGGTGCAACCGAATTTCCAGTACATCGTCCATCCCGGCGGCGGTGCAACGCTGCCGGCGGGCCCGCTCGCTGGAAAGGCTCTCAGGAACGCTTTGGTGTTCGGTCTCAGAACCACGCTCAAGTTCTGAGACCGGACGCGCGCTGCGCTAGATGTGCTGACCGGAGCCAAGAGCAGTGGGCTAAAAGCTCCAATTGGCCATGTCGAAAGTGAAACGTCGCGACGCGGAAGGCCCACGCCGGCGGTGAACACCTAGCTGAGTGCCAAACCGTAGAAAGACGGGCGTCACGTAAAGCCTGGGTTGCGAGGACCAGTCGCATCTCAGGCGCCATGAAGCCTTTCGTGAGCACCTCGACCCTGCAGCCGAGCAACTCTTCGAGTTGGATCTCGACCCGTGCCAGATCGTAAAGCGAGGTGCCCGGAGGCGCCTCGACCAGAATGTCCAAGTCGGTGTCCTCGCCGCGCGCCACCGATCCGAACACTTTCG
Organism: Bradyrhizobium sp. LB8.2; assembly: GCF_040548035.1. NCBI lineage: Bacteria > Pseudomonadati > Pseudomonadota > Alphaproteobacteria > Hyphomicrobiales > Nitrobacteraceae > Bradyrhizobium > Bradyrhizobium sp. LB8.2. The sequence continues at coordinate 39,805 of NZ_JBEPQV010000033.1, read as the reverse complement.
GGTTGCGCATGCCTGCGCGGTTCAGGATCTCACGAACCTGGTTGCCGTGCTCAGCGATGGAAGTCGATGGTCTCATCGAACCGGCCTTCCGCGACATTTCTTGGTACGGCTTCTATACCGCCGCCTCAGGAACTCCGGTTAAAATACAACTAGCCGGACCGAGTCGGAAGCGCGCGTATCCAGGTCCTTGCGCCGATAGTTGCCGCTTCAGCTTGTTGGTGCCACCCAGCCATCCCTTGAGCATTCCTCCACTACCCTGGGAACGCCGGTCTTTCGCGGATCGTCCTGATCTTGGCGTCCAGCAGGCCCACGACCATGAGCAGCTGCTCGTAGATCACGCTGGCGTCAGTGGCCGGCTAGGTGGCGTTCGGATCCCTTCGGAAGGGCGAGTTCCGGCTTGCCCGAGGAGACGAAAGCCGGAAGCTGCGGCAGCCTTCCCGCGCTGAAGACCCCGTGCTGTATCGTCGGCGGAAATACGGCAGGGAGCGAGGTTTGCGCTTCCAGCCAGCCTGGCCTTCGCCTAACGGCCGAAGGGGTGTCTCAGCCGACGAGGCCTACCCTTGGTCAGGCGCCCGTCATGACGAGCGCCGATCTTCGATTTGCTCCATGTCCTTGGGGTTGCCCCAGAAAGCGCCCGGACGCAGCCCTCGGAACCGAAACCTTTTCATGCCTTCATGAATTCAGCACAGGGGCATTCGAGCGAGAAGCAGCAGCCAATGGCCCCAATGCCGATAGGCGACGTGGTTCTCACGGTTTCAATCATGACCGTCGCCTTCGTGGGTGAGGTCGCGGTGTTCACCCTCTTCGGAATCTTCTGAGGGGAGGCTCAGCCGCTTAAGCCGACGATGGCGTCTGCAAGCCGCGTAACAGGTCTGCCATTTGCAGGCCTGCAGCGCTTCATGGACCCCTGAAGGAACGGCATCACAGCTTGGTCAGCTCGCCCGCATGCGCCGAACTTCGGATCAGCCTGGTGGGCTCCCACCAGACGCCGAGGCTGACCAAGCTGGAGGGCGGATTGAGCGCGTGCAGCATGCTCAAATCGCGCAACGCCTCGCGCACGTGCGGTTGCTGCGGCGTAATGAAGCGCGTGAAGATGGTTCGTGCCCGATAGCGCGACGCGATCGCTGCAACCGTCGGCAGAACGCGCTCCATCCATGGCGTTGCCCACAGACCTCCGGGCGCAAAGATGTTCTGCATGTCGATGCAGAGATGAACTGGATCCCGGATCTCGGCGCGTTCCGACTTGCTGTCCCTCATAGCCACCAATCGTCATGGGTTCGCGGAGTGCCCGGGCGTCTCCCGGCCGCGCCCGGCAATAGGAACTTGCGTATGGAAGCGGCGTTCCAAAGCCGCCATTGCGAAAGGAAACGTACAATATGGGCTTCTTCACCAAGGACATTAATCGATGGAGGACCTGCTGATCCACGATCTGTCAGTTGCGCATGTTCGTTGCAGGCATCATCCGGAGATCCAGAGATTTTGCAGGCCCAACGCTTGATCGGCAATTCCGAAAGGAAAGCCCGCACAGGGGTCGCGGGATGGATCGTTGCGCTTGTCGTTTGCCTCGCGGCTCCGATGCCGGCGCGCGCGGCCGTCACGGCTTCGCAGCTCGAGCAGGTCGGCCTCGTCCCTCACCTCGACGCCCAACTGCCCTTGCGTACCGAGATGCGCGATCTGAGGGACCGCAACTCACCGCTGCAAAGCTGGCTCGGCGATATTCCCACCGTCTGGATTCTCGCCGATTACACTTGCGAGACGCTCTGCGGACCGACGATATCGATCGTATCGAACGCCCTTGCCGATACCGGATTGAAGGCGGGCAGGGATTTCCGGCTCATCGTCGTCGGTCTCGATCCCAAGGACAGCGCGGCCCAGGCGCTGGCCATGAAAACCGCGCAGGTCAGCACGAGAAGCGACCTGCCGGACCACAGCTATTTCCTGCGTGCAGCGGCATCGGACGTCGAGACATTGACCGGTGTATTCGGGTTGCGCACGGTCTACGACGCCGCGCACGACCAATTCGCCCATTCCGCTGCTGCCTTCGTTGTGACGCCAGACGGGCGAATTTCGCGCGCGCTCTCGGCGCTGGCGGTCGATGCGACCAGCCTGCGGCTGGCGCTGGTCGAGGCCGGCCGCGGACATGTCGGAGGCTGGACCGACCAGATCCATCTGCTCTGCTACGGTTTTGATCCGGCCAGCGGCACTTATACGTTCGCGGCTCGGCGGCTGCTGCTCGCCGCCGCCTCGATCAGCCTCATCGCCCTTGGCGGACTGATCGGGCTGCTGTTTCGCCGCGAATTCGCGGCCAGATGACGTCCAGCGGCGCTCTCCGCTCGGCCTCCCGCGCCAGCAGCGCGTCGAACGCAAGCCACAGAACCGAGCCAACAAGCAGCAGGGCAGCAATCAGCATCACGACGGTCGTGGCGGCGGAAAGCCCGTGAATGGCCGGCAGGATCAGGATCGCGGATTCCAGCCACCGCATCGCCAGCGTGAGCGCGCACAGGGCCAGTAGCCAATGCGGGTCCGAGCGTACCCTGGAGCTCAGCATCGCGCAGAACGGGACCACGAATTGCCCGAAGGCGACCCCGGCGAGGGCATATTGCCAACCGTTGTCGGAGCGCGCGATGTACCAGGAGACCTCGTTCGGGATATTGCCCGACCAGATGACGATGTACTGCATAGCGTGGAGATAGCACCACAGCAGCAACACCGACATCAGCAGCGCGCTGTAGCCGCGGCTCGGTCCGATCTGCCGCATCGACAATAGCCCGGCCGCTACGACGAAGGCTGTCCCGTTTACCATCGCGATGCTGAGATAGAGCAGGCCGTAGATCGACGAGTGAAAATCCGGCTCCAGTGCCTCCATCCAGTCGATCCCTGCGAACGACGCGGTCAGCGCCCACACGATCAATCCGGTCGAGGCTGCGCGCACCATGGGCTCGTCATTGCGCCAGGCGCCGCGGAGCCAACTGGCCAACGCAATCCAGACCGCGAAGTAAAGCACGGCTCGCAATATGACGAACCACGGCATGAGCCAGGCCGCCTTGAATGGCGGCAATGACGACGGATCGGCTGCGGCCGGATAGACCTCCTTCATGAAGAGAAGGACCGGAATGAACGCCAGCGCCGCGACCGGCAAGGTGCCCGTGGCCGCCAGAAAGACAGGATGCAGCGCCTCGGTCCAGCGTCGCCGCACCAGATAGCTGGTCATGAACAGCGCCAGCGCTCCGATCGGAACCGCGCTCCACGCGATCCAGGCAGCGAGATAAGCGGCAACCGTCGACCGCGCGTCGAGAACGAGCCCGGCGATCAGGATCAGGCCCGTGACCGCTGTGACAAAGCCGATACGACGCCTCATGGCAAGGCCTCCAGCCTGGCGCGCTCGTCCGCGGGCACGTCGTCGAGCGAGGCGTGGCGGCTGAGCTGAAGCGCGCGGATATAGGCGACGATCGCCCAGCGGTCGGCCGGCGGCACCCGCGCGGCATAGGAATACATCGCGCCATAGCCGTTGGTGATCACGTCGAAGAAGTGCTGGTCGTCGGCGGTGAGCAGCCGCTGGTCGTGATAGCTCGTCGGATGCGGCATGCCGCGCTGGACCACAATGCCGTTGCCGTCGCCGCCGGCGCCGTGGCAGGGCGAGCAAAAGATGCCAAAACGCTGCCGTCCTCGCGCCAAAAGTTCGATGGAAAGCGTTGGTCTGGTGGTCGCGGCCTTCTCCCGGTCGAGATCGTCGCGGGCGACGGTATTAGCCGGCGGGCGCCGCAGCACGCTGCCCCGGAACAGCGGCGCGCGCGAATAGTCGCTGTAGCGGGGCTGCGAATCCATGTTCTGGTCGCAGCCAACGAGCAGCATCGCAAGCGCGATGATGAACGGTAGTCTGTTCATCCCGGCACAAGCTCCACCGAAAGCGCCCCCGTGCCACTGAGAAAGACCAGGGTCTCGTTGGCACTGAACTTGGCATCTTCCGCGCTCACGCAGAGGAAGAAGCGGTCCTTGCTGGCGCGAAAGAAGCGTGTGTCGCCGAACACGGGATAGTTCAGCCGCGGCAACCCATTTTGCACGAGCATCCCGAACAGCATGGCCAGCGCAGAGAACAGGATGGTGAGTTCGAAAGTCACGACTGCGAAGGCCGAGAGCGCATAGACCGGCCGGCCCCCGACATTGAGCGGGTAGTCGTAGTTCGTATAGAGCTGCATCGCGAGCGCGATCCCGGCCCCGAAGATGGCGCCCGCCAGCCCGACGAAGGAGATCCTTGGTCGCGGAAGGTGCAGGATGCGGTCCAGCCCCTCGACCGGAAACGGCGTGAAAGCGTCGAGATTGCGGTACCCGGCCGCGCGCGCCTTCCGCGTGGCGGTGATCAGGTCCTCGGGGCTCTTGAATTCGGCCAGCGCGCCGTAGAATTCCTCAGCCATGCCGCTCCTCCTCCTTCTCCTGGTGGAGAAGCTCCTTGGTCTCGAAGATCGAGATCATGGGGATCAGCCGGATGGCGATCAGGAACGGCACCAGGAAGAGACCGATCGTGCCAAAATAGGTCGACCAGTCCCAGAACGTCGGCGTGAAGTGGCCCCAGGACGAGACCAGGAAGTCGCGGTAAAGGCTGGTGACGAGAATCATGTAGCGCTCGAGCCACATACCGACCGCGACGGAGACCGAGATCAGCAGCAGCATCCATCCGGTCCGCCGGACGACGCGCCACCATAGCGCCTGCAGCGGGATGAAGTTGAAGACCACCGCGCCCCAATACGACCAGGCGTAGGCGCCGGTGAAACGATTGGCCAGCGTCTGGAGCTCATGAGGCTCGCCGGAATAGAGCGCGTCGAACACTTCGAAGACGTAACCATAGGCCGTCATCAAGCCGGTGGCGAGCAGCACTTTTCCGAGCAGATCGAGGTGATCGTCGGTGACGAGGTTTTGCAATCCGAACCACGAACGCAGCGCGACCGCGATGATGGACACGACGGCGAAGCCGGAGAAGGCAGCGCCGAGCACGAAGTAAGGTGGGAAAATTGTCGAATGCCAGCCGGGGATTTGTCCCGCGGCGAACAGCAGCGACACCTCGCTGTGGACGGAGACGACCAGGGGCACGGCAAGCCCTGCCATCAACCGGTAGGCCTGCGACCAGCGCAGCCAATGCGTGGCCGAGCCGCGCCATCCCAACGCAAGAACACCGAAGAAGATCTGCCAGCCGCGGCGGGTCGCGCGGTCGCGCGCGGCGGCGAGATCGGGGATCAGGCCGGTGTACCAGAACGCGATCGAGACCGTCAGATAGGTCAAAACCGCCCAGATGTCCCATTCCAGCGGGCTGCGGAACTGCGGCCACACCCCCATGGTCGCCGGATAGGGAAACATCCAATAGACGTACCAGGGTCGTCCGAGATGCAGGATCGGGTAGATGCTGGCACAGACCACCGCGAACAGGGTCATGGTCTCGGCGAAGCGGTTGAGCGAGTTGCGCCATTCGCTGCCGGTGAGCAGCAGCAGCGCCGAGATCAGCGTGCCGGCGTGGCCGATGCCGAGCCACCAGACGTAGTTGTGGATCGCAAACGCCCAGTTCACGGGGATGTTGATGCCCCAAATGCCGACGCCGCGGGTGAACAGCGCAATTACCGAGACCATCAACAACAGCAGCAGCGCGCTCGCGAACGCCATCGCGATCAGCCAGCGCCGCTGGGCCGGGAAATGCAGGGGAATGCCGGTGAGCTGGTCGGCGATTCCGCCCATGCTCTGACGCGTCGGCAGGATGTCGGTGCGATCGCTCATCCCTGCGCCTCGTCGTCGCGCCAGCGCGCCAGATAGGTCGTGCGCGGCCGCGTTCCCAGCTCCTCGAGCAGCACGTAGTGCCGGCCGTCTCGCTTCAGCCGTGACACCTCGGAATTGGGATCGTTGATATCGCCGAACACAATGGCCCTGGTCGGACAGGCCTGCTGGCATGCGGTGATCACCTCGCCGTCACGTATCGACCGGTTCTCCTTGTCGGCTGCGATATGCGCCGCCTCGATGCGCTGCGTGCAATAGGTGCATTTTTCCATGACGCCGCGCGAGCGCACGGTGACATCAGGATTGTGGGCGGCATGCTCGGATGACTCGGCCGGCGCACGATAGTCGAAGAAATTGAAGCGTCGCACCTTGTAAGGGCAGTAGCTGGAGCAGGTCCGCGTGCCGATGCAACGGTTATAGACCATCTGGTTCACGCCTTCAGGACTGTGCGTCGTCGCGTGCACCGGACAGCCCATCTCGCAAGGCGCCTCCTCGCAATGCATGCATGGCACCGGCTGGAAAAAGCTGCGCGGCTGTTCGATGTCGCCGGTGTAGTAGCGCGCGATCCGCAGCCAGTGCATCTCGCGGCCGGCCTTGACCTGGTCGGCCCCGACCACGGGCACGTTGTTCTCCGCCGTGCAGGCCGTTACGCAGGCATTGCAGCCGATGCAGCTGTCGACATCGATCACCATGCCCCAGGCGTTCTTCGACGATGGCCAGGCCGCATAGAGGCTGGCCTGATCCGGGCTTGGCGGCGGCGTGACATGGCCGGGGCTGACCTCGCGGACGAGGTCGACCCCCTCCATGCGATGATGCAGCTGGGTCACCGCCAGGTCTTCGCTGGCGTCGAGCTTGCGCAGGCTGCCCCCGGTCAGCGACGGCGCGGCCGCGGGCTGTACGCGGTAGGCATCGTGGCCGAGTTCGTTGCCGACACGCCCTGCCCGCGTCCGTCCGTAGCCGAGCCAGAGCGCGACGGTGCTTCCGGCCTGCCCCGGCATGATCCAGAGCGGACCGGTGACGCGACGGTCGCCGACCGCCACTTCGACATGATCGCCATTCACCGCAGCGAGACGCTTTGCCAGCGCCGGACTGACCGCGATCACGTTGCTCCAGGTCACGGTCGTCAGCGGCTTGGGCAGCTCCTGAAGCCATCCGACATTGGCGAACTGCCCGTCCCACACGGTCGGGTCGGGCCGGAACACGATGTCGAGTTCGCCGGCGGGGCCTGGTGGCGAGATTGCCGTGCTCGCGGTGGCGACCGTGATGAAGGGGGCGGCGCCGTCGACAAAGCCGTCGTGCAGCGCCTGCTTCCAGCGCGCTCCGAACGCATCGCCAAAGCTCATCTGCCAGGTCACGCGCACGGCGCCGTCCACGACCGGGTCAATCTCGCCGAGCAGCATCGCAAGGATCTGATGCGCCGTCTTGACGTCGTGGAACGGTGAAATCAGCGGCTGCAATATGGTCGCGGTGCCATCGACGGCACGGGCGTCGCTCCAGCTTTCCAGCGCATGGGCCAGCGGAAGCTGCCACTCGCACAGCGCGCCGGTCTCGTCGCGATGCAGTCCGATATGCAGCGACACGCGCACGCGCTTGATGGCGTCGCCGACATTGAGCTCACCGGGCGCCGTGTAGGCGGGATTGCCGTCGAGCACGATGAGCGCGGTGACGCGCTCCGCATTGATATCCGACACGAGCTCAGCCAGCGAGCGGGCATTCGGAGGGCCCGCGATCGGCGCTGTAAACCGGAGTGTCTGGCCGGCATTTTTGAGTTGTTCATTGATCCGGGCGATCCAGTGAGCCGTACTCGGACCTCCGCTCAGGCCCGAGACGAATAAGGAGCGCCCTGCCCGATCCTTGCAGGCGTCGGTCACGGTCGCGACCCAGCGGCTTTCGACCTCCGTCAACTGCGCCTTTGACGCGCCGGCAACGCCGAGCGCGCCTGCCAGCGCCTCCGCCAGCAGCGGCATGCGCCGGGCCTCGGCGACCAAGCGCTGGCCCGCCATCGCGCCCGTGGCCGACGGCACGCTCTCGGCCATCAACAGGCGATTGCCCGGCCGGTCATCGGACCGCCGCCGCGCTTGCGACCAGCCCAGCGCGTTGCGCACCTGGTCGGGTCCGGGCCCCAGGAAATCGTCGTCGAGGCTGACGACGACATCGCATTCGCCGAGCACATAGTGCAGGTCCAAGGCCTGCCCGTACACCGCAGCCGCGATTTGACGTCTCGCATCCGCGCCTGCGGCCGAATGCCGATGAACGCGCGCGTTGGGAAATTGCTTCAGGAAGGTTTCTATCTGCCGCAGCAGCGTCGGAGACGTCGTCGGTCCGAGCAGCAACCGCACGCCCTCACCCGCATCGACCCGCCAGCTCTCGCGCATGATGCCGATAGCCGCCTCGACGTCGCTCCAGCTCGCGGGCTCGCCGTGCCGGGTCGGCGCGGCCGCACGATCGGGATCGTACAATTGCAGCACTGCGCTCTGCATGAAGATGTCGCTGCGGCCCTGCGTGACCGGATGGCGGGGATTGCCGTCGAGCTTGGTCGGCCGACCGGCGTAGGCCGTGGCGATCACCGGCTGCGCAAAGCCGTCGAGCAGCACGGCCGTCGCATAGTAACGCGGCAGGCCGAGCGTCTCGGCGGCGGGCTGGTCGACGTAAGGCAGCGCCGCAACCAACGAGCTCTTCTCGCAGCCGGTCAGCCCCGCCAGCGCGAATGACGCGCCCATCAATCTCAGGAATTCGCGTCGTGCCGTCTTCGAGAATTGCTGAACCGCCGGGTATTCCGCCTCGATGAAGGCCTGAAATCGTGGATCGTCCGAGAGCTCTTCGATGCCCGCCCAGAGTGGCTCCCCGCCCGCCGTCCGAGGCTGATGGTCAATGCGCCGCTTCATCGGTGACACACATAGCAATGCGTGAGCTCGCCGAAACGGATACCCTCGTGAGCGGCAATCGCTTCGCCTTGCTTGCGCGGGTTCGCAGGCGGCTTCCAAGCCATGTCCGTGACATGACCTTTCGGACGCAGATGCGGCGCGGGATCGCGGTGGCAATCGATGCAAAACTCCATCGTGAACGCTTTCGCGCGATAGGTCAGCGCCATCTGGTCGACGCGGCCGTGGCAGCTCTCGCAGCCGACCCCCTTCGCGATGTGGATGTCGTGCCGGAAGAACACGTAATCGGGCAGCTTTGCGACGCGGGTCCACTGGATCGGCGTGTGGTCGGCAAGGCTTTTTCGGACCGGCGCCAGCATCGCCGCGTTGGTCCAGATCTGCGAGTGACACGTCATGCAGGTCTCGGTCGGTGGGAGGCCGGCGCGCGGACCGGCGTCGACGTTGCTGTGGCAGTAGCGACAGTCGATGCCGAGTTCGCCCGCGTGGTGGCGATGACTGAACGGCACAGGCTGATGTGGGCGGATGCCGGTGTCCGTCATGTAGGCCGAGTGCGCGAAACCGACGGCAGCCACGATGCTGCCGCCTGCGAGCGACAGGCCGCCGACCAGAAGCAGGCGTAACCACGTGTCCGCCACAGAAGAGAATATTTGCGCCATTCTCGCTGTGACCCGATCGCGAGCTGTCGGATCGACAATTCTCGCCCTTGGACATTGGTTCCAACTTGGAACACTCTTCTCGATGCGGAATTGTCCCGCCGCATCGAGGACATCGGTATGGCGGCGGAAAGCAAGCGCTTCGGCTACGAGCGGTCGGACGTCTCGATGCGCCTCGTCGTCTGGCTCGCGGCCGGCCTTGCGACTTTCGTCGTGGTCACGCCTCTCGTGCTGCCGCTGATCTTCCCGCAATCACGCACCCGCACCACGCCCGCGAGCCGGCCTGCGCTCAGCTCGAACGTGCCGCCGCTCGAGGTTGCCCCTCGCAAGACGTTGCAGATCGTACGGCATGACGAGGAGCAGCTCACGCGCGATTACGGTTGGACCGATCGCAGCCGGGGAACGGTTCGCATCCCCGTCGATCGCGCAATCGACATCCTGCTGCGCAAGGGATTGCCGGGGTGGCCCTCTCCATGATGCCAATCTATGCGCGTCGATGGAGGGTGCCGTAGATGTGGCGCCAGTGGATCCCGTTCTGGCAGCCCGGGCTTTCGCCGCATGCCGGCGATGTCGACCTGCTGTTCGCCGGCTTGCTGATCATGAGTGCGCTGGTGCTCGGGTTGCTGTTCTTCCTGCTTGCGCTGTTTTGCGCCCGCTACCGCGCCGGCAACCAGACCGACCGCGACCATCGCGTCGAGAAAGGCTGGCGCTGGGAAGTCGGCTGGACCGCCGCCTCGTTCATCGGCTTCCTCGGCCTCTTCATCTGGGGTTCAGTCGTCTATTTTCAGATTTACAAGACGCCCGCGGACGAACTCGACGTGTTCGTCGTGGCAAAACAGTGGATGTGGAAGACGCAGCATCCCGGCGGCCAGTCCGAGATCGACGCGCTGCACGTCCCGATCAGGCGCCCGATCCGCCTGGTGATGGCGTCGCAGGACGTCATTCACAGCTTCTTCATCCCCGCATTGCGGCTCAAGCACGACGTCGTGCCCGGCCGTTACCAGGACATCGAAATCGAGGTCGACAAGCCCGGCAGCTATCATTTGTTCTGCGCCGAATATTGCGGCACCGATCATTCCGGCATGATCGGCGAGATCGTGGCAATGGCGCCGGCCGACTTCTCGAAATGGCTGGCGCAGCAGGCCCCCTCGAGCCCGCTTGCGGACGAAGGCGGCCAGCTGTTTCGCGCGCTCGGCTGCAGCGGCTGCCACGGCAATGGCAGCAAGGTCCGCGCACCGCCGCTCGAGGGTCTCTACGGCAAGCCGGTGCCGCTGTCCGACGGCAGCAGCGTGATTGCGGACGACAAATATATCCGGGATTCCATCCTGTTGCCGCGCAGCCAGATCGTCGCCAGCTACGAGCCGCTGATGCCATCGTTCGAGGGCAAGGTCAGCGAGGATCAGCTGCTGCGGCTCGTCATCTACATCAAATCGCTCGCAGGACGCCCATCATGAGCGAGAAGAACTATCTCACGACGGACTACACGCTGAAATCATGGTTCACCACCACGGACCACAAGCGGATCGCGATCCTGTATTTCGCCAGCCTGATCGTCTTTTTTTTCATCGGCGGCGCGGCTGCCACCTTGATCCGGATCGAGCTTGCGACCCCGCAAGCCGATCTCGTCAGCTCCGATACCTACAACCGCCTGTTCACCATGCACGGAATCATCATGGTGTGGTTCTTCCTGATCCCCTCGATTCCCAACACGCTCGGCAATTTCATCGTGCCGCTGATGATCGGCGCGCGCGACCTCGCCTTCCCCCGGCTCAATTTGATGAGCTGGTACATCTTCATGCTCGGCGGCTCGCTCACGCTGTTTGCGATCTTCGCGGGCGGCATCGACACCGGCTGGACCTTCTATACGCCGTTCTCCACGCTCTATTCCAACAGCTATGTGATGGCCGCGGCCGCGGGGGTCTTCATCGCCGGATTCTCGTCGATCCTGACCGGCCTCAATTTCATCGTCACCATCCACCGGCTCCGCGCCCCGGGGCTGACCTGGTACCGGCTGCCGCTGTTCCTGTGGTCGCTCTACGCGACGTCCGTGATCCTGGTGCTGGCGACGCCGGTGCTCGCGATCACGCTGCTGCTCATGGCGACCGAGCGCTTCTTCGGTGTCGGCATCTTCGATCCCAGGATCGGCGGCGATCCCCTGCTGTTCCAACACCTGTTCTGGTTCTACTCGCATCCCGCCGTCTACATCATGATCCTGCCGGGCATGGGCGTCATCAACGAGCTGATCTCCTGCTTCTCGCGCAAGCCCGTGTTCGGCTACAAATTCGTAGCCTGGGCGAGCCTGGCCATTGCAGCGCTCGGCTTCCTGGTCTGGGGCCATCACATGTTCGTCAGCGGCCAGTCGCTGGTCGCAAGCCTCGTCTTCTCCTTCATGAGCTTCATCGTCGCGGTGCCCTCGGCCATCAAGGTCTTCAACTGGACCGCGACGCTGCACAAGGGCTCCCTGCGTTTCGACGCGCCGATGCTCTATGCGCTGGGGTTCATCGGATTGTTCACGATCGGCGGGCTCACCGGCCTGTTCCTGGCCTGCCTCGCCTTTGACGTCCACGCGACCGACACCTATTTCGTCGTCGCGCATTTCCACTACATCATGGTCGGCGGAATGGTGACGGCCTATTTCGGCGGCCTGCATTATTGGTGGCCGAAGATTACCGGCCGGCTCTATTCGGAATATTGGGCTCGCGCCGCCGCGGTGCTGATCTTCTTCGGCTTCAACCTGACGTTCTTTCCGCAATTCATCCTCGGCGCGGAGGGCATGCCGCGGCGCTATCACGTCTATCCGCCGGAATTCCAGGTCTGGAACGTGCTCTCGTCCGGTGGCGCCGCCATGCTCGCCGTCGCCTATCTGATGCCGCTGTTCTATCTCGGCTACTCCGCCTTCTTCGGTGCCCGCGCGCCGGCGAATCCGTGGAACGCCACCGGGCTGGAATGGCAGACATCTTCTCCGCCGCCGGAGTTCAATTTTCCGACCCAGCCCGTGGTGACGCGGGCGCCCTATCAATACTCCCGCGACTTCGAGGCGGAGCCGCAAAATGCCTGAAGCTCCCGCCGTCGCACCACAATATCTCTCGGCTGCGCAACGCGACCACACCGCGGAGCTGGGGATGTGGGTCTTTATCGCCACCGAGGTGCTGTTGTTCGGCGGACTGATCCTCGCCTTTCTCGTCTATCGGCACGCCTATCCGCATGCCTTTGCCGAGGGCAGCCGGCATACCGATATCGTGATTGGAACGGCCAACACGGCGGTTCTGCTGACATCGAGCTTCCTCGTGGCCTGGGCGGTCGAGATCTTCTCGCCCAGGACCGCCAGGATCGTCACGCGGCTGCTCGTGGGTGCGGCCTGCCTCGGCTTCGTCTTCATCGTGCTCAAGGGCATCGAGTACAGCAACGAATATGAGGATCATCTGGTCCCGGGAATCGACTTCCACTTCGCCGGGCCGCTGGCCAATGGCATCCAGCTGTTCTTCATCTTCTACTTCATTGCGACCGCGATCCACGCCCTGCACATGTTCATCGGAATCTGCCTGCTGATCACGCTCGCAACCATCTGCCGGAAGGCGCCGACCACGCGCCACCGGACGGCCCTGCACAGCGCGGCGCTGTATTGGCACTTCGTCGACGTTGTCTGGATTTTTCTGTTCGCGCTGATCTATTTGCCGGGACGGTCCTCATGACAGAATGGCGACCACCGCCTGTCCTGATCGGAGCCTGGCTCGGGCTGCTGGCCCTGCTGGCCTTGACCGTGATGCTCGCCTACGTCCCGCTCGGAGCCGGCAATGCCGTCGTGGCTCTGAGCATCGGCACCATCAAGGCGGGACTCGTTGCCGCGGTCTTCATGGAGTTGCGGCATAGCAACGGGCTGACGCTGGTCTTCGCCGGCGCCGGCTTGTTCTGGCTCGGAATCCTGCTCTGGCTCGGCTTGATGGACTTTATGACGCGAACGTAGGATTCGGTTAGGGTTCGGTCGGCACGCGCAACGGCCGATGCAACTATTGGATACCACAGTCCGGAGGAACGATCGACACGACTTGCGTTTGACCCCACGTTCCCTCACGATCGGACGAGGTCTGCCATGTCACGCGCGCGGTCGATTTTCAACACCTGGGCGGCGCCTGTTGTTGGCGTCATCATGGCCGTCATCGGCATCGTCCTGCTGATCGGCGGCGCCTGGCTCATCTCGCTGCATGGATCGCCCTATTATCTCTGTGCCGGCATCGGTCTCATCGTGTCGGGCATCCTTCTGGTCATGCGTAAATCCGAAGGCGCGCTGCTCTATCTCCTTGTCTTCCTGGCAACGCTGGCCTGGGCCTATTGGGAGGTCGGCATCAACGGATGGGCGCTGGTCCCGCGCGTGGTCGGGCCCGCGGTGCTTTTGCTGCTGACGCTGATCGTCAGTCCGACCCTGACGTCCTCTCGGCGCGGCACCGTGCCGGCGTTCGCCGCCGCCTCGGTCCTCCTGCTTGCCGCGACCGTCGCCATGTTCGCGGGACCGCGCATCGCAAGCGCGCGGGCCGATACCGCGCCTGCTCCTTCTGCGTCTTCCTCTCCTGCGCTGACCATGAACGATCCCTCTTCGCTTCGAACTGGCGCGGACTGGCCGGCCTATGGCGGCTCCTTCAGCGCGCGGCGCTATTCGCCGCTGGATCAGATCACGACCGCCAATGTGGGTTCGCTGAAACGCGTGTGGGAGGTCCACACCAAGGATCTACCGGTCTCCGAGACCAAGGGCACCTATGGCTCTGAAAATACGCCGCTGAAGGTCGGCGACACCCTTTTCGTCTGCACGCCCAAGGACATGGTCATCGCGATGGATCCAGCCACGGGCCAGCAGCGCTGGCGCTTCGATCCGCAGGTCCCGGACGTGTCCATCCCTTATACGGCTGCCTGCCGGGGCGTCGCCTATTTCGTCGTTCCTGATGCCGACGTCACGGCGGCCTGCGCGAGGCGGATCGTGCTGGGGACGCTGGATGCACGGCTGATCGAGATCGACGCCAAGACCGGGAAGCGGTGTCAGGCCTTCGGCCATGGCGGCGAGGTCGACACCGCGCTCGGCATCGGTCGTCACGATCCCGGCATGTACTCGATCACCTCGGCCCCAACCATCGTGAGGAATGTGATCGTAACGGGGCATCAGGTGCTCGACGGTCAGAAGCGCGACGCGCCCTCGGGCGTGATCCAGGGTTATGACGCGACCACCGGCGCCCTCAAATGGGCCTGGGACATGGTGAAGCCCGACGCGCCGGCCGTTCCGCCAGAGGGCCAGACCTACACGCGCGGCACACCCAACATGTGGACCACCGCGTCCGGCGACGAACAGCTCGGATTGGTCTATCTGCCGCTCGGCATCTCCGCGGTCGACTATTGGAGCGGCAGCCGCTCGGATCGCGAGAAGGAGTTCGGCACCTCGCTGGTCGCGATCGACGTCACCACCGGCAAGGTCGCCTGGCATTTCCAGACCGTTCACAACGACGTCTGGGACTATGATCTGGGATCCCAAGCGTCTCTGGTCGATTTCCCGACCGACCAGGGCACGGTCCCCGCGCTTGTATTGCCCAGCAAACGCGGGGACATTTTTGTGCTCGACCGTCGCAACGGCAAGCCGCTGGCCGGCGTCGAGGAGCGCAATGTGCCGCAAGGCGGCGTCGAGCCCGAACAGCGGTCGAAGACGCAGCCGTTCTCGCTTTACCATACGCTGGCCAAGCGCGATCTGACCGAACGCGACATGTGGGGCATGTCGCCGATCGATCAGATGATCTGCCGCATCGAGTTCAAGCGTGCCAGCTACCAGGGTATCTTCACGCCGCCGACCACCGACACAAAATACATCGAGTATCCCGGCTACAATGGCGGATCGGACTGGGGCGGCATCGCGATCGACCCGGCGCGCGGCGTGATCGTCGCGAACTACAACGATATGCCGAACTACAATCGATTGGTCCCGCGCGATGAGGCCAACAAGCGCGGCTGGACGCCGCGCGACCAGACCCGCGGCCGCATCGGCGGTGTCGAGGGCGCCGGCGATCCGCAGGCCGGAACGCCCTATGCCATCAACGTCAATGCCGGCTGGCGACTGCCGGGAACGGGACTGCTGTGCAAGCAGCCGCCGTACGGCGGCATCCGCGCCATCGATCTGAAGACGGGCAAGACGATATGGGACCGCCCGTTGGGCGAGGCCCGCACCAACGGCCCGTTCAACATTCCCTCGATGCTGCCGATCACGATCGGCACGCCGAACAACGGCGGCTCGATCATCACGGCGGGAGGCCTGATCTTCGTCGCGGCGGCGACCGACAATCTGATCCGCGCCATCGACATCAAGACCGGCAAGACGGTCTGGCAGGACAAGCTTCCGGCCGGTGGACAGGCGACACCGATGACCTATGAGGAAAACGGCAAGCAGTACCTCGTGATCATGGCCGGCGGTCATCACTTCATGGAGACGCCGATCGGCGACGAGCTGATCGCCTACGCCCTGCCGTCGAAAGCGTCATGACGGGCTAAATGCTGATCAGCGCGATGCCTAGATCAGGGCGCTTCCTGCGGCGAAGATGAACCACCGTCTCCCTGATCATCACCTCGAGGGTCGGCTGAACCGACCCCGACAGCAGGTGCCCGCCGCGTACCGTTCCGTCCTGTAGACCGAGCACGGCATGCAAATGCAGGCTGGCCTTGCCGTCATCGCCCTGTGCGACATCGCCCAGCAGGCTCAGCACCTCGCACTGCTCGTTGAGTTCGATCGGTTTGTAGGTCTTGGCGGCGAAGTCGAACCAGCCGACCTTTGCCGTCGAGAAGGCACCGATCGCCGACACAGAGGCGCCCGTGATCTTCTCGCGACCGGCGAATTCGGTGATGGATTTGAAGGCCTCTTCCCCGGGATCGAGGATGAGGACGAATGTTCGTTCGACGCCGTCATTGATCGACTTTGATTTCATCGGACAGTCCGTAGGCTTGCCGCAGATGCTGCCGACCGGCAACCCGCGTCGCGCCACATCCGTTCCGTCACGTTCGTCGCCTGCTCAGACCGTCGTGATCGGAATTTCTCCGCCGTCGATGATCTCAGGCACCACGGCCTTGAACACGCGCACCGGAACCGACTTCGCCGCCGGCACCTTGCTGCCTTCCGCGTGGTGCCACAGCGGGATCAGCCCGTTGCACTCCGGGTAATAGCCGGCGATGCTCCGGCGCGGGATGTCATAGGCGACGACCTGGAGCTCGCTCAGGCTGCGCACGACGCCGTCGCCGGCTTCGGTCACCAGGGTGACGGTGTCACCCGACTTGAGACCATCGGCTTCCATGTCAGCCGGGTTCATCAGGACGACGTAGCGGCTGCCCTTGAGGCCGCGGAAGCGGTCGTCTTCGTTGTAGATCGTGGTGTTGAACTGCCCGTCGGCGCGCATGGTCATCAGCTCATAGACGCCGTCGGTCTCATTCGGAGGGCTGAAGGCCGCCTTCGGCACTGTGAAATTCGCCTTGCCGTTGGGCGTCTTCCATTTGCGCTCGCGCGCGGCGAGCGGCCGCGGAAAGCCGCCGGGCTCGAACATGCGCCTGTTGAAATCCTTGAATTGATCGGGGTAGGTCAGTTCGATGGCGTCGCGCACGCGTGAATAATCGGCGACCCAGCTCTCCCAGTCGATCTTGGGGTTCGGCTTCAGCGTCGCCTTGGCGAGGCCGGCGATGATCGCCGGTTCCGACAGGGCGTGCTCTGCGACCGGCTTGCGCTGGCCGCGGGAGCCATGGACGCAAGCGGTGGAATCCTCCATCGAGACGGCCTGCGCGCCGCCCGCCTGCTGGTCGATCTCGATCCGGCCGAGGCATGGCAGCAGGTAAGTCACCTCGCCCGGCACGATATGGCTGCGATTGAGTTTTGTCGCGATCTGCACCGACAGACGCAAGCCCGACCATGCCGGCTCCATCAGCGACCGCTCCGGAATGGCACGCACGAAATTGCCGCCGAGACTGACGAAGCCACGCACGTCGCCTTTCAAAATGCCCTCGCAAGCATCCACGGTCGTCAGCCCATCCCAACGCGGCGGCTCGAAACCGTAGAGTTCGGCGAGCCTGTCCAGCGGCACCAGCTTGGCCTTCTCGGAGATGCCGACGGTACGCTGGCCCTGCACGTTGGAGTGGCCGCGGATCGGCGAGATGCCGGCGCCGGGCTTGCCGATATTGCCGCGCAACAGCAACAGATTGACGATCATTTTCGCCGTCTCGACGCCGTGCTTGTGCTGGGTGATGCCCATGCCGTAATTGGCGATCACGGCGTTCGCGCCCATATAGGCGTTCGCGGCGTCGAGCATCGCGGCGCGCGCGAGACCCGACGCCCGCTCGATCTCGCCCCAATCCTGCGCGCGGCAGAACGCGGCAAATTCCTCGAATCCGGCGGTGTGCTGCGCGATGAAATCGGCGTCGACAACCCGCGGGCTGCCGTTCGCCTGCGCGAGATCGTCGGATTCGATCACCCATTTGCAAATGCCGACGATGGCCGCGGCGTCGCCGCCGACACGCACCTGATGGTATTGCGAGCTGATGCGGGTACCGCCCGCGATCATCTGCACCGGATTTTGCGGATTGACGAAGCGTTCCAGTCCGCGCTCGCGCAACGGATTGAAGGTCACGATCGGCACGCCGCGCTGGGCTGCCTCCTGCAGCGGATGCAGCATGCGCGGGGCGTTGGTCGTGGTATTGTGACCGAAGAAGAAGATACAGTCGGTGCTGTCGAAATCCTTCAGCAGCACCGTGCCGACCGGCACGCCGATCACCGGCGGCAGCGCCACCGATGTGGACTCGTGGCACATGTTGGAGCTGTCGGGGAAATTGCTGGTGCCGTACATGCGGCCGAACAGCTGGTACATGTAGCTGGCCTCCAGCGAGGCGCGGCCGGACGTGTACATGACGACGGAGCATGGATCGAGCTTGTTCAGTTCGGCGCCGATCTCCCGGAACGCGTCCTCCCACGCCACCGGAAGATATTTATCGCTGCCGGGATCGTAGCGCATCGGCGTCGTCAGGCGCCCCTGCTCCTCCAGTTGATGGTCGGACCAGGTTCGCAGCTCCGCCAGCCGGTGCTGCGCGAAAAAATCGGGCGTGACGGTCTTTCCGGTGATTTCCCAGGCTGTGGCCTTCGCGCCGTTCTCGCAGAACTCGAACGGATGCGGATCCGCGGGCTTGGCCCAGGAGCAGCTCACGCACATGTAACCGCCTGGCTTGTTCTGCTTCAGCAGAATCTCGCTGCCGAGGATCGCGACCTCTTCCTGCGTGAGAATATGCATGACGGCGTTCAGCGATCCCCAGCCTCCAGCCGGCGAATCATAATTCTCGACTTTTGCTTTTTGCCGCATGACGGGCCCTTCAGCTGCAAGCCCCGACCGGAAAACCGGAGAGCCGGTCGCTAGTTCCTCGGCATTCGGAACATTGAGCTATCTCGCGCGTCGATACATCGTCGTAGGGCACACACCATGCATGGCTCCCGCTTCGGCGAACGCGACCGTCTGTCGGCCCCCACTGCTTCCGTCAGGATGCCCCGGCTCACGTCGAGCGGCGTGCAGGATGAACGTGAGGTTGCCGAGGAGTGCCCGGTCGCGCTCGTCTACGACGGAACGACCGTGGCGGTTCTGATGGCCACGCCTGCCGACCTGGCCGATCTCGCGCTCGGCTTCAGCCTCACCGAGGGCATTATCCAGGACGTGGGCGAGATCGATGAGCTTCTGGTCGTTCCGGGACCCGACGGCGTCGAGCTGAGGATGTGGCTGCGGCCAAATGCCGGCCGACAGTTGAAGGAGCGACGGCGGCACCTGGTCGGCCCCACCGGCTGCGGCCTGTGCGGAATCGAAAGCCTGCGCGAAGCCAACCGGATCATCCGACCCGCCAAGCGGCAGCTCAGCCTGACAGCCGAGCAAATCAGCCGATCGATCGAGATGCTCACCGCGGCGCAGAGTCTGGGCCGCGCGACCCGCGCCACTCACGCCGCCGGATTTTTTCAACCCGAGAGCAGCAACATGATCGTGCGCGAGGACGTTGGCCGCCATAACGCGCTCGACAAGCTCGCGGGAGCCCTTGCGACACGAGGACTTTCAGGCCGCACTGGCGCCGTCGTGCTCACGAGCCGAATGTCAGTCGAGATGGTGCAAAAGGCCGCCGCGATCGGCGCCGGCATCATCGTTGCCATTTCGGCGCCGACCGGGCTTGCGATACGCACGGCTGAAGCCGGCGGAATCACGCTCGCCGGCATCGCACGCGGACGTGAGTTTGAAGTCTTCTGTGGTCCGGCCGGCATCAAGCTATGAAGGGCACTCGCCGGCGGGGCTCCAGCCGATTTGCCTAACCCCGATGGGCCAAGCATGTCATGGACCGTCTCGAGGTGATTTCTGTCACTGGCATGCGAAGCGAAATACGCTCCACGACGCTGGTGGTATTTTCAGCTGCCATACGCCGTTGTCGATCGTGGCGTCAGGGCCTCGCTCAGGTCGTACGCGCTCGGGATCGTCAGCGGTATTCGTCGCGTCCAGGTCCGCCGATGTCATCACGCGGCTGTCGATGAAGCTGTCGAGCTTGAACCCGCGCAGATCGATGTCCAGATCAATTGCCCGTCCGAAATTACGATTGACGCAAAACAGTGCGAGGCTCTGTCCGTCCTCCGCCAGCACGGCAGTGCTGACGATGTCGGGAAACCGTTCGCCATTGCTTGCGGCGAACGTTCCGCAGATCAGGCGCATGTCGAGGACCGTGCCGCGGGCCCACTGCGACGCATGCTGGAACGGATAGAAGATCGGTTGGCGCCAGGCCCGTCCCCCTGTCTCGGTCATGATCAGCCCAGTGACATTGACGAGTTGAGCCACGCAGGCAGCTTTGACCCGGTCGCATCGGTTGATCAGCGTCAGGAGCGCAGCGCCGAAGACCAGGGTGTCTTCCATCGTATAAAGCTCTTCGAGAATGGCCGGAGCCTCCGGCCAACCCGGCTTGGTGCGGGTCGCGCGGTCGCGCGTGCGATACCAGACATTCCATTCGTCGAAGGACAACATGATCCGCTTGGACGATCGCCGGCGCAGCGACCCCGTCTGCGACGGCGACGATTTCATCGATATATCGACCGACCAGATCGGCTTCAGCCATGAAGTCATGAGACTTGTCGCCATGCTTGGAAAAGTAGCCGTGGAGCGTCCTAAATATTTACCGAGGCAGCGGGCCGACCCGAGGGTTACGGGCAACGCTTTTAAACCGCCGACGGGCGCGCAGACCTCACGATCCAGGCCGCGTCCAACGTCGAGAACGATGCTCCCGCTGCTTTTCTGGCAAAGAAGCATCCGCCTCCTCGCATTCAGTACAAGCGAGTGACACCACGGTTCTTTGCAGTGTCCAGCTACAAGGGCGACAAGGTTTTGTACAACCGCTGCAACTTCTCGGGGCGGCCGGTTCATTGCGTCCTGATCAACTATCCCGCCGACGAAGAGCGTGACTGGGACATGACTCGCATCAGCCTACTTGCCGCGAAGCGACAGGCTCAAGCGAGGTTTCTGAAGCGCAGGACTCCAGGCCGCTGCGCTTTTCATGGCTGACCATCGCAATTTGAGCTTCGTCTTTAGGTCGGCGTTAACGGCGTCTTCGGAGCGGAGCGTGCCTTAACCTGCCTTGAAGGTGAGGGGGCGGATGCTGGCCGCTTTACGACGGCAGAGCCATGGCCATCGACATCATTACGCACCGGGACGCGCTACGCCACACGATGGGCCGTTCCGCCGTGAGCGTCGGCCTGACCGTCGTCTTGACGTTGTCCCTGTGCCTCCTGCAGTTCGGACCCGATCCGGATGCCTTGGTGCGCGTCGGCTTCGTGACCAAATCGTCCATCCTAATCAGCATGATGATTTCGGGGCTGCTGACGGCGGCCCTGAGCTACCGGTCCGCGCTGACGATGCGCGAGCTGGCGCTGACGCGCGCCGAACTGCAGCGAATCTCCGGCACCGACCAGCTGACCGGACTGCTCAACCGACGGGGCTTCGATCAGGCCGCCGAATCGGCCTTGACCAAGGCGCGCGATGCGAACCTGCCGACCACCGTGCTGATGTGCGACATCGACCGCTTCAAGGCGATCAACGACCAGTTCGGGCATGAGTTCGGAGACAAGGTGCTCATCGCGGTGGCGCAGGTGTTGTGCTCCTTCGCGGAGCGAAGGCAGATGCTGGTGGCAAGGCATGGCGGCGAGGAATTCGCCGTTGTGATGACCGGGGTGTCCAAGGAACGCGCTGCCCAATACGCCGAAGATCTGCGGCAGGCCTGCGCCGCCGAAGCAGTCGTCGCTGAAGGTGCCTCGACCAACGTGACGATCAGCATCGGGCTCGCCGAATCCCATGGCGAAATAGATCTGGGCAAGATCATGCGGATGGCCGATCAGGCGCTCTATGCGGCCAAGCATCGAGGTCGCAATCGCGTGGTCCGGGCGGACGTCCTGGTGGACTCCATCGCGGCGTAGCCCGAGGGCGTGCCGGACCTACGGCGGCCTCGTTCAGCAGCATCAGCTGTTGAATTCGTCGACATCCCATGAGCTCGGCGACCTTCACGGCATTCCTCCGATCGGCTGTCGCGGCCGCAACTCCAGTCCGTCGTAGATATCTCGCAGGCCGAGTGTCACGTTCAGCCTTTCGAGTTGGATGACGGCATCGAGCCCCTCGACCAGGCGGTCCTTCCAAAAGCCATTGACGCGCGAATACAGAAGCACGCGCGGATTTTCGGTATCCACGAACAGGATGTGGTCCACGCGCGATACGGACTGATATTCCGAAAGCTTTACGGTCAGGTCGAACCCGCCCGTCGCCGGCGACGGCCATCAACGACTGATCCTCCGGGCGTCCGCAGTCTACGCCCAGATCCGGCATGCGTCGCGTGGCCGGCATGGACCTCCACGGAGTTGGCCATGAATGGCGGTGAGGAGATTCACGACGACGCGGTCGTGCCGTCGTGCGGCCGGGGCCAGCATCACGATCTCGCCATCCACGAGTTCAAAGCGACCTTCGTGCGCGGTCACCCAGGCGAAGAACTGATCGGGAGTCACAGCGCGCTCAGATCGTCCGGCACCTCGCCGAACTTCCGGATGCCCTTGGCGTCGCCGAATTCGCCGGTCGCCGGGTCCCCGCTGCGACTGAAGGCCACCGCCCCGACGTGGCCCGGCTTGCGCGCGAGCGCCTCGGCCTGCATAACGGCGGCGTTCGGATTGAAGCACTCGACCGCCTCGCCGGCGGCGATGCCGTCATCGGCCGCTACGAAGGGCAGGGCGACGTAGTAGGTGACCTCAGCCATCTCAGTCGTACCAGTCCTTTCGATCGCGCAGTACCTCGAACCGGCCGCGCGCGTAGCCGGCGGAAACCGCCGCCCGTAGCTCGTCGACCTGGACTTCCAGGAAGCTGTTCGCCACGATCAGCGCCTTGACGGCTTCCCGAGCGTCACCGCCGCAGGCCGCGATGGCCAGGTCGGCGGCGGCCTCCAGGTCGTCAGGGGCGGGCGCGGACGTCTCGGGGGCGGCCATGCCCCAATGTTCTCTCTTTGTTCGATGCTAGTCAAGCAGACCGCTACTTCCGCTGGCGCGGCGGGATGCCCCGTTAAAGATGAATCGAGGGCAGGACGGGCGATTGTCGGAACCAGACCAATTGAATCGTCTTGAATCCGTGCCGCCCTCGAGGAGTTTTGCGTAATGGCCCCGCGCGCCAACTGGAAAGGCTTCCTTCGCCTGTCCCTCGTCACCTGCCCAGTTGCGCTGTATCCGGCCACGTCCGAGAGCGAGAAGATCTCGTTCAATCAGCTCAACCGGCAGACCGGCCATCGGATCAAGTACCTGAAGGTCGATGCCGACACCGGCGATGAGGTGCCCAACGAGGACATCGTCAAGGGGTATGAGCTCGACAAAGGCCAGTACATCGAGGTCTCCAAGGAGGAGCTCGAGGAGATCGCGCTGGAATCGACGCGCACCATCGAGATCGACGAGTTCGTCGGCAGAACTGACATCGACCCGCGCTACCTGATCCGCCCCTACTACATCCGCCCGGACGGCAAGGTCGGTCATGACGCCTTCGCGGTGATCCGGGAGACCATCCGCGAGATGGACAAGGTCGCGATCGGACGGGTGGTGCTGACCAACCGCGAGCACATCATCGCGCTCGAGCCGATGGACAAGGGGCTGGTCGGCACGCTGCTGCGCTATCCGTACGAGGTGCGCAGCGAGCAGGAGTATTTCGACGAGATCCAGGACGTGAAGGTGACCAAGGATATGCTGGATCTCGCCAGGCACATCGTGAATCAGAAGGCCGGGCGGTTCGCCCCCGAGAAGTTCGAGGACCATTACGAGACCGCGCTGATCGATCTCATCAACCAGAAGCGCGCCGGCAAGCCGATCACTCCGAAGGAGCGTCCGCGCGGCGAGAACGTCGTCGACCTGATGGACGCGCTGCGCAAGAGCGTCGGCGCCGCGACGGCGGAGACCAAGGCTCCGAAGAAGCCGGTCAAGAAGGCGAAGAAGGCGGCGGCCGGCCAGAAGGAGATGCTGATGCCGATCGCGGGCAAGAAGCCGGCGAAGGATGCGGCGGCGAAGAAGCCGGCGGCCAAGCCGCAGCGGAAGACCGCCTAACGACGGAATAGGAGAGCCGCATGGATATGGATTTGAAGGAAGCCTCGGCAATGACCGAAGCCTCCGGGCTGACGAACGAGATGGACGGCAACGAGCAGACCTCCGGGGCCCGCCGGCGACCGGCCCAGCCCGCGAAGGATGCCGCCATCGTTTGGGCGGACCGCCTCCGCAGGGTAACCGTCCAGGCGCCCCTGCAATCGCTCGCCGTCGCGTTCGTGCTGGGAATGTGGGTCGCCCGCCGGCGCTGACGAGCAGCGAGCGGGCGCGACATGGCGCGAAAGCTCAAGACGTATCAGACCTCGCTGGGATTCTACGATCTTGCGATCGCCGCGCGCTCGATGAAAGCGGCGCTCGAGGCGTGGGGCGGAGGCAGTAACTCTTCCATCAGGGGCACGCCAAAGAGACCGACGATCCGGAAGTCGTCGCCGCCACCATGGCGAAGCCCGGCGTGGTGCTGAAGCGCCGGCGGGATCGAGCGGTCGGTTCGCCGAGCATGCCGAATTGCCGGACTTGGACCAGGAAGAAAGTCGCGCGAAGAAACCTGGGGGTTCGGCCTCGAACAAGCCACCGCTTCCAAAGATCAGCATGGAGGATGCTCGCAAGGCCGCCGCGGAGTTCGAGCGCGAGCAGAAACGGCGCGATGCGGACCGGCGCAGGGAGGAGGCAGCGCGAGAGAAGGAGCGGGAGCACCAGGAACGGTCCGAGTCACTCAATGCCGAGCGGGCTGCGATCGAAAAGCGGATCGAAGCCGAAGACGCGAAATGGGCGAGCGAGCGGGAGAAGCTGAAGCGCGCCCTGCGCAGCGCCCGGGCGTAGGCCGGCAACATCCGATCTACCGTCGTGACTGGAAGGCAAATACCCCTACTTGTCGGCATGCTCTGATTGCGGTTTGATGTGCCCTTTGAGCAGGGAGGCCATTTTGACAGCTTATTTTGTCGTCCAAGTGACGGTCACCGACCAAGCTCAGTATCAGAAATACCGTGAAGCCGTCGTTCCGCTGATGGTGAAGTTCGCGGCAAAGTCGTCGCGCGGGGCGCCAAGGTCGATGTCCTCGAGGGCGAGCACGACGAGCGACCGGTGGTGATGTTCGAGTTTCCGTCCATGGAAGCAATCCATTCATGGTGGGAATCGCCGGAATACGTTCCAGTAAAGAAGCTGCGCGAAGGGATCGCCACTATAAACGGTTGGGCTTTCCCCGGCACCTAGAAATCAATCGGGGCGCCCGGACGTCCTGCAGTAATGCCGGGACGGTTCACGGTATCAAACATCTTCCGGCAGACACTCCGGACAGCTGTCGCCGATCGAATCCAGTACCTCGCGCACTTCCGCGACGGCATCGTCCGGAGGGACCCCAGACGGCAGCTCCTGTCTGGTGATATCGAAGGCACGCTCTCGTGCATGCGGATCCGCGCGGTCACGCGCCCAACCGTGTTCCTCGCATTCGTGGATGGCGCCGGCCTCCTGCAGCACGTTGATCGCCCAGCCGCGCAGCGTGCGGTTCGCCGGCCGTCTTTCCTTCGTCAACAGCATCGAGCTTGCTCCTGCCGGGACGAATCCTTTCGCCCGTCTTCTCGTTCCGGGCGGTTAGCACGCAGCAGGGATTCGCAATCGGCAGGGCTGAGGTTTGTCCCCGTGTTCCGCGGCTCTGTGCACAAGCCAACTTCCGGCCCCGGCATGAGGCGCGCTCAGTGCTTCTGGAAGCATTGCTATCCCGGCCGCAGGAGGTGTATTTGCAATTGCGGGTACCTCTGAAGTGGCAGGAGGGGTGCATGGGTAACTGGCTCGTTGTTCCCAAAGGGACAAGCTTGGCGAGGCGGACCCGATCGCGCCGTGCTGCGCAGTACGTTCGAATGTCGAGGGAGCTCCAGCGTTACTCGATCCAGAACCAGATGGCGGTCATAGCCGCCTATGCCGAGACGAACGCGCTCACGATTGTGCGCACCTATCGCGACGAGGGCCGCAGCGGCCTCCGGATCAAGGGGCGTCCTGGTCTCATCGAACTGATCGAAGATGTTCAATCGGGCCGAGCCGACTTCGACCACATCCTCGTTTACGACGTCAGTCGCTGGGGCCGGTTCCAAGATGTCGACGAGAGTGCCTACTACGAATTCCTGTGCAAGCGGAGCGGCGTCCAGGTCGAATACTGCGCGGAGATATTCAAGAACGACGGCACCTTTGTTTCCGGGATCGCGAAAAGCCTGAAGCGCGGCATGGCCGCCGAGTGGAGCCGAGAGCTCTCCGTCAAGGTGCACGCCGGACACTGCCGGGTGGCGAGCCTTGGATACCGCGTTGGCGCTCCCGTCGGCTACGGCCTCAGACGCTTGATGGTCGACGAAAGCGAGCATCCGAAGGGCCAGCTTGAGAAGCGTCAGTACAAGGCTCTGCAGTCGGATCGCGTTCGGCTGCAGCATGGTTCTGCCGAAGAGGCGGAGGTCATCCGATGCATATTCGACCAGTTCGTCAACAGTCGGAAATCGTACAGCGATATCAGGCGCCAACTGAACGACGCGGGCATCGCCAATCACAATGGCCGACCTTGGACCGATGGTATGATACCGACAATTCTCTGCAACGAAAATTATATCGGCAAGACTATCTACAATCGTACCTCGAGACGCTTGGGGCAGAAGCTGGTCAAGAATCCGGACAACGCTTGGGTCCGGGGCGCTGCCGCCATCGAGCCTATCGTCGATCCGGGCATCTTCTCACGCGCCCATAAGCTGCTGGCCGAGCGGCGCGTGGAGATTCCGGAAGATGAGATGCTGTTGCGCCTTCGTCTCGCGCTCCGCCGGCGGGGTAAGCTCAACTCGCGCATCATCAATACGACGCTGGGTCTCAATCACGTCTCCTCGTACGTGAAGCACTTCGGTTCGCTGCGGAAGGCCTATGCGCTGATCGGATATGTGTCGCCGCGCGACTGCGACTGGATCGATAACCGGGATTTTTGGGCCGCTGAACAATCGAGGCATGCCAGCGAACTCGCCGAGGCGCTGCGAACGGAACTTGGTCTCCAGGCTGATCTTGTTCCGGACGGCATCGGGCTTGATGTCGGAGGCGCGCGGGTGGTTTCGTTTCTGGTCGCGCGACGACTGGCGCATCGTGGAAAGGACCACGCTGCGCAATGGAAAGCCTACCGAAGGCAGATCTCATCGGGCCTACTTGCCGTGATGCGGTTGGATGCGGCGAATCGGGAGATCGAGGACTACGTGCTGTTGCCTGCACCGTTGAGGTCAGGACGCTATGTCTGGCTCTCATCTGACTCCCTTCGTCGACGTCGGGGCGCGCTTTACGAGGAAAAGGGGGCATTGTTCGGTGCCATCAAGGCAACGCTGGCAAAAACCAACCGTGCCGCCCCAACCAGCTCAGAACCGTCGAAAAAGCGATCGAAATCAGGCCGGCCCAAAGCCAACGGCTTCTGCGGGCGGCGCCCACGGTGCGGAGATACAAAATCGCTCCGATGAGCGTGCCGTAATTCCTTCGGAAGTCACCATTCAGCTTCGCAATCTTGGACAGTTCCGAGGAAGTGTGGACGTCATTTGCCATCGGGCTGGTTCCTTCGTCAGCTAGGACCAGCGCCTTATGAACCACTGTTTTGCCCGACGGAGCAAGTGATATTTCTCTTTATCAGAAATGAGCCTGAACGCTGCGGCTAATGAACTGTTGTCACGATCGACTGGATTCGCTTGAATATCGGCCACACGGCGCGGTTCCTGGCAGCTTTTCGTATCAGAGACCTTACGCTGCTTCAGCGCTGTGTCTCTCTTCGCTCCGCTTCCGATTGATGAGATTCAACAACTGCGCCGAGGCCCTCGCATCGCACAAGGCGCGATGATGATTCTTGAGGTCTATGCCGTAGATCTCGCAAAGCTTTCCAAGTCCGTAGGATTTGTGTCCCGGATAGCGCCGCCGCATTCCGGCGCACGTGCAGAGCTTCGGGAATCTGAAGCGTCGCCCAATCCGCTCGAATTCGTAGGCGATGAAGCCGTAGTCGAAACTGACATTATGGGCGACGAAAATGCCGTCGGCCATGAACTCCATGAATGGATCCGCAACTTCTGCGAACAAAGGCGCGTCGCGAACCATTTCGTTCGTGATGCCGGTCAGCTGAACGATCTTTGCGGGAATGGAGCGCTGCGGATGGATGAGAGAATGCCATTCGTCGACGACGCAGTGATTGCGAACCTTCACCGCACCGATCTCGGTGATGCGATCGCCGTTCGACCAGGAGCCGGTCGTCTCGATATCGACCACCACGTAATCCTGCGCGGGGTCGAAACGGTAATCGACCCGGCCGATCTCGGCCATGATGCCAGCGGCGCCGAGTTGGCGGAGGCGGGTCAACTGGTTACGGCGAATCACATCCCCTTCCGCCTTGATCTCCATGAAGGACGCCTTCCCGTCCTGCACCAGCATCAGGTCGGGGAAACCGTCTCGCATCCCGCGGAAGTCGTCACACATGCTGCCGATGATGCTGGCGATGCCAGCCGGATCGGATCCTTCGAGCAGCGCGCGCAGCGCGTCCACTTGCACGTGATCCCAGCTGAATATCCCATTTGGGCGGCCCCATTTCGCTGCGACGGTGCGGAGGATCAACGGAAGAGTAGCTCCGGACGTGATGGCAGCCAGCTTCTCGTCAATCGTCGCGGCGAACAGCCGACGGAAGCTGCGGTCCTTCAGGCAATGGGGTAGCCAATCGAACCCGCTGGGCATCCGGGTGCTCTCGAAGAGCTCGTCCCAAAAGAGCAGGCCGAACAGAGTTTGCCACAGCACATTCTCAGCGAAGAAAACCTTGGTGCCCTCGCGCCGCAGAACGCCGGCGACGCCGGCTTCGGGGTTGCCGCGATAAGTGTCGTCGACGGTGATCGCGCGGCCGGACCGCAACACTTCGGTGTAGAGGCCCGTACGCCGTCCGCCGAACTTGCGGGCGTAGAAGTCGGTGGCGAAAAGGTGCTCCCCGTCGCTGGCGGGATCATCGATCATCCGGTGCAGCAGTTCTTCGGCTCCGATCCGATCGCCGGTGTTGTAAAGCAGGCAAACCAGGCGCTCGTTGCAGTCCGGCGAAGACCCCGCCCGGTACAGCTGTCGGGCAAGATCGCTCTCGCCCGCTTTCTCGAAGAAGAGTCCCGTCTGATGCGCGGCTCGATTGCGCAGATCGCCGCCGAACTGGGTCCCGCAGGCGGGCCCGGTGAGCACGTCGATGGCGGCCCGCCTGTGGACGGGCTCTGATCCTTCTTCGAGGCTGTCGAGAACCTGGCTGTAGTGGAACGAGGCAAGCGCTTCCTCCGCATCGGTGAAGCGCGCGCTGAACGAGGTCTCGCGATTGGTGCGAAGGATCCCCAGGTCGCGCAGCGCGAAGTTCTTCAAGCTCACCTCGGTCTTGCCGAAATACAGGTACAGCAGAAACTGGATCGGCCGCGTTCCATCGAGCGCGATGAAGTTGTGTGCGCCGCAGTGCTGCGCCGCGACCGAAAAGGGGATAAGCTCTAGATAGTAGTCGATGAACTTCGGCTTCGACCATGATCTGCGCACATCTCCTCGGCCGCCGCCTGCGCGCCTGTGACGAGGACGTCCTTCGGCAGGCATGAGACGAAAGCCGCATAGTCGGCCTCCCCGAGCGCGCGCGCGTGACCGGCCGCTGTCAAATCGAAGATTGCCCGCTCGACGTCATCGATCTCGGAGTAGTTGAACAGGGATCGGTTGAATATGGCACCACGCCGGTTGATCATACGAACCAACAGGCATCGGGCGTCTCTCGAGAGGCGCTCGAACCGCGCTATGAACGCGTGATGATCCGGACCGAGAACGGGTTCATACGTCCGCTGCACGAACCCGAGCATCTCGGCGAAGTGGTCGAGGTAATAGTAGACGGGCAGTTGCGGCAGTTTGGCCAAGCGGTACCTTCGCGGAGGGAATCGTTCGTTCTAGTTTTGTTCGAATGGCATGCATGGAGTCAAGCGCCTCGATGGGCTCTAGAATGCCCGTCGATGTTCGCCGGCTGCGCCGTCCTTCCGCCGCACGAACCCAGGACCCGGACTCGCGCGGTGTTAGGAAAGCGCAGGTGCGGTATCTTCCTTCGCGCCGCGGGCGACGATCCGGAGCGCCCCGTCCGGAAGCGGCCGTTGCAGCTTCAAAGCTTCGTCCGCCGGTGCCGTCATCCAGGTTTCGACCTCGTCGGGCGTCGTCAGGATCACCGGCATCGCCTTCGGGTGGATGGCGCCGACTTCGGCATTCGGCTCCGTCGTCAGGAACGCGTAGAGGTTGTTGGTCGTCTCGCCTTCCTTCACCTTCCGCACTGACGTCCAGTTGGTCCAGATGCCGACGAAGCACGCCAATGGTCGGCTTTCGTCGAGCACGAACCAGATGTCGCCCCCTTCGGCCTTGTTGAACTCGCTGAAACTGTTGAATGGCACCACGCAGCGGTTCTCCGGACCAAGCCAGCGCGTCCAGTGTTTGCTCTTCACGTTGCGGATGTTGGTCGTGCCGCCATCCGGCTCCATCCGGAGCAATTCCTTGAAATCGACGGTCTTGCCCTTGGCTTGCAGCTTCTCGGCGCGCTTCTTGGTGGCGTCCATCAGCGCTTTCGACGACGACGGCATGCCCCAGCGCGCGGTCGCGAGCTCGCGGCCCTCGGCACCGGTCCGGACGATCGGCGCCTTGTAGTCCGGGAAGACGCCGGGCATCGGCGCGAGGTTGCCGACGTAACGGTTGACGACGCGGAACAGCGCGCTGATGGCCGCCTGGTTGGTGGTGATGGAATAGAGGTTGCACATCCGTCAGGTCTCCGGAGCGGCCTGCCGGGGGCGCTGCGCCAACTGTAGCAGCCTGGCCGCCGGCCGGCGATTGGCCTTGGCGCACTTGCCGCAGCGGAGCCGGCTTGCCAAGTCGTGCACGAAGGTCGTCGGCGGATGGCGCAGCGCGGCCAAGTCGACGTCCCTTTTGGTCCTGCACCGCGAACATTCGATCTCGAGCCAAGGATGGCCACCGTTGACGGCCTGGTCGATCGTCGGCGACGGATCGATCGGTTCGCCGTTGGCCCACATGCGCTCGTTCCACGACTCGCACAGCAGCCTGTCGGCTTGTCGGATTAGCGCCTCCCCTTTGGCCCGGGCATCGGCAGACTGGGCGGCCAGGATCGAGGTCATCGCCCGAGACTTGCCGAGTTCCCTAGCGAGGGCCTTGCGGTCGCCTCCGGAGAGGGGCGTCGGGTGGTACTTCGGCGCAATCGCCGAGGCCTACTCGAATCGCGGCCAGCAGCCGTCTTCCTCATGGCGACCGGTCCGCTGCGTGCAGGTGTTGTCCAAGAGGCGCTGGCCGATGTCCCGCCAGATCGCCTCCGGACCGTACAAACGCGCGGCATCCGTCTTCTGGATCTCGACGGTCCGGCCGCAGCGCCGGCAGCCCACTCGGAGTAAATGCTGGGGAATTTGGCTCAGTGGCAGCAGGCGTCCGGACGGCCCCGGGTCCGGATCGCCGGCGTCGGCGCCCGCATCGTCCAGGAGAGCCTGCCAATATTCGGGCGGCAAGTCATCGCCCGGGCTCAACCCACGCGCCGCAGGGGCCTTCCTGCCGACGGCTGTGGCCAGCTTTTCCATCTGTCGGGGTGTCGGCATGCGCCAGCTCGCGGGCGGTCGGTCATGCCGCATAAGAACATAACAAGAACAATCAGTCGAGTCGGAAACTCTGACCACGGCCCCTATTGTCCGCTCGGCTCCAATGTGGAAGTTCGGCGAGCATCCGAACGGCTATGGATCAGGCACGACTACGCCGGGATCGTCGGCGCGGACCGAAGTCTGCAGCTGGCTTGGATCCACGTGTTTGCGCTGGGCCTTTTCACGAGGTTCTGCGGCCGGTAGGTTGGATCGGCTCGCCATCGTTTGAAAACATTGGCGTCGATGGTCTCGTTGACGTTGGTGTGGATCCCGTCGTCGCGCGCATCCGGCGCAGCGCCAATAGTTCGATAGAATGACGGTGGGGAAATGATCTGGTAGGCGCCATACATGAATTCACTATAGGAGTTCTTGATCTTCCCGGTGACGTCGTCGCCGTCCAGATCGACCTCCGACCGGAACGCCAGCCCCTGCGATTCCGCCTTCTTCATCAGCCAGCGCAGCGGAGACTGCGCGAGCAGGTCGGTCTCATAGCCGCCGCCGACGTTGGCGTGCGCGCCCACGAACCAACGTTGTTCAACGCTCGAAAGTGGTCGCGGCTTGGCGGTGCTGCGATGGACGTCCCAGATCGTGGGGGCGAACTTGGCGCGATGCTCATCGATGGCGAGCGCGCAAAGAGCATGCCGGCGAACATCCTGACACGATGCCACAATTCGTCGAAGTGACCGATGCAACGAGTCCGGAGCGGCCTCCCACATTCCAGCTGTCATCCCCCGCGAAAGAGGGCGAAAGAGGGGAAATCCGCTACACGCGGCCCATCGGTCTGGCGCGGCGTCGCCACCGCTCGGCTTCCCAATCTTGATACTGGATCGCCCGATCTCAAGTCGGGCGATGACACCGAGAATGGGTGAGGATCGCCCCTTCACTCGCCCTTCTTCTGCCGCGCACTCGCCAGCAGCACTAGCATGAACGACGCCGCCGTCATCAGCGTCGAGATCGCGGCAATCGTGGGGTCGATCTCGTCGCGCAGCGCCGTGAACATGCGCTTGGTCAGCGGCTGATATTGGCCGCCGGAGATGAACAGCGCGACGATGGTCTCGTCCATTGCCGAGATGAAAGCAAAGATGCCGCCCGCAACCACACTGGACTTGATCTGAGGCAGAGTCACCGCGAAGAAACTGCGCAGGCGGTTCATGCCGAGGCTGCGCGCCACCATCTCCTGCGCCGGCTCGAAACTCTGCAAGCCTGCGAGCACCGAGATGATGACGTAAGGCAGGCCCAGCATCACATTCGCCAGCACGAGGCCCGGCAGGGTCGCGACCAGCCCGACCTTGGCATAGACGAAGAAGATGCCGACCGCGGTGATGATGATCGGCACCACTAGCGGCAGCAGCAGCATCATATGGATCAGCCGCATGACGCGCAATTTCGACTGGCTGATGGCGTAGGCAGCTGCGACACCCAGCGGGGTCGCGATCACGACGGTGAGAAACGCGACTGTCAGCGTCACCCGCGTCGCCTGCATCCATGTCGGATTGGCGAAGTATTGCTGATACCAGCGCAGCGAGAAGGACGGCGGCGGAAAGGTCAGGAAGCGCGCGCTGGAGAACGAGATCGGCGCGATGATCAGCACGGGCAGGATCAGATAGACCAGCACCAGCGTGCTGATCACGTAGAGGGCGATCCGTGCGGGCGAGATGCGCGTCATTTCTGCCCCAGCACGCGATCGAGCGAAATGAAGCGGCTGACGACGAAGAAGATCACGAGCACGCTGGCGAGCAGCACCACAGCGACCGCACTCGCCGCACCGAACTGGTTGTAGAGCTCGACATTGCGGCTCACCAGCATCGACACCATCACGGTACGGCCACCGCCGAGCAGTTCCGGCGTGATGTAGAAGCCGAGGCAGAGCACGAACACCATGGTGCAGCCGGCGAGCACGCCCGGCAGCGACAGCGGCAGGAACACGCGGACAAACGTCAGCGACGGGCTCGCGCCCAGGCTGGCGCCGGCCTGCATGAGATCGCCGGGGATCTTCTGCATGGTGGCGTAGAGCGGCAGCACCATGAACGGCAGCAGGATGTGCACGGTCGCGACCACTGTGCCGAATGTGTTGTGCACCAGCGCGAACGGCTCGGAGATGACGTCGAGATAACGCAAAAACTGGTTGATCACGCCGGTGCGCTGGAGCAGCGCCAGCCACGCATAGGCGCGGACCAGCACGCTGGTCCAGAACGGCAGCACCACCAGCGAGAGGATCAGGATGCTCCAGCCTTTCGGCACGGAATTGGCGAGATAGGCCACGGGGTAACCGAGCAGCAGCGCGATGATGGTGACCGCGAGGCTGATCTCGAAGGTCAGCGCAAAGCTCCGCCAGTAAATGTCCTCGGTGAAGACGCGGCGATAATTCTCCAGTGTGAAGCCGTCATGGTAGATCGACTGCCAGGCCAGCCAGCCGACCGGCAGCACGATCAGCAGCAAAATCACGAGCAGCGCCGGCGACACCAGTGCCAGCATCAGGCCGTGCTCACGACGTTGATGCTTTTGCGATGGATCTGGCACAGACATCGTCAACGCTGCCTCGCTTACTTCTGCATGAACGAGGCCCAGCGCTTCTCGGCGGCTTCGCCGGCCGGCGAGGACCACCAGGCGTAGGACATCAGCGCCTGCTTGGCCGCGTTGGCCGGCTCGCTCGGCAATTGGGCGGCGCGCTCCGGCTTGATCACGCTGGTCTCGAACGCCTTGGGATTGCCCGGGCCGTAATCGATGTTGAGCGGCAGATTGGCCTGGTGCACGGGATCGACGGCCTCGTTGAGGAATTTCACGGCGGTGTCGAGGTTCGGCGCGCCCTTGAGGATGCAGAGCGAGGTGCTTTGCAGGATGCCCTGGTTGTAGGTGAACGACACTTTCGCGCCCTCCTTCGCGACCGCGCTGACGCGGCCGTTCCACGCCATCTCCATGTCGACCTCGCCGTCATTGAGGAGCTGCGCCGACTGCGCGCCCGATGTCCACCACACCGTGATGCTCGGCTTGATCTCTTCCAGCTTCTTGAAGGCGCGGTCGACGTCGAGCGGATAGAGCTTGTCAGGCGCAACGCCGTCGGCCATCAGCGCGGCCTCTAACGTAGCGATCGGATGGTTGCGCAGCGCGCGCCGGCCAGGGAATTTCTTCACGTCCCAGAAATCGGCCCAGCTGTTCGGCGGGTCCTTCGGGAAGGTCTTCTGGCTGTAGGCCAGCACGCTGGAATAGAACTCGTAGGACACCGAATAGGGACTGCGATAGCCCTCCGGCATCGCCGCGGCGTTCGGGATCTTCGAGAAGTCGAGCTTCTCGATCAGGCCCTGCTCGCCGCCGCGCAGGCAATAGCCGGTAGGTGTATCGACGACGTCCCAGATCGGCTTGCCGCTGCCGACCTGCGTCTTGATCGCGGGCCAGGCGTCGGGAATGGAATCCTGATTGATGGTGATGCCGAGCTTCTTGGCGGAGGGATCGAGGATCGCCACCGTCTGCGCCTGCTGATAGGCGCCGCCCTGCGAGACGAAAGTGATCTGCTCGGCGGCATTCGCCGCGGTGGTAACTCCGATCGCGCCCAGCAACGCGCAGCCCAATCCCAAATTCCGTTTCGCCTTCATTCTCGCCTCCTCCATCGCCAAAGAGATCTCACTGACCGATCGCATCGAGAAACTGGTACCAGCCGGCGACCATGCGCACGGCGGGCTCGCGCAACGGATAAAACGGAATGGCCTTCATGCGGCTAACCTCGAGCAACCCGACCGCGGGCGTTTCGCCGCGCACGAAGGCGGCGAGATAGCGCCCCATCAGGCTCGACATCGCCACGCCCGCGCCGTTGTAGCCCATCGAAACCAGCGTGCGATCGTCGATCCGGCCGATATGCGGCACCGAGTCCAAGGTCATGCCGACCAGGCCCGACCATTTGTAGGCGAGCGGCAGATCGGCGAGATCAGGGAAGATGCCGATCATCGCCTTGCGCAGCGCGTCGAAGGCGGCTTTCGAGTCCTGCTTCCCGAAGGCACCGCGGCCGCCAAAAATCACGCGGTTGTCGACCATGCGGAACCAGCGCATCATCCGCTTGGTCTCGGTGTAGGTGCGCCCGGTCGGCATCAGCTTGCCAGCGAGATTCTGCGGCAGCTGCTCGGTGGCAATGAGGGCGCTGCGGAACGGGATCAGCGTGCGCTGTAGATGCGCGGTCGCGCCGCTGAGATCGGAATAGCTGTTGGTGGCGATGATCGCCTGTTTTGCTCGCACCGCGCCCTGCGGCGTCTCGGCGACGATGCCGCCCTGCTCGCGCCGGAGTTTCATCACCGGCGATTCCTGGAAGATGGAAACGCCGCGGCGCGCGACACCATCGGCGAGGCCGCGCAGATAGTTCAGCGGATGAATGCCGCCCGAGCCGGGATTGAGCACGCCGCCGACAAAGATGTCCGAGCCGGTCTCGTCGCGCACTCCACGCTTGTCGAGGATGCGGAGCTCGGCGTCGCCCATCTCGCCCGCCATCCAATTGGCTTCGTCGATCGCAGCCTTCAGCGTGGTCGCGTTATGCGCGGCCTTGACTTGGCCGGTGCGGGTCAGGTTTGCGCTGGTGATGCCGAATTCGGACACCAGCTCCTCGACCATATCGGTCGATTCATGCGCGATCTCATACATCCGCTTGGCCATGGCGCGGCCATGGGTGGCGTCGATCTGGCGGAACGAGAGACGGAATTTTGCGGTGATCACGCCGCCATTGCGCCCGCTCGCGCCCCAGCCGGGCCGGTTGGCTTCCAGCACGACCGGCGACAGGCCGCTCCTGGCGATGTGGTGCGCGGCGGACAGGCCGGTATAGCCCGCACCGATGATCACGACATCGGCTTTACTCTCGCCCGACAACACGGGAAAAGCGCGCGCCGGCCCCGCCGTGGCTTCCCACAGCGAATTGGCCGATGGCAGCGCGCTCCAGTCCCGTGTCATGCCCGCGCTCATGGATTACGCCGCAGGCCCGATGGCCGCGTCGGCCAGCGCCTTCAGCGTCGGGAAATGAAAGTCCGGCTTGGTCAGCGTCTCGACGGCCGGCGTGCCGCCAAAGCCTGCCATGCCCTGGCGGCGCTCGATCCAGCACACCTTGTAGCCAAGCTTCCGCGCGATCCCGATGTCGTGGTGCTGGCTCTGCGCCACGTGCAGGATATCGGACTGCTTGTAGCCGAAAGCGGACTGACGCCCCTTGTTGTAGGCGAAGAACTCCGGGTTCGGCTTTGCCACGCCGGTGTCGTCGGCGCAGACGGTGTCGTCGAAGTGATTGCCGAGCGCGTGCGCGTAGCAGGACAGCGCGACGCGGTCCGCATTGGTCATCGCCACCAGCCGAAATTTGGTACGCAGGCGCTTCAGCGCCTCGACCGAATCCGCAAACGGTCCCCAACGCAGCACCGAGAGCTGGAACACGTCGCAGGAGGCATCGTCAGCCGGCAGTCCGAGCTCGGTGGCCAGGTGGCGATAGACGTGGAACATCACCTCGCTGGAGCGCTCGTAATGCTGGTCGCGGCCGCGCTTGTAGAATTCGAAGATCTTGTCGTCGCTGAGCTCGGTCGGCGACTTGCCGGAGATCCTGCGCACCGCGGAGAGCACGCCGGTCTCGAAATCGATCAAGGTGCCGACGACGTCGAAGGTGAGAATCTTGAAATTGCTGAAAGCGGCTTGGGTCGACATTTTGGCTTATTCTCTCGGTTGGACAAGGCGTGGGTTCAGTTCGTCCGGGGCACGACGATGGTGTCCTCGGGGTGAAGGGTGACGGTGAGGCTGCCGCCGAGCGGCGGGATGCGGCTATAGGCCTGGTGATAGCTCGGCTGGCGCAGGCTGAGCGCGATGCCGTCAGTGAGCGAAAGAAAAATGCGCAGGCTCTCGCCCTGATAGACAATGTCGGTGACCGTCCCGGTCAAGCGGTTGCAGGCGGCATCCTGCGCGCCATCGTCGATCAGGAGCTTTTCGCTGTGCACGGCGAGCATCAGCGCGTCGCCGTCGGGAATGGCGCGGGCGCTGCGCAAAAGCGCGTTGCCGAGCGCTACGCTGGAGGCATCGACGCGGCGGACCGGCAGCATCGTCGCCTCGCCGATGAAGCTCGCGACAAAGGAATCAGCGGGATGATCGTGCAGCCGCTCGGGCTCATCGATCTGGATCAGCCGGCCGTCCTTCATCACCGCGACACGGTCGCTCATGGTCAGCGCCTCGCGCTGATCATGCGTGACATAGATGATGGTGGCGCCGATACGTCGGTGCAGCGCGCGCAGCTCGATCTGCATGGATTCGCGGAGCTGTTTGTCGAGCGCGGAGAGCGGCTCGTCCATCAGGATCAGCCGCGGCTCGAAGATCATGGCGCGCGCGAGCGCGATGCGCTGGCGCTGGCCGCCGGAGAGCTGCGCAATGCCCCGCTCCTCGTAGCCGGCGAGGCCGACCATCGAAAGCACCGCGCGCACCTTGTCGGGCCAGCTCGCTTTCGGCAGGCGCCGTGCCCGCAAGGGAAAGGCGACGTTCTCGCCGACGCTCATATGGGGGAACAGCGCGTAGTTCTGGAAGACCACGCCGATGTCGCGCTTGTGCGGTGGCATGTAGGTGACGTCACGGCCGCCGAAGAGAATTGTGCCCGAAGTCGGCAGGATGAAGCCGCCCAGTATTCCGAGCAGCGTGGTCTTGCCGGAGCCGGAGGGACCGAGCAGCGACACAAACTCGCCGGCGCCGACATTGAGGGAAACGTCGTCGAGGGCGCGAACGGCGCCGTACGCCTTGCTCGCGGACCTGATCTCGACGCTTTCCGCCCGCTTGTCCAACGATCGACCTCGCCTCGTTCGCTGCAATGGCGTGCCTCACTGCGCGCCATGAGCCTGCATTATAGACAGCGTCCTGGAGCATTCACGGCCGCAGCGTGCGCCGCACCAAATCTTCTCCCGAACGCCCTATCTTTGGGCTGCGATGCCAATGTCACCAGACTTGGCAAAACTCGGCAATTGCCAAATTCTCACCGCGCTCATAACATGGCGTTATGCCCGAGCTGCGCCGGATGCTGCCCTCCAGTAACGCCCTGTTCGTCTTCCACGCAGCAGCGCGCAATGGCAGCTTCACGGCTGCCGCCGCCGAATTGAATGTCACCCAGCCGGCGGTGAGCCGCATGCTCGGCCAGTTCGAGGAGCATCTCGGCGTCCGCCTGTTCGACCGCAAAGCGGGGCGCGCGGTGCTGACCGAGGAAGGCGAGCTGTTGTATCGCCGCGTGCTCGAAGGCTTTCGCAGCATCGAAACCGGCCTCATCGAGATCGAGCGGCGCCGCAAGGGCACCGAGACGGTGACGCTGTCGGTCTCCTCCGCCTTCACCACGCATTGGCTGATGCCGCGCATCGACAAGCTGCAGCGGCAATTCCCACAGGTCGATCTGCGCTTCCAGCTGATCTCCGGCGCGTTGCGCGGACCGGTGGAGAATGTCGACGTCGGCATGCGCTTTCGTGACCGCGAAGAGCCA
The DNA here is from genome assembly GCF_040548035.1 of Bradyrhizobium sp. LB8.2. Taxonomy (NCBI): domain Bacteria; kingdom Pseudomonadati; phylum Pseudomonadota; class Alphaproteobacteria; order Hyphomicrobiales; family Nitrobacteraceae; genus Bradyrhizobium; species Bradyrhizobium sp. LB8.2. The sequence goes on along the minus strand of NZ_JBEPQV010000033.1, from coordinate 785 downwards.
TCCTCCGGCGGCACGCTGGTGATGAAGGAAGTGATGCTGCCGATGTGCAGCCCCAGCTATCTCGGCGAGACCGATCCCGCAGAGAGCAACACCATCATCCGCCTCGCCGAGACGCCGGGCGACTGGGCCGCGGATTATTCGTCGCTGCTCAAGGGCCGCCGCGGCGCCGCCAAGGCGTTGAGCTTCACCGATTATGCCATCGTGATGCAGGCAGCGCTGCTCGGCCAGGGCATCGCGCTCGGCTGGCTGACGGTCGCCTCGCACTGGTTGCTGACCGGCGCGCTGGTGCCGGCCTCCGACAGGCTCACCACCACCCGCCGCATCTGCGAATTCCTGCCGCCGCGCAATCGCCCGATGCGCCCCATCGCCGCGGAGATCCGCGACTGGATCACCGCCCAGATGCGCAGCGAGATCGCGGCCATCGACAAGCTCTATCCGAAACTCGGCGCGATGGCGGCGTGCTACTAGCACTCTGCTGAAGAACCCCCTCGCCAGGGAGGGGACTTGATGATTCACTTTGTCATCTCGAATCGGCGGAGACGATCATGCGCGGCAGGTCTACGGATCAGGGCGGCCTGTTTTCGTACATCGCGCCGGATAAGCGAGTGCCAGCGAACCATCCGCTGCGGAAGGTCCGGGAACTTGTCCGGGATGTTTTGAGTGATTTGAACCGCCTTGGAAAGCTATACACCAGCGAGGGACGTCCTTCGATCCCTCCGGAGCAATTGCTGAGCGCCTTGCTGCTGCAGGTGTTCTACGGCATCCGCTCGGAACGCCAGCTGATG
>NZ_JBEPQV010000032.1:0-104271 GCF_040548035.1 Bradyrhizobium sp. LB8.2 | reverse complement strand
AATGCGCGCCGACAAGACCGACCAGAGCTTCACTTCAATGATCTATCTGGCCGCGGCCGCGATAAACTCCAGATGAATCCCAACAGACCCTAGTTCGCGCCAATCTCGGCAAGGCAGGCTTGCGTCAGCGGCATGCGCTCACCGACCAGACGCGGCTCTTTGCAATCCATGTTGAGCGCGAACACGGTGTGCGCTGCACCCTTCTCGGCCCAGCCCACCATCCAGCCAAGCGACGGCTCGCCGCGCTCGGCGCCGAGAAGTCCGGACTTTGCGCGGATGACGCTATCGCCGACCTTGGTCACCGGCAGGATGTCCGCGACGAGATCCTGGCTGCGCCTGGAAATCGGCAGCGCGCGGCGGCGCAGCCGGTCGACGAAATCGACCTGCTCGACCGGATCGATGCGCAAGGCGCCGGTGAGCCAGAACTGGTCGATGCCGCCGCCGATGTCGCGGTTGCCGTAGTCGAACAGATCGACATACTTTTGCATGCGCTCTTGCCCGATGCGGCGCGCGATCTCCTGATAGACCGGTACCGCGCTCACCGCGATCGCGCTGCGTAGCGTGTGATCCTTATTCCAGGCCTCGATCGGACGCTTCACGCCATCCCAGGGAAATACGTCCTTGTCGGGATCGGCGACGACGCCAGTTTCGAGCGCGATCAGCGAGTTCGGAATCTTGAAGGTCGAAGCCGGCAGCTTCGCTTCGCCCGAACGTTCCTTGTCGCTCGCGACGATCAAATAGTCCTCGACCTTGTAGCCGACGAACGTCCCGGCCGTGCCGAGGTCGGTGAAGCGCTTTGCGAGGCTGTCACGGATCTCGTTGCGTGGCGGCGCGACATGGGCGAATGCACGCGATGGCAAAGCGGCAGCGGCGAGAAGGCCGAGGGTGGAACGGCGGGTGAGCACTGGCGGTGTCCGTTACGCAATGAAGATGGCCGCGACCATGCGGTCGCTATCGTGGTGAAACGATGACAGGTTATTTCTTGAGCATGATCTCTTCGGAAAACCGCTGCACACTTTGCGCTCACGCGGCCCTTCGGGTCCGGATCATGCTCTACCGCCTGCCCGACAGCCGCAGCACGAATACCAGCACTTCGGCGACGGCCTTGTAGAGATCGGGCGGGATCTCCTCGCCGAGTTCGACCTTGGACAGCGCGCCGGCCAATATCTCGTTCTCCTCGATCGGTATGTCGTTGGCCTTGGCGATCTCGACGATCTTTTCGCCGATCGTGCCCTTGCCCTTCGCGATGACGATCGGCGCGTTGCTGCCCTTCTCGTAATGTAGCGCAATCGCAAGCTTCGACGGGTCGCTCATGTGGCGCGATCCATGAAGTGGCCGGCGCGGGCCGGTGCAGGCTGTGGCGGGGTGCCGTCGCGGACCAGGATGTCGCCCGGCTTGAGCTCGGCCCTAGTCAGGGCCTGGTTGAGCTCGCCGATTCCGGCGCGGAGCTGCTGTGCGGTAGCCGGCCGCTCCGCCCACATCCGCACGAAGGTCTTGTCGCCGTTGAGCGTAATCAGAGCATGCACGGGACCGGCCGGCTCGACATTGAGCGTGAAGCGCGCGCGCCATGCGCGCTTGGCGGGATCGGCGGATTCATTGCCGCCGTCGCGCGAGATTTCGAACTGCGCCATTGCGGTGCCCTGCGGCGTTGCGAAGGGAATCTCGAAATTCCACTGCGGCACGCTCGGATCGATCCTGTGACCGCTGGCGTCAATGCGATCAGGGAGCGAAGCAACCTGGAGCAAGGTCTGGCGCGCGATCGCGGCATCGGTGTCGTCGAGCAGCCGATGCAGGGTCGCAGCGAGCGGCGTATCCGGAGCGAGTGATGGCGAGGCAATGGATTGCGGCGACGGCAACGCGCCGCGAACCGGCGGCGGCGTCGCGCGCGAGGCGGCTTCGAAAACATGTCCGTCAGGCACGGCCTTGTTTGAGCCCGGCACGTTGCCGGTCATGCGCGGCAGGCTCTGCGTGATCTCCTGCAGGAGGCTCGCGGCCAGGCCTGCGGTCATGGTTCGTGGCATCGCGGCCTGTGGAGAGTTGCCGGCGATGTCGGCCAGTATGGTAGCCGCGAGATTGGCGCTACGCGGCGGTTGGGCGATATCGGGTGCGGTTGACGGCAATGCGGTCGGCGCGGCCTCACCTGATGCCGGAGCCGGCGCGACAGCGGCCTGCGGTGTCCCTGGGCTGCCGGCAGGAGTCGCGGCCCCCTGTGGGGTCGCGGTCTCGAGCGTCGTCAGCGTCTGTCGCAGCACCAGCAATGCCGCCTTCAGGTCGGGCATCGTGCCGGAGGACGGCGTCGCGCCCGCGGCGAGCGACGCCTCGAGGAACAGGCCGGACTTCTGGAAGGCGGATTCGATATCACCGCCATCGAGCCCGGCGTTGAGCGGCGTCTGCTGCGCCAGCACGCCCAGCAGCGCCTGCTTCAGCCCTCCCGGCAGATCGCTGCCCGTGACGACCGCTGCCAGATTGGCGAACAGCGGCGCCTGGCTGCCCTGCTTCGTCACGGCCTCGGCCGAGGCCGTTGTGACGGCGACCTGTTCGGACGAGCTCAGGGTATTGCGGGCCGCGCCCGCCGACGGCGCCAGCGACGGGCTGTCCACCAGCGAGGCCGCAGCCGGCGTCAGCGTGACCTGATCGGCCGCCGCCTCGCCTGCCCCGCCCATAATGGCGAGCCGGATGGTGCCGTCGTTCTGCGACACCGCGAGCTGGAGATTTTGCCCGGGCGACAGCGCCACCTCGGACATCACATCCATCGAGAGGTTGGCGATCGCGATCCGCACCAGATTGGCGGCGAGCACGCTGACGACTTTTGCGTCCACTACGCTGCCGGCCTGCAGCACAAGATCAGGCGTCGCCGCATCAGCAACAGGGCTGGCAGCACTGACGGGAACGATCGAGCTTATCGGCGTCGGCATCTTGGAGCGGCCCAGGGAACGCCCACCCTAAGGACGCCTCGTAAACCTCTCGTTAAGGGCTTCGGCCGCGGGCGGCTTCACCGCAGTCAAAACCGCCACGGCAGCCTCGAAATCCCGCAGGCGGGCGACCCGGCGGCCGGCCGCCTCCTCGTCCGCGCCCCATTTCTCGGCGTTCCAGTCCTCGTCGACATGAGCGGCCGCCCAGACCTGGCCGGCATCGCGGACGCCGTGGGCCAGCGCCAGCGCCAGCAGCGCCGAGCCGGTCAGGGTCGTCACCACATGGAGCGCCGCGACCGACCAGGCATCCCGCGGCAGCGCAGCGCGCGCGGCCTGGACCGCCTCGTCCGGCTGCTTCACATGCATGATGCCCTCGGACAGGATGAAATGCGCGCCCAACGCCTCCGCGGCCCAGAACAGCACGGGGTCCCAATGTGCGGCCTCGCGGGCAACTAGCCCCTCCGGATCGCCGGCGCGATAGAACAGCAGATCAGTCTGAAGGTATTTCGCGAGATCGTCGCTGACGAGATCGACGCGATCCACGACGCCCTCGACCACGCTGTTGGCGATCCGGGTCAGCGGCATGGTCATGGGACTGATCGTCTCGCCCTGAGCCGCCCATTCCGCGGCGACCGCATCGGCCAGCGCGCGCGACGGGATCACGACCTGGCGGCCGGACGGCGTACGGATCGGCTTGCCGTCGAGCGTGATGGCGAAGCCGCCCTCGGCCTCAGCAACGCCGGCGTCCTTGTAGAAGCGCTTGCGCTGCGGCGCGCGCGCGGCCTGGCGGACCGCCTCCTGCGGATCAAGCGGGGGGCGCCCCGCAGCTTCATCGAACAATTCGCGCATCTCGTTTCGGTCTCCGCCCAGTCACCAGCCCTTCTGCCGCCCCCATACGGCTATTCTTCAGGCGCGTTCTCGATCGGATCAAATCTGGTTGCATCGAGCCCGAGCAAATTCCACGACTGCTGCATGTGCTGCGGCAATGGCGCGGTGGCGTCGATCACGCCGCCGCGCGGATGCGGAATGACGATACGGCGCGCCAGCAGATGCAGCCGGTTTTGCAGGCCGCCCGGCAGTTGCCAATTCTCGATGTTGAAATATTTGGGATCGCCAACGATGGGATGCCCGATATGTTCCATGTGGGCGCGCAGCTGGTGGGTGCGCCCCGTCACCGGCTTCAGCGACACCCAGGTGAGCTTGTTGCCGGCAGTCTCGACCACCGCATAGTATGTTACCGCGTGGCTTGCGCCCTCGTCGCCATGCTGGGCGATGCGCATGATGGTGTCGTCCTCGCTTTCTTCCTTCGCAAGGAAGGTAGAGATGCGGCCCTGCTTCGGCTTCGGCAGGCCCGGCACCAGCGCCCAATAGGTCTTTCGCGCGGACCGCGAACGAAATGCGCCGGTCAGATGCGAGGCGGCAAAGCGCGTCTTCGCGACCAGGAGGCAGCCCGACGTCTCCCTGTCGATGCGGTGCACGAGGCGCGGCTTCTGACCCTTGGAATCGCGCATCACCTCGAGCATCTGGTCGATGTGCCGCGTCATGCCAGAGCCGCCCTGCACGGCGAGGCCGGCCGGCTTGTTCAGGACGAGGACGTCGTCGTCCTCGTAGATCGTCATTTCCTTCAGCGCAGCAAGGGTCTTTTGCGCTGCCTCCGACTGCGGATTGGGCGCCTTCGGCGTGTCGAGCTTCAGCGGCGGAATGCGGACGCTCTGGCCCTCCTCCAGCCGGTCCTTGCTATCAACACGCTTGCCGTCGACCCGCAGCTCACCTTTGCGGACGACGCGCTGGATGTGGGAGAACGACAGGCCGGGAAAGCGCGCTGCGAGGAAACGATCGACGCGCATGTTGTTCTCGTCGGCCGTAACCTTGACGGTCTCCACCTTGGTCGGCAGCAGCGCCTCGACCGGCTTTGGCGGCGCAGCCTGTTCCAGCGCAGGCTCCGACACACGCCGCTCAGTGCGCTCGGCCGCAAAGCGCGGTGGCTTCGCGCCGGGCTTGCCGCCCGGCCGCGGCCCAGCTGTCTTCGCGCTGCGCGCCTTGAACGGGCGTGTTTCCTTGCGCTCATCGCGCGAACGGGGCTTTGGATCGGTTCTTTTGATGCGGCGGCTCATGGTGCCTGCCTAGCCCAAAAGTGCCCTTTCGTCACGACGAAATGGCGCTTCTGGCCTCAGCCACCCCGCTCCTTCCGCAACTTGGCCCAATAATCCAGCCGCTTGCGGATCTCGCGTTCAAAACCGCGCTCGGGCGGGTCGTAGAAGGTCTGGCGGCCCAGGGCTTCCGGAAAGTAGTCCTGGCCGGAGAACGCGTCCGGGGTGTCGTGGTCGTATTCGTAAGATGCGCCGTAGCCTTCCGACTTCATCAGCTTGGTCGGGGAATTCAGGATATGTTTCGGCGGCAGCAGCGAGCCGGCCTGCTTTGCGACCTGCATCGCCGTGCCGAAGGCGGTGTAGACGGCGTTCGATTTCGGCGCGGTGGCGAGATAGACCACGGCCTGCGCGATGGCGAGCTCGCCCTCGGGATGGCCGAGGAAGTCGAAGGCGTCCTTGGCGGCATTAGCAATGACGAGCGCCTGCGGATCGGCAAGGCCGATGTCCTCGACCGCCATGCGCACGACGCGACGGGCCAGGAACAGCGGGTCCTCGCCGGCATCGAGCATGCGCGCGAGATAATACAGCGCGGCATCGGGATCGGAGCCCCGTACCGACTTATGCAGCGCCGAGATCAAATTGTAATGGCCATCGGCCGACTTGTCGTAGATGGGCGCGCGACGCTGCAAAATCTCCTGCAACTGCGCGGCGTCGAAAACCTCGTCCTTGCGCGCAGCGCGCCAGACTTCCTCGACGAGCGTCAGCGACGCACGGCCGTCGCCATCGGCCATGCGCACCAGCACCGCGCGCGCTTCCTCGTCGAGCGGCAGCTTGCGCCCCTCGACCTCCTCGGCATGCGCGAACAGCTTTTCGATCGCGGCCGCATCGAGCGAGCGAAACACCAGCACGCGCGCCCGGGACAGAAGCGCCGCGTTGAGCTCGAAGGACGGGTTTTCGGTGGTGGCGCCGACCATCACCACCGTGCCGTCTTCCATGACGGGCAGAAACGAATCCTGCTGGGCGCGGTTGAAGCGATGCACCTCGTCGACGAACAGCAGCGTGCCCTTGCCCATCTCGCGGCGGGCACGCGCGGCCTCAAAGGCTTTCTTCAAATCGGCGACGCCGGAGAACACCGCGGAGATCTGCTCGAAATGCAAATCGGTGGCGTCCGCGAGCAGCCGCGCTACCGTGGTCTTGCCGGTGCCGGGCGGGCCCCAGAATACCAGCGACCCCAGCGTGCGCGTCTCCAGCATGCGCGTCAGCGCGCCGTCGGGACCCAAGATGTGATCCTGGCCCACGACCTCCGCGAGCGCGCGCGGCCGCAGCCGATCCGGCAGCGGATGCGGAGCCTCCTGATCGAGCCCCGCCGCGGCAAAGAGAGTTGGCGTCTCCTGTGGTCGCTTCGGACTCATCCGCCCAGCGTGACGTTGATTTGCTGCCCGCCGCGCACCAGCGTGATGCGCCAGATGCGCTGGCGCTCGGCCGCCGCCTTTTCGAGGTCGCTGGTCTTGCTGATCTTCTGGTTGTTGACCGCCAGGATCACGTCGCCCTTCTGGAAGCCGACATTCGCGGCCGCGCTGTCGCCGCCGAGATCAGTGACCACGACGCCTTCGGTGTCGGCGTCCAGATGCAGCTCGTCGGCGAGCGCCGGGGTGATGGTCGAGACCTTCGCGCCCTGGAGAGGCGAGCGCGCGGTGATGACGAGTTCGTTGCGGCCGGTATCGGGCGCGGCGTCCAGCGCGACCGTCAGCCTGACCGGCTTGCCGCCGCGCTGCACGTCGATCTGCGCCGTGCCGCCGAGCGGCCGTGTGGCGAAGCGATAGTCAAAGGCGTTGGGATCATCCACGGTCTGGCCGTCGATGGAGACGATCAGGTCGGAGGATTTTAGCCCGGCCTTGGCCGCCGGTCCGTTCGGAACGACGCTTGCGACCAGCGCGCCGGTGGGCGAACGCAGGCCGAGGCTTTCGGCGATCTCGGGCGTCACCGCCTGCAATTTCGCGCCAAGCCACGGCCGCTTCACCGCCTTGCCGCCGCCCTTTGCGGAGGCGACGACGACGCGCACCATGTTGGCGGGGATTGCGAAGCCGATACCCTGCGAGCCACCGGAGCGCGAATAGATCGCGGTGTTGATGCCTGCGAGCCTGCCGTTCATGTCGACCAACGCGCCGCCGGAATTGCCGGGATTGATCGCCGCATCGGTCTGGATGAAGAACTGGTAGTCGGTGATACCGACCTGCGTACGCGCCAGCGCCGAGATGATGCCGTGAGTCACAGTCTGGCCGACGCCAAAGGGATTGCCGATGGCCATCACGACGTCGCCTACCATCAGCTCGTCCGAATTGGTGAATTCGAGAGCCGGAAACTTCTCTTTGGTGTCCTTGAGACGCAACACCGCGAGATCGCTGCGAGAGTCCTTCAGCACGATCTCGGCCTCGAACTCACGCTTGTCCGACAGCGACACCTTGACCTGGTCGGCGCCTTCGATGACATGGACGTTGGTGACGACGAGCCCGGACGCGTCGACGATCACGCCCGAACCAAGTGAGCGCTGCACCTGCTCCTGCTGCTGGCCGGGCGCGCCGAAGAAGCGGCGGAAAATCGGATCGTCGAGCAGCGGGTTGCGGTTCTGCACCACCTTGGCGGCATAGACGTTGACGACCGCCGGCTGCACCCGCTGCACGATCGGCGCATAGGACAGCCGCAGTTCGGCGGGCGAGGACGGGACACGGCGGTCCTGCGCGGCGGCCGGATTGAAGTTGGCCGAAAAGGCTATGCACAGTGCCGTGACGACGGCGGCCCAGGTCGATCGAAACATTCCTACCTCTCGGAAAAGACGCCGGAATATAGGCGCGTTCGCCCGCCAATAGAAGGGTGCCCGGCGGCATATTCAGCCCCCTTTTGGTGTGTCCGGCCTGCAAGCCCTGCGTGCGAAATAGCAATTTGCCGGGGCTGTGGATTGGCATGATGCGCGTCATCTTGCATGGTGGTGCAAGGCGGATTCGGTTGCGGCGAATTTACATCAGTGGGAACCGCGCAACCGGGCGCAGAGTCGCGGGGCAGTCATCGATCATACCTAGGCTCTCCGTTGCGACTTGAGGAAGTTCGTCAACCGATGGAGTCATGACGTGAGCAGGATCAGAATTGCAGCCACGGCGATCGGTCTCGCCGGCGCGCTGGCGGCCTCGCAGGCCCAGGCCCAATCGGCGAGCAGCAGCGATCAGGAGATCGCGCTCCTGAAGCAGCAGTTGAAGATGCTGGAGCAGAAGCTCGACAAGCTCCAGAGCCAGACCGCCGCGAACACCGCGGCTGCGGCCAAGGCTAGGACCGAAGCGAAGGCGGAGGCGAAAGCCGAAGCGCGTTCCGAAGCGAAGGCCGTCGTTGCCAATGCCAACGCGGCGATCCCGCTCAAGGGACCGCCGCCCGCGTCCGGCGTCGTGGTGACGATGCCGAATAACCGGCCGACCATCTGCACCGCCGATGGGGCGAACTGCGTGGGGATCACCGGCCGCGTGCATTGGGATGTCGGCGGCTATGACTATCGGCCCAACACGGCGGCGACCGTGCCGCAAAAGCTCGACAGCGGCGAGAACGTCCGTCGCGCGCGCATCGGTCTCGCCGGCAGATTCTTCAACGACTGGAATTTCGCGCTGGTCTACGACTTCGGCGGTTCCTCCGACGGATTTGGCGGCTCTGCGCCCGGCTCGCTACCCGGCGGCGGCGTCTCAGGCGTCGAGAACGCCTATCTCAGTTACACCGGCTTGAAACCGTTCGGCGGCAAGATGGCCATCGAAGGCGGCATCATGGACCTGCCCTACACCCTCGATGAGGCCACGAGCTCCAACGACATCATGTTCATGGAGCGCGCCTCAGCGGGCATCGTCGCGACCAGCATCGCCGCGGGCGACTTCCGCTCCGCCGTCGGCACGCGCTGGTACAACGACCAGCTCTGGATCGGCGGCTATGTCACGGGACCCTCGACCGGTGCGATCCATTCCGCGTCCAGCGTGGCACCGAACGGTGCCTCCGAGCAGTATGGCGCCGTCGCCCGCGTTGCCGGCCAGGTCGTCAGCGGCAAGGATTACTCGCTCCATCTCGGCGGAAACGCCGAATGGCTGATCCAGCCGCCGCGCAACATGGTGACGGGTGCGCAGACGGTCACGCTCAGCGACCGCCCGGAACTGCGCATCGATCCGACGGCACTGGCTACCACCGGCGCGATCGCCAATGCCTCCGGCGCGCAGGTCTACAGCGTCGAAGCGGCCGCCACCTACGGACCGCTGATCCTGCAGGGCGAATATTTCTGGTACAACATCGACCGCAGCGCCAATACCGGCCTGCCGCCGCTGGGTGCGCCGAGCCTCAAATTCCAGGGCGGCTATGCACAGGCCGGCTACGTGCTGACGGGCGAGGGCCGCAGCTATAACGCGGCGAACGCGGCCTATGGCGGCGTCAAGCCCGCGCACCCGTTCTCGCTCGATGGCGGCGGCTGGGGCGCATGGGAAATCGCGGGGCGCTTCTCGACGATCGACCTCAACGACCAGTTCGGAACGGCCACCGGCATCGCAGGCGGCCGGCAGACCGTCTACACGGCGGCCCTGAACTGGTACGTCAACGGCAACGTTCGCTTCATGCTCGACTATCTGCATGGCACGGTATCGAAACAGGCCTCACCGGTCTCGGCCGCCGATGTCGGCTCGAAGTTCGACGCTGTCGCGATGCGAACCCAGTTCGCGTTCTGAGATGATCTCTGCCAGGAGCGGCACCGTCCGCTCCCGGAAATCTACGCGGCGCGCTTCGGTTTCTTCACGACGACCGGCGCCGGCGCGCAGGACAGCCGCTGCTGATGGCTCTCACCCCAGGCCTTCAGGATGTCGATCACGGGCTTGAGGCTCTCGCCGAGATCGGAGAGAGAATATTCCACGCGCGGCGGCACCTCTGCGTAGACCTTGCGAATGACGAGCTTGTCCTCCTCCAGCGCACGAAGCTGCTTGGTCAGCATGCGCTGGGTGATGCCGGGCACCCGGCGGCGTAATTCGCCGAAACGCTGGGTGCCGTCTTGGAGGTGGTAGAGGATCACGTCCTTCCACTTGCCGTCGATGAGATCGAGCGTCGCCTCGACCGAGCATCCGGGACGACGGGCGAAGTCGCGCCGTTTCATGTGTGTTTTCCCAATAGTATCCAAACAGGGACTATATCCCCGAATTTACAGTACTTGCCAAATTAGAGCCAGAGCGACAGTTAGGACGGCAGGCGAGCACGCCATCTGATGGAGACAAGCCATGAAGGCCGTCGGCTACAAAAAGTCGCTTCCGATCGAGGATCGGGACGCGCTGATCGATTTCGAGATCGCCAAGCCCGAGCCCAGAGGACGCGACATCCGCGTGGCCGTGAAGGCGATCTCGGCCAATCCGGTCGATTACAAGGTGCGCAAGCGCGCCGCCCCGCCCGAGGGCGAGACGAAGATTCTGGGCTATGACGCGGCCGGCGTGGTCGACGCCGTCGGTCCCGACGTCACGCTGTTCAAGCCGGGCGACGAGGTGTTTTACGCCGGCTCGATCCTGCGCCAGGGCACCAACTCCGAATTCCATCTGGTCGACGAGCGTATCGTCGGCAACAAGCCGAAAAGCCTGTCGTTCGCGCAAGCCGCCGCCCTTCCCCTCACCTCCATCACCGCCTGGGAGCTGTTGTTCGATCGGCTCGGTGCGGTGCCCGGCAAGAGTGTCGATCCGCGCACGCTGCTGATCACGGGCGGCGCCGGCGGCGTCGGCTCGATCCTGATCCAGCTCGCCCGCCGCCTCACCGGGCTGACGGTGGTCGCGACCGCGACGCGGCCCGAATCGCAAAAATGGTGCCTCGATCTCGGCGCGCATGCGGTGATCGACCACGGCCAGCCAATGAAGGAGCAGATCGAGAAGCTGAAGCTGCCGCCGGTCGCGCTGGTCGCGAGCCTCACCTTCACCGACCAGCACTACAAGGCGATCGTGGACGTGATGGCACCACAGGGCAAGTTCGGCCTGATCGACGATCCCCCGGAATTCACCGTGAGCGCGTTCAAGGGCAAGGCGATCTCGGTGCACTGGGAATCGATGTTCACGCGCTCCTCGTTCCAGACCGCCGACATGATCGCGCAGCATCATCTGCTGGGCGATGTCGCCGACCTCATCGACAAGGGCGTGCTGCGCACCACGCTCGACCAGACCTTTGGCACGATCAACGCCGCCAACCTCAAGCGCGCGCATGCGCTGCTCGAGAGCGGCAAGTCGCGCGGCAAGATCGTGCTGGAGGGGTGGTAGATAATGCTGCGTAGGGTGACTTAGCCCTGCGACTGCGCGAAGCACAGTTCGCACGGCGCATCCCACCCTGCGATTCCGCGTTTGACGCTGCACTGCAGCTTTACGCAATCGTGTTGACGATACCGCCCTCGGCACGCAACGCCGCGCCGTTGGTCGCGGAGGCTTCCTTTGAAGCGGCATAAACCACCATGTTGGCGATTTCGTCGACGCTGGCGAAGCGCTGGAGCAGCGAGCTTGGGCGATGCTGTTTGACGAAATTGGCCGCGGCCTCGTCGAGTGACTGGCCGTTCTGCTTGGCGAGATCCTTTACAAACGTCTCGACGCCTTCAGACATGGTCGGGCCCGGCAGCACGGAATTGACGGTGACGCCGGTGCCGCGGGTTAGCTGCGCCAAGCCTCGCGCGACCGAAAGCTGGGCCGTCTTGCTCATTCCATAGTGGATCATCTCGACGGGAATGTTGAGCCCGGACTCCGAGGAGATGAAGACGACGCGGCCCCAGTTACGCCCAAGCATGCCCTTCAAATACGCGCGCGAGAGACGCACGCCGCTCATGACGTTGACCTCGAAGAAGCGGCTCCAGTCCTCGTCCGGAATGTCGAAAAAGTCTTTCGGCTCGAAGATGCCGGCGTTGTTGATGAGGATATCGACCTCGGGCAGCGCCGTCACGAGTGCCTTGCAGCCCGCAGCGGTCGAGACATCGGCGGCGATGCCGCGGACCTTCCCGCCCACAGCTTCCAGCTTGCGCACGGCCGCATCGACCTTATCCTGGCCGCGTCCGTTGATCACGACGCTAGCTCCCGAGCCGGCAAGACCCTTGGCGATGGCGTGGCCGATGCCGGCCGTCGAGCCGGTCACGAGGGCGGTCTTTCCGGAAAGGTCGATGTTCATGCGATGTCTCCATTGATGCTGACGGAGATATCGTGCGCTGCAAGGGCGGCCGCAATCGCCCCTCACCGACGCGTGAGGATTCAGTTGCGAGGCGGAAGCGTCCTGAGAAACGCGACCATGGCGTCGAAACGATGCGCGCCATGAGACGTCGCCGCGTCATACAAAAAAGCGGCGCCCAAGGGCGCCGCTTTCTGAAAACTCGCTACCGGTCGACTTACGCCGCCTCGGCTTCCTTTTCCTGCACCGGACCGGAGTCCTGGCCCTTGGCATCGACGTCGCGATCGACGAACTCGATCACGGCCATCGGGGCGTTGTCGCCGTAGCGGAAGCCGGCCTTGATGATACGGGTGTAGCCACCCTGGCGATCCTTGTAGCGGGGCGCGAGCGTGTCGAACAGCTTCCTGACCTGATCCTTGTCGCGCATCTCGGAGATGGCCTGGCGGCGCATGGCCAGGCCGCCCTTCTTGCCGAGAGTGATAAGCTTCTCGACGATCGGGCGCAATTCCTTCGCCTTCGGCAGCGTCGTGACGATCTGCTCGTGCTTGATCAGCGCGGCGCACATGTTGGCGAACATCGCGCGGCGATGCTCCGCGGTGCGGTTGAGCTTGCGATGAACCTTGCCGTGACGCATTTTTCTATTCCTTGAATTTCATTCGTCGCGACGGTTCGTCGGACTTGTTGCTCAGGTGGGCTGCCTGCGTTCGCCCGCAAAGGCGCGATGAATTCGCGCCTTTGCCTGTTGTAGTTCAGATCAGTAGTGATCCTCGAAGCGCTTGGCGAGCTCGTCGATGTTCTCCGGCGGCCAGCCCGGCACTTCCATGCCGAGATGCAGACCCATCTGGGCCAGCACTTCCTTGATCTCGTTCAGCGACTTGCGGCCGAAGTTCGGAGTGCGGAGCATTTCCGCTTCGCTCTTCTGCACGAGGTCGCCGATGTAGACGATGTTGTCGTTCTTCAAGCAGTTGGCCGAACGCACCGACAGCTCGAGCTCGTCCACCTTTTTGAGGAAGGCCGGATTGAAGGCGAGGTCCGGGATGATCTCCTGGGCGACTTCCTTGCGCGGCTCTTCGAAGTTGACGAACACGTTGAGCTGATCCTGCAGGATGCGCGCGGCGTAGGCCACGGAGTCATCCGGCGACAGCGCGCCGTTGGTCTCGATCGTCATGGTCAGCTTGTCGTAGTCGAGGATCTGGCCCTCGCGGGTGTTCTCGACCTTGTAGGAGACCTTGCGGACCGGCGAGTACAGGCTGTCGACCGGGATCAGGCCGATCGGCGCATCCTCGGGACGGTTGCGCTCGGCGGGCACGTAGCCCTTGCCGGTGGCGACCGTGAACTCCATGCGGATCTCGGCGCCCTCGTCCAGGGTGCAGATCTGCAGGTCCGGGTTGAGCACGACCACGTCGCCGACGGTCTGGATGTCGCCGGCGGTGACAGCGCCCGGGCCGGACTTCTTGACGACCATGCGCTTGGGGCCTTCGCCCTGCATCCTGATCGCGATGTCCTTGATGTTGAGCACGATGTCGGTGACGTCCTCACGGACGCCCGCGATCGAGGAGAACTCGTGCAGCACGCCGTCGATATGCACCGACTGAACCGCTGCGCCCTGGAGCGAGGACAGCAGAATGCGGCGCAGCGCGTTGCCGAGCGTCTGGCCGAATCCGCGCTCGAGCGGCTCGGCGACGATGGTCGCGAAACGGGTCGGATCGCTGCCGGGCTGCACCTGGAGCTTGTTCGGCCGAATCAATTCTTGCCAATTTTTCTGGATTGTCACTGTTTCACCCATACAGGCCAGTCAAACTGCTGCTGCAGACACTGGCGTTGGAGAAAGGCCGCAGATCATTCCCACGGCTTTGCAAAAAGTCATTGCGGGCGTCAGAGCGCCCGCAATTTGGTATCAAACGCGCCGACGCTTGCGGGGACGGCAACCGTTGTGCGGGATCGTGGTCACGTCACGGATCGAGGTGACGGTGAAGCCTGCGGCCTGGAGCGCGCGGAGCGCCGATTCACGGCCCGAACCGGGACCCGCGACTTCGACTTCCAGCGTGCGCATGCCGTGCTCCTGCGCCTTCTTCGACACGTCCTCGGCGGCAACCTGCGCGGCATACGGGGTCGACTTGCGCGAACCCTTGAAGCCCATCGTGCCGGCGGAAGACCACGCAATCGTGTTGCCCTGCGCGTCGGTGATGGTGATGGTCGTGTTGTTGAACGACGAGTTCACGTGCGCGACGCCGGAGGCGATGTTCTTGCGCTCACGACGACGAACGCGGGTGGCTTCCTTGCCCATAGAGTACCTTTCCTGGAGATCTCAAACGCCGCCGTAGTGCCAGCGGCTACACCTGATGGAACGAAAGGCGCGCGGCGAACGGGTCATCCCCCTTCGCCACACGCCGCGATCTGGATTCGAAAACTTACTTCTTCTTGCCGGCGATGGCCTTCGCCGGGCCCTTGCGCGTGCGCGCATTGGTGTGGGTACGCTGGCCGCGCACCGGCAGGCCGCGACGATGGCGCAGGCCGCGATAGCAGCCGAGGTCCATCAGACGCTTGATGTTGATGCCGACCTCACGACGCAGGTCGCCCTCGACGAGATAGTCGCGGTCGATCACTTCGCGGATCTGGAGCACTTCGGCGTCGCTGAGCTGATTGACGCGACGATCCTCGGGGATCTTCACCTTCTCGATGATCTCACCGGCAATCTTCTGGCCGATGCCATGGATGTACTGGAGCGCGATCAGAACGCGCTTGTTGGTCGGAATGTTCACGCCGGCAATACGGGCCACGGCCTTCTCTCCTGTCGCCGATCCCTCGTCAGGAATCTGGCTTTAAGTGCTTGGTTTCTCGGGCAGGTGTTCACAAACGCGAACACGACGCCCACCCCTGGTCTTCCTGGGGCCCGGCATCGTTTTAAACTATCCGACTTGGATGCGGGGCTTATTAGGGGATTCAGGGGGCTTTCGTCAACCGCCGCTAGCGCTTGGCTCGCTTTTTCGTGACCTTTTTTGCAGTCTTTTTGGCACCCTTTTTGACAGCCTTCTTGGCAGCCTTTTTGGTCGTCTTTTTGTTGGTCGCCTTCTTGCCGGCTTTCTTGACCGCCTTCTTGGCACCCGTCACGGCCTTCTTGCCGGCTTTTTTGGCGGATTTTGCAGCCTTTTTGGCTGTTCTGGTCGGCTTTTTGGCCGATTTCTTCGCCGCTTTGGCCTTTTTGGCCAGGGCCGCCTTGGCCGCGCTCCGGGCGCGGGTCCTGCCATGCGTCTTGGGCTCGACCGCTCCGAGCGCCAGGAGCTGGCGATGAATGGCGCGGGTGACCTCGTCGATGGCCATCATGCCGTCGATGGTCGAAAGCTTCCGCCGCTCGGAATAGTAGTGAATCAGCGGTTCCGTCTGGTTGCGGTAGCTGGCGAGTCGCTTGGTCAGAACCTCCGGAGTGTCGTCGAGTCGGACCTCCTCCCCGCGCTCCCGCATCTGGGCGACGCGAGTTTCGACACGACTCAGGAGCGCGCTCTCGTTGACGCGGAGCTCGATCACGGCGTCGAGCTTGAGGTGCTTGTGCTTGAGCAGCTCATCCAGCGCCTCGGCCTGCGGCACGGTACGCGGGAAACCGTCGAGGATGAAACCGTTTCTGGCGTCCGGCTGATCGATCCGGTCGGAGATGATTCCGACCACGACATCGTCGGGCACGAGGCCGCCGCTGGCCATGATCTCCTTGGCCTTGAGTCCGACCGGCGTTCCGGCCGCAACGGCCGCGCGCAACATCTCGCCGGTCGAGAGCTGGACGATGCCATAGCGCTGCACCAGCAGTTGCGCCTGGGTCCCCTTGCCCGATCCCGGCGGTCCCAGAAGTATGATTCTCATCGGCGTACGCCCCCCGCATTGGTGAGCGATACGTCGCGCACCCGTGTTTTGAAGTCCAACTACAGTGCAAATCATAATCGGCGCCGCACCGCCACCCATATCATAGGGGAGCAAATGGCCGGACGCCAAGAAGGCCTTTGAGATCAGTGTTTGCGCTACAGGGAGAGCCGCTCTTCCGATGCGACCGAATGGCTCGCTGGACGTCCCTGCAGGCGCCGCGCGTTGCTCGCGCGACGAATCGGGGGCGCAGTCGCGCCGCCCGAGAGGACGCCGCGCTTAACGGCGGCGGCCGCGCAGCTTCGACTTCCGGATCAGGCCTTCGTACTGATGCGCCAGCAGATAGCCCTGCACCTGCGCCACCGTGTCCATGGTGACGCTGACGACGATCAGCAGCGAGGTGCCGCCGAAATAGAACGGCACCGAGGCGTAGGAGATCAGGATTTCCGGGATCAAGCAGACGATCGCCAGATAGACCGCGCCAAGCACGGTGACGCGCGACAGCACGTAATCGATATATTCCGCGGTGCGCTCGCCGGGACGAATGCCCGGAATGAAGCCGCCGTGCTTTTTCAGATTGTCCGCGGTCTCGGTCGGATTGAACACGATCGCTGTGTAGAAGAAGGCGAAGAACACGATCAGCGCCAGATACATGATCAGGAACAGCGGACGGCCGTGGCCGAGCTGGGTGGTGATCCACTGGAACCATTCCGGCCCGCTGCCCGCGTTGAAGTTCGCAACCGTGGTCGGCAGCAGCAGCAGCGAGGAGGCGAAGATCGGAGGAATCACGCCCGAGGTGTTGAGCTTGAGCGGCAGATGCGAGGACTGGCCCTCGAACATCTTGTTGCCGACCTGGCGCTTCGGATACTGGATCAAGAGCCGGCGCTGGGCGCGCTCCATGAACACGATGAAGGCGATCACGGCGACCGCCATGATGATGACAACTAGGATCAGGCCGGTCGACATCGCACCCTGACGGCCGAGCTCGAGCATGTTGGCGAGCGCCGCGGGCAGCTCGGCGACGATGCCGGCGAGAATGATCAGGGAGATGCCGTTGCCGATACCTCGCGAGGTGATCTGCTCGCCCAGCCACATCAGGAACATGGTGCCGCCGGTCAGCGTGATCGCCGTGGACAGGCGGAAGAACATGCCGGGGTCGCTGACGACGTTGCCGGCGCCTTCGAGGCCCACCGCGATGCCGTAGGACTGGAACGCCGCGAGAATCACCGTGAGATAACGGGTGTACTGGTTCAGCAGCTTGCGGCCGGACTCGCCTTCCTTCTTCAGCGCCTCGAGCTGGGGCGAGACGGTGGTCAGAAGCTGAATGATGATCGAGGCCGAGATGTACGGCATGATGTTCAACGCAAAGATCGCCATGCGGTGAATGCCGCCGCCGGCGAACATGTTGAACATGCCGAGGATGCCGCCCGCCTGTGAGCGGAACACCTGCTCCCAGATGTTGGGGTCGATGCCGGGCAGCGGGATATAGGTCCCGAGCCGATAAACCAGCAGCGCACCCAGGGTGAACCAGATGCGCTTCTTCAGTTCGTCGGCCTTGGCAAACGCACCGAAATTGAGATTGGCTGCCAGTTGTTCCGCTGCAGAGGCCATCTTGGACTTTCTCCCGCCGCCTATTGCGCCGTTATGCCCGCGGCCGGGCTACATTATACCGGACACCGGACATTATCTGGGGCTACGGCTTCGATAAGTCCATCGTCCCGCATGCGCAAAGGCCCGCGAACCGCGGGCCAATGACGCAGTTGTTACGCCGCCTCGCCTTCTTCCTTGGCAGGCGCGAGGATCTTCACCGAGCCGCCGGCCTTCTCGACCGCTTCAATCGCGGTCTTCGTGGCACCATGGACTTCGATGTTGAGCTTGGCCTTGAGCTCGCCGCGGCCGAGCAGCCGCAGGCCGCCCTTGGGGCGGCGGAGCACGCCAGCCTTGACCAGCGATTCGACGTTCACGACGCTGCCGGAGTCGATCTTCTTGGCATCGACCGCGTCCTGGAGCCGGTCGAGATTGATCTCGACGAACTCGACCCGGAAGATATTCGTGAAGCCGCGCTTCGGCAGACGGCGATGCAACGGCATCTGGCCGCCTTCGAAACCCTTGATGCGCACGCCCGAACGCGCGGTCTGACCCTTGCCACCGCGGCCAGCCTGCTTGCCCTTGCCCGAACCAATGCCGCGGCCGACGCGCATGCGCTTCTTGCGCGAGCCGGCATTGTCGGCGATATCGCTGAGCTTCATCGCCCTGCTCCTTGTTTCTTGCGCATGACCTTCACCGAAAACGGGTCCCCGCTTTCGGGATCGTGCGCCTTTGCTTACTTCTCGTCGACGATGCGAACGAGATGGTGAACTTTCAAGATCATGCCGCGGACCGCCGGAGTGTCCGGCAGTTCGCTGGTGCGGCCGATCTTGTTGAGCTTGAGCCCGATCAGCGTCGAACGCTGCGAGTGATGGCGGCGGATTGCGCTGCCAGTCTGCTCGAGCTTGATCGTCTTTGCGGTCGTAACGGCACTCTTGGCCATGGGCGTCTACTCCGAAAGCTTCCGTTATTCGGCAACCGCCTCGGCGTCGCCACCGATACGGCGGGACTGGAGGGTGGACACCTTGATGTTGCGGCGGGCAGCGACCGAGCGCGGCGAATCCTGATGCTTCAGCGCGTCGAAGGTTGCGCGAACCATGTTGTACGGGTTCGAGGAGCCGATCGACTTCGCGACCACGTCCTGAACGCCGAGCGTCTCGAACACGGCACGCATTGGACCGCCGGCGATGATGCCGGTACCGGCCGGAGCTGCGCGCAGGTAAACACGGCCAGCGCCATGACGGCCGGCGATGTCGTGATGCAGCGTACGGCCCTCGCGCAGCGAGACGCGGGTCAGGTTGCGCTTGGCGGATTCGGTGGCCTTGCGGATCGCTTCAGGCACTTCGCGCGCCTTGCCGTGACCGAAGCCGGCGCGGCCCTTCTGATCGCCGATCACGACCAGCGCTGCGAAACCGAAGCGCTTGCCGCCCTTGACGACCTTGGCGACGCGGTTGATGTGGACGAGCTTGTCGACGAACTCGCTGTCGCGCTCTTCCCTGCGTTCACGTCCGCCGCCGCGTTGATCGCGTCCACCACGTTGTTCGCGTTCTGCCATGGTTTTTCCAGTCCTTCAGAGGCTTACGCCTCAATCCTCAAATTCTGTTAGAAGCTCAGCCCGCTCTCACGCGCCGCGTCGGCAAGAGCTTTGACGCGCCCGTGATAGAGATAGCTGCCGCGATCGAACACGACTTCCTTGACACCCTTCTCGGCGGCGCGCTCGGCCAGCAGCTTGCCGACCGCCTTCGCCGCATCGATATCGGCGCCGGTCTTGCCGCCATCGCGCATCGACTTCTCGAGCGAGGAGGCAGAGGCCAGCGTCTCGCCCTTCAGGTCGTCGATGACCTGGGCGTAGATGTGCTTGGACGAGCGGAACACCGACAGGCGCGGACGGCCGCCACCGGAGCGGCGAAGCTTCAGCCGTACACTGCGCTTGCGCCGGGCATTCGTAACCTTGGCTTTCGACATGACCGGCTCCGTTACTTCTTCTTGCCTTCCTTGCGGAAGATGAATTCGCCAACATACTTCACGCCCTTGCCCTTGTAGGGCTCCGGCGGACGATAGGAGCGAATCTCGGCGGCGACCTGGCCGACGCGCTGGATATCGCTGCCCGTCACCGTGATCTCGGTCGGCTTCGGCACGGTGATCGTGATCCCTTCCGGGATCGCGTAGACCACGTCGTGGCTGTAGCCGAGCGCGAGCTGCAGGTTCTTGCCCTGCAGCGCGGCGCGGTAACCGACGCCGGTGATTTCGAGCTTCTTCTCGAAGCCCTTGGTAACGCCTTCGACCAGATTCGCGACCTGAGCGCGAGCGGTCCCGTACAGGGCCCGTGCGCGGTTGGTCTCGACCCGCGGGTTCACCTTGACCTGGCCGTCCTCGAGCTTCACCTCGACGTCGCTATGGACGACGAATTGAAGCTGGCCCTTCGGCCCCTTCATCTTGACGGTCTGCCCGTCGACGGCCGCGGTCACACCCGACGGCACCGCTACCGGCCTTTTGCCAACTCGTGACATGGATCAAAAATCCTTCTCAGAACACCGTGAAGAGAACTTCGCCGCCCACATTCGCTTCGCGCGCGCTGTGGTCGGCCATGATCCCCTTCGGCGTCGACAATACCGAAATGCCGAGCCCGTTGTTGACCCGCGGCAGAGCCTTCACCGAGGCGTAGACACGACGCCCGGGCTTGGAGACTCGTTCGATCTCGCGGATGACGGGCTCGCCGTCGAAATACTTCAGCTCGATCTCGATCTCGCTGCGGCCCGAGGAGTGCTCGAGCGTGGCGTAACCGCGGATGTAGCCCTCGGTCTTGAGAACCTCGAGCACGTTCTCGCGCATCTTCGAACCAGGCGTGGAGACCTTGCTCTTGGAACGCATCTGAGCGTTGCGGATACGAGTGATCAGATCGCTGATTGGATCGTGCGTAGACATCTAAACGACCCTCCTTACCAGCTGGACTTCACGAGGCCCGGGACCATGCCCCTGGAACCAAGGTCCCGCATTGCGATGCGGGACAGTTTGGTTAAGCGATAATTCGAGCGCGAACGGCCCGACAGCTCGCAACGCAGACGGATGCGGGTGGCCGACGAATTACGCGGCATTTCCGCTAGCTTCAGGGTCGCAGCGAACCGCTCCTCCATCGGCAGCGTCTTGTCGGCGATGATCGCCTTCAACCGCGCGCGCTTCGGGGCGGCGTTCTTCGTCATCCGCTTGCGCCGGTTGTTCTTCTCGACTGAACTCTTCTTTGCCATGCTTGGCTCCTGGGTATCCGCGTTTGAGAGGCTTTACGTCAGCGTCTCACTGCCGGAACGGGAAATTGAAAGCGGTCAACAAGGCCCTCGCCTCGTCGTCGGTCTTGGCCGTGGTGCAGACGGTGATGTCCATACCGCGCGATTCCGTGACCTTGTCGAAGTCGATCTCGGGGAAAATGATGTGTTCCTTGAGGCCGAGCGAATAGTTGCCGCGACCGTCGAAGCTCTTCGGATTCAGGCCACGGAAATCTCGGACGCGCGGCAGCGCGACCGTCACCAGGCGATCGATGAACTCGTACATGCGGGCCTTGCGCAGCGTGACCTTGCAGCCAATCGGCTGGTTCTCACGCAACTTGAAGGTCGCGATCGCGACGCGCGAATAGGTCACGATCGCCTTCTGGCCGGCGATCTGGGTCAATTCGGCAGCGGCGTTCTCGGCCTTCTTCCGGTCGTTGACGGAATCGCCAACGCCCATGTTCAGCACGACCTTGTCGAGACGCGGAACCTGCATGACGTTATCATAACCGAACTTCTCGGTCATTTCCGTCCGGATCTTCGCGTCGAATTCCGCGCGCAGGCGCGGCGTGTAAGCGGCCTCAGCCATCGATCTCAGCTCCCGAGCTCTTGGCGATGCGGACCTTCTTGCCGTCCGCCAGAATCTTGAATCCGACGCGGGTCGGCTTTCCGTCCTTGCCGACATACGCGATGTTGGACAGTTGGATCGGCGACTCTTTCGAGATGATGCCGCCCTCCTGGGCCTGCGTCTGCTTCTGGTGACGCTTGACCATGTTGACGCCACGCACGAGCGCGGTGCCGGCGTCGGGGCGCACTTCGAACACCTCGCCGGTGCGACCCTTATCGCGGCCGGTCAGCACGATGACCTTGTCGCCTTTGCGGATTTTCGCGGCCATCACAGCACCTCCGGCGCGAGCGAGATGATCTTCATGTGGTTCTTGGCGCGCAGCTCGCGCGGCACGGGCCCGAAGATACGGGTGCCGACCGGCTCGGACTGATTGTTGATCAGAACGGCAGCGTTCCGGTCGAAGCGGATGACCGAACCGTCAGCGCGGCGGATGTCCTTGCGGACGCGCACCACGACGGCCTTCATCACGTCGCCCTTCTTCACCTTGCCACGCGGAATTGCTTCCTTGATCGAGACGACGATGATGTCGCCGATCGTGGCGTAGCGGCGCTTGGAGCCTCCGAGCACCTTGATACACATGACACGGCGTGCGCCAGAATTGTCGGCCACGTCGAGGTTGGTCTGCATCTGAATCATTGATGCACCTCGTCCTCTTCTCTTTGCGCCAGCCCAGCCGGCGCTCAACATTTCCCTGAAGTCAGTCGGCTAAAGCCAACAGATCAGGCGCTTTTCTTGTGTTCGCCCCGGATCACGACCCAGCGCTTCAACTTCGAAACCGGCTTCGATTCCTCGATCCACACCATGTCGCCCGGCTTGAACTCGTTGCTCTCGTCGTGCGCGTGGTAGTTCTTCGAACGGCGGATCGTCTTCTTGTAGATCGGGTGTGTGAAGCGGCGATCGACGCGCACCACGATGGTCTTGGCTTGCTTGTCGCTGACGACCACGCCCTGCAAAGTACGTTTCGGCATCTTCGTTAGCCTCTTACTTCTTCTTCGCGCGCGTCTGCGCGGCGACGGTCTTGATCCGGGCGATGTCACGGCGGGCCTCGCGCAGGCGCGAGGTGTTCTCGAGCTGCCCGGTGGCGCGCTGGAAGCGCAGGTTGAAACGCTCCTTCTTCAGGTTCAGGATGGCGTCATCCTGCTGATCGGGGCTCAACGCGCGGATGTCTTCGATCTTCATCTGGGCCATGGCCATTACTCCGCAATGCGCTCGACGAAGCGCGTCTTGATCGGCAGCTTCGCTGCCGCCAGGGTCAGCGCTTCACGCGCGGTCTGGGTGTTGACGCCGTCGATCTCGAACAGCACCCGGCCCGGCTTGACGCGCGCGACCCACAGTTCCGGCGCGCCCTTGCCGGAGCCCATGCGGACTTCGGCGGGCTTCTTCGACACGGGAACGTCGGGGAACACGCGGATCCAGACGCGGCCGGCGCGCTTCATGTGGCGGGTCAGCGCGCGGCGAGCGGCTTCGATCTGGCGCGCGGTGACGCGCTCAGGCTCGGTCGCCTTCAGGCCGAACTGGCCGAAGGCCAACGTCGCGCCCGAAGACGCAACGCCGTGGATACGGCCTTTATGCGCCTTCCGGAACTTCGTCTTCTTAGGTTGCATCATGGCTTCAAGCCCTCAAATTCTCTGTGCTGGCCTCAGGCCGCGTTGTCTCGGCGCTGCCGGCCGCCGCGATCGCCGCCGCCACCAGTCTCGCCTTCGGCCATTCTCTTGTCCTGGGCCATCGGATCGTGCTCGAGGATCTCGCCCTTGAAGATCCAGACTTTGACGCCGCAGGTGCCGAAGGTCGTGAACGCGGTCGCAACGCCGTAGTCGATGTCGGCCCGCAGCGTGTGCAGCGGCACGCGACCTTCGCGATACCACTCCATGCGCGCGATTTCCGCGCCGCCGAGACGCCCCGAGCAGTTGATCCGGATGCCTTCCGCGCCGAGACGCATCGCCGACTGAACGGCGCGCTTCATGGCGCGGCGGAACGCCACGCGGCGCTCCAGCTGCTGCGCGATCGATTCCGCCACCAGCGTCGCATCGAGCTCCGGCTTGCGGATTTCGACGATGTTGATGACGACGTCGGACGAAGTGATGTCCGCGACCTTCTTGCGCAGCTTGTCGATGTCGGCGCCCTTCTTGCCGATCACCACGCCCGGACGAGCCGAGTGGATGGTGACGCGGCACTTCTTGTGCGGACGCTCGATCACGATGCGGGCTACAGCCGCCTGCTTGAGCTCCTTGTGCAGGATCTCGCGGATCTTGACGTCCTCGTGCAACAGCTTGCCGTATTCCTGCTTGCCGGCGAACCAGCGGGAATCCCAGGTCCGGTTGATGCCGAGACGCAGACCGATCGGATTGATCTTTTGACCCATCGTGTGCTCCTGCGTCCCTTAAGCCGCTGCTTCGGCTTCGACCTGACGAACGATGATCGTCAGCTGCGAAAATGGTTTGTAGACACGGCCCGAGCGGCCACGGCCGCGGGCGGCAAAGCGCTTCATCACCAGGCCGTTGCCGACGAAGGCCTGCGCCACGACGAGATCGTCGACGTCGAGGTCGTGATTGTTCTCGGCATTCGCGATAGCCGATTCCAGGCACTTCTTCACGTCAACCGCGATCCGCTTGCGCGAAAACTGCAGGTCGGCAAGAGCAGAAGCCGCCTTCCGGCCGCGAATGAGCTGGGCCACCAGGTTGAGCTTCTGCGGGCTCACCCGAAGCATCCGGGCGACCGCCTTGGCCTCGTTCTCGGCGAGGCTCCGTTCGCGCTTAGGTTTGCTCATCGTTTAATCCTCAAGCCCTCTTGGCTTTCTTGTCGCCGGAGTGGCCATGGAAGGTCCGGGTCGGCGAGAACTCGCCGAACTTGTGACCGACCATTTCCTCGTTGACGGCCACCGGCACGTGCTTCTGACCGTTGTAAACGCCGAAGGTCAGGCCGACGAATTGCGGCAGGATCGTCGAGCGACGGCTCCAGATCTTGATGACGTCGTGACGGCCGGACGCGCGCGCGGCATCTGCCTTCTTGAGCAGAGAACCCTCGACGAACGGGCCTTTCCAGACTGAACGAACCATGTCCGGCGATCCTTACTTCTTCCGCTTGTGGCGGCTTAGGAGAATGAATTTGTTGGTCGACTTGTTGGAGCGGGTCTTCTTGCCCTTGGTCGGCTTGCCCCACGGAGTGACCGGGTGGCGACCGCCCGAGGTCCGACCTTCACCACCGCCGTGCGGATGGTCGATCGGGTTCATCGAAACGCCGCGGTTGTGCGGCTTGCGGCCCAGCCAGCGGTTGCGGCCGGCCTTGCCGATCGAGGTGTTCATGTGATCCGGGTTCGACACCGCGCCGATCGTGCCGCGGCAACGGCCGTGCACCAGGCGCTGCTCGCCCGAATTCAGGCGGATGATCACGTAGTCCTGGTCGCGACCGACGAGCTGGGCATAGGTACCCGCGGAACGGGCGAGCTGGCCGCCCTTCCCGATCTTGAGCTCGATATTGTGGATGATCGTGCCGACCGGCATGTTGCCGAGCGGCATGACGTTGCCCGGCTTCACGTCGACGTAGTTGCCGGCGATGATGGTGTCGCCCACGGCCAGGCGCTGCGGCGCCAGGATGTAGGCCTGCTCGCCGTCCTGATATTTGATCAGCGCGATGAAGCCGCTGCGGTTCGGATCGTATTCCAGCCGCTCGACGGTCGCGGGAACGTCGATCTTCTCACGCTTGAAATCGACGGTGCGCAGCGTCCGCTTGTGACCACCGCCACGGAAGCGCACGGTGATGCGACCGGTGTTGTTGCGGCCGCCGGAGGAATGCTTGCCTTCGGTGAGCGCCTTGACCGGCTTGCCCTTGTAGAGAGCCGAACGATCGACCATGACCAGCTGGCGCTGGCCCGGCGTCGTGGGATTGAATGTCTTCAGTGCCATCGTCGTGCGACCTTACAGACCGGTGGTCACGTCGATCCGGTGACCCTCTTCGAGAGTCACGATCGCGCGCTTGGAGTTCGACTGCGAGCCGAGATTGCCGCGGAAGATCTTGGTCTTGCCCTTGCGGACCAGCGTGTTGACGCTCTTGACCTTGACGTCGAACAGCTTCTCGATCGCTTCCTTGATCTGCGGCTTGGTCGCCTTCGCGGCCACCTTGAACAGCACCTTGTTGTGCTCCGAGGCGATCGTCGCCTTTTCGGTCACGACTGGCGACAGGATCACGTCGTAATGGCGAGGCTCGATGTTCTTCGTCATTTGAAGCGCGCCTCCAGCGCATCGATGGCGGCCTTGGTCAGAACAAGCTTCCGACGGCGCAGGATGTCATAGACGTTGATGCCCTGGATCGGCAGCACGTCCATGTTCGGGATGTTGCGGGCAGCAGCGGCAAAGCCGTTGTTGAGCTCGGCACCATCGATGATCAGCGCGTTGGTCAAGCCCAAGCCGGAGAAGTGGCCCAGCAGCGCCTTAGTCTTGGCAGCTTCAAGCGCGGCCTTGTCGATCACGACGAGATCGCCGTCCTTGGCCTTGGCCGAGAGCGCATGCTTGAGAGCGAGCGCACGGACCTTCTTCGGCAGGTCGGTGGCGTGCGAACGCACCACCGGACCGAAGGCACGACCGCCGCCGCGGAACTGCGGCACACGGGCCGAACCGTGACGAGCACCGCCGGTGCCCTTCTGCTTGTACATCTTCTTGCCGGTGCGCCAGATCTCGGCGCGGCCCTTGGTCTTGTGCGTACCGGCCTGGCGCTTGTTGAGCTGCCACTGCACGCAACGTGCAATGATGTCCTGGCGCGGCTCGAGGCCGAAAATGGTGTCGGAAAGCTGGACCGAGCCGGCTTCCTTACCTTCGAGGGTCGTGACCTTCAATTCCATCTCACGCCTCCTGCGCAGCCGGAGCAGCGTCCGCTTCGCCAGCAACCTTGAACTTGCCGGGCTTCGGAGCTTCCTTCGGCAGCGGCTTCTTGACAGCGTCGCGCACGCGGATCCAACCGCCCTTGGAGCCGGGAACGGCGCCTTCGACGAGGATCAGACCGCGCTCGACATCGAGTTGGACAACTCGAAGGTTGAGCGTGGTGATGCGGTCGACACCCATGTGGCCGGCCATCTTCTTGTTCTTCCAGGTCTTGCCGGGGTCCTGACGGCCACCGGTCGAACCGATCGAACGGTGCGAGACCGACACGCCGTGGGTGGCGCGCAGACCGCCGAAGTTCCAGCGCTTCATACCGCCGGCAAAACCCTTACCGACCGAAGTACCGGTGACGTCGACGAACTGACCGACGACAAAGTGGTCGGCTAGGATCTCGGCACCGACGGGGATCATCTGATCCGCGGAGACGCGGAATTCCTCGACCTGCCGCTTCGGCTCGACCTTGGCGACCGCGAACTGGCCGCGCTCCGCCTTGGGCATGTAAACGGTCTTGCGGCTGCCAGAACCAAGCTGGAGAGCGACATAACCGTTCTTCTCTTCAGTGCGGTGGCCTAAGACCTGGCAATTGCCGAGCTTCAGCACGGTCACGGGGATATGTTCGCCGGCCTCTGTAAAGACCCGCGTCATCCCGACCTTTTGTGCGATCACTCCGGAGCGCATCGGCGTGCTTCCTGTTCTTTCTGTCCGCTAGGTGCGAACGTGATCCAAAAATCTTAGAGCTTGATCTCGACGTCGACACCGGCGGCCAGGTCGAGCTTCATCAAAGCATCGACGGTCTGCGGGGTCGGATCGACGATGTCGAGCAGGCGCTTGTGGGTGCGCATCTCGAACTGCTCGCGGCTCTTCTTGTCGACGTGCGGCGAACGGTTGACGGTGAACTTCTCGATGCGGGTAGGCAGCGGAATGGGTCCGCGGACCTGCGCGCCGGTGCGCTTCGCCGTGTTCACGATCTCGCGGGTCGACGTATCGAGGATACGATGGTCGAACGCCTTGAGACGGATACGAATGTTTTGGCCGTTCATTGCCGTGGTCTCTCTTCAGTGGGGTGGCGAATAGCGAATAGCGAAGGTCACATTCGCTATTCGCCGATCCCTATTCTCGTAATTACTCGATGATCGAGGCGACGACGCCGGCGCCGACGGTGCGGCCGCCTTCGCGGATCGCGAAGCGAAGCTTCTCTTCCATCGCGATCGGCACGATCAGGTGCACTTCCATCGCGATGTTGTCGCCCGGCATCACCATCTCGGTACCTTCCGGCAGATGCACGACACCGGTCACGTCGGTGGTGCGGAAGTAGAACTGCGGACGGTAGTTGGTGAAGAACGGAGTGTGGCGACCGCCCTCTTCCTTGGTGAGGATGTAGGCCTCAGCCTTGAACTTGGTGTGCGGCTTGACCGAACCCGGCTTGCACAGCACCTGGCCGCGCTCGACGTCCTCGCGCTTGGTACCGCGAAGCAGCGCACCGATGTTGTCGCCTGCCTGACCCTGATCGAGCAGCTTGCGGAACATTTCGACGCCGGTGACGGTCGTCTTCTGCGTGGCGCGCAGACCGACGATCTCGATTTCCTCGCCGACCTTGACGATGCCGCGCTCGACACGGCCGGTCACGACGGTGCCGCGGCCCGAGATCGAGAACACGTCTTCAACCGGCATCAGGAACGGCAGGTCGACCGGACGTTCCGGCTGCGGAATGTACTCGTCGACGGCCTTCATCAGCTCGAGGATGGCCTCATGGCCGAGCTTCTTGTCGGAATCTTCGAGAGCGGCGAGCGCCGAGCCCTTGATGATCGGAATCTTGTCGCCCGGGAAGTCGTACTTCGAGAGCAACTCGCGGACTTCGAGCTCGACGAGCTCGAGCAGCTCCGGATCGTCGACCATGTCGCACTTGTTGAGGAACACGACGAGCGCGGGCACGCCGACCTGGCGGGCGAGCAGGATGTGCTCGCGGGTCTGCGGCATCGGGCCGTCAGCAGCCGACACAACCAGGATTCCGCCATCCATCTGGGCGGCGCCGGTGATCATGTTCTTCACGTAGTCGGCGTGGCCGGGGCAGTCGACGTGCGCGTAATGGCGGTTCTTGGTCTCGTACTCGACGTGCGCCGTCGAGATCGTGATGCCGCGCGCCTTCTCTTCCGGCGCCTTGTCGATCTGGTCGTACGCCGTGAACGTCGCACCGCCGGCTTCGGCGAGGACCTTGGTGATCGCCGCGGTCAGCGACGTCTTGCCATGGTCGACGTGACCGATGGTGCCGATGTTACAGTGCGGCTTGTTACGTTCAAACTTTGCTTTGGCCATTTGACTCTCCGTTCAATCGTCAGTTCGAGACCGACGACAATCAGGCAAACTTCTTCTGGACTTCTGCCGACACGTTGGCCGGCGCTTCTGCGTAGTGGTCGAACTGCATGGTGAAGGTCGCGCGACCCTGGCTCATCGAGCGCAGGTTATTCACGTAACCGAACATGTTCATGAGCGGCACCATCGCGTTGATGACGTTGGCGTTGCCGCGCATGTCCTGACCCTGGATCTGACCGCGCCGGGAATTCAGGTCGCCGATGACCGAGCCGGTGTAGTCTTCCGGGGTCACCACTTCGACCTTCATGATCGGCTCGAGCAGGACGGACTTGCCCTTCTGCAAGGCCTCGCGAAATGCAGCACGCGAAGCGATTTCGAAGGCGAGCGCCGACGAGTCGACGTCGTGATACTTGCCGTCGACCAGCGTCACCTTGACGTCCACGACCGGGAAGCCGGCGACCACGCCCGAACCCATCACGCTGTTGAGGCCCTTTTCGACGCCGGGGATGTATTCCTTCGGCACCGAACCGCCAACGACCTTGGATTCGAACTCGTAGCCCTTGCCGGGCTCGTTCGGCTCGACCACGATCGACACTTCGGCGAACTGGCCGGTACCGCCGGTCTGCTTCTTGTGGGTGTACTTGACTTCGGCCTTCTTGGTGACGCGCTCACGGAACGCCACCTGCGGCGCACCGATGTTCGCGTCGACCTTGTAGGTACGACGGAGGATGTCGACCTTGATGTCGAGATGCAGTTCGCCCATGCCCTTGAGGATGGTCTGGCCGGACTCCTGGTCGGTCGACACGCGGAAGGACGGATCCTCCGCGGCGAGCTTCGCCAGCGCCACGCCCAGCTTTTCCTGGTCGGCCTTCGACTTCGGCTCGATCGCGATCTCGATGACCGGCTCGGGGAATTCCATCTTTTCGAGGATCACCGACTTGTCGGGATCGCACAGCGTGTCACCGGTGCGCGCTTCCTTCAGGCCAGCCAGCGCGACGATGTCGCCGGCATAGGCTTCCTTGATGTCTTCGCGGTTGTTCGCATGCATCAGCAACATGCGGCCGATGCGCTCCTTGCGGTCGCGCGTCGAGTTGATGACGCCGGTACCCGACAGCAGCGTGCCGGAATAGATGCGGCAGAAGGTGATGGTGCCGACGAACGGGTCGTCCATGATCTTGAACGCCAACAGAGCCAGCGGCTCCTTGTCGTCCGGCAGACGAACGATCTCGTTGCCGTCTTCATCGACGCCCTTGATGGCGGGCACGTCGACCGGCGACGGCAGGTAATCCACGACCGCGTCGAGCAAGGGCTGCACGCCCTTGTTCTTGAAGGCCGAGCCGCACAATACCGGGAAGAACGCGCCAGTCAGCACGGCCTTGCGGATCAAGCGCTTCAACGTCGCCTCTTCGGGCTCCTTGCCATCGAGGTAAGCGGCAAGAACTTCGTCGTCGAGTTCGACGGCGGCTTCCAACAGCTTCTCGCGATATTCCTTGGCCTTCTCGACCATGTCCTCGGGAATATCGATGTCGACGAACTTGGCGTCGAGCTTCTCTTCTTCCCAGACCACGCCCTTCATACGAACGAGATCGATCAGGCCCTTGAAGTTGTTCTCGGAGCCGATCGGAAGCTGGATCGCGATCGGCTTTGCGCCGAGACGATCGATAATGTCCTGCATGCACTTGTAGAAGTCGGCGCCGGTCTTATCCATCTTGTTGGCGAAGACGATGCGCGGAACCTTGTACTTGTCGCCCTGACGCCAGACGGTCTCGGTCTGGGGCTCGACGCCCTGGTTGGAGTCGAGCACGCACACGGCGCCGTCGAGCACGCGCAAGCTGCGCTCGACTTCAATGGTGAAGTCGACGTGGCCGGGCGTGTCGATGATGTTGAGACGCTTGCCTTCCCAGAACGCGGTGGTCGCGGCCGACGTAATCGTGATGCCGCGCTCCTGCTCCTGCTCCATCCAGTCCATCGTCGCGGCACCTTCGTGCACTTCGCCGATCTTGTGGCTCTTGCCGGTGTAATAGAGGATGCGCTCGGTGGTCGTGGTCTTGCCGGCATCGATATGCGCCATGATACCGAAGTTGCGGTAATTCTCTATGGCATGAACGCGGGGCATGGAGTGTTCCTTAGATTCCGTGTGTCGCCGTTACCAGCGATAGTGCGAGAAGGCGCGGTTGGCTTCCGCCATCCGGTGCACGTCTTCGCGCTTCTTGACGGCGTTACCCCGGTTGTTCGACGCGTCCAGGAGCTCCGCAGAGAGCCGCTCGGTCATCGTCTTCTCGTTGCGATCGCGCGCAGCCGAGATCAGCCAACGAATGCCCAGCGCCTGACGGCGCACCGTGCGAACTTCGACCGGAACCTGGTAGGTCGCGCCACCGACGCGGCGGGAGCGCACTTCGATCGTCGGCATGACGTTCTCGAGCGCCTGCTCGAACACGCCGAGCGGGCTCAGCTTGGTCTTGCTTTCGATGAGGCCGAACGCACCGTACACGATGCCCTCAGCGACCGACTTCTTGCCGGCGTACATCACCGAGTTCATGAACTTCGTGACGATGATGTTCCCGAACTTCGGATCGGGAAGGACTTCACGCTTTTCAGCAGAATGGCGACGAGACATGGACCTGGTTCCCGCTTACTTCGGACGCTTGGCGCCGTACTTCGAACGACGCTGCTTACGGTTCTTGACGCCCTGGGTATCCAGAACGCCGCGGAGGATGTGGTAGCGCACGCCGGGCAAGTCCTTGACGCGACCGCCGCGGATCATGACCACCGAATGCTCCTGGAGGTTATGACCTTCACCGGGGATGTAGCCGATCACCTCGAAGCCGTTGGTCAGGCGCACCTTGGCGACCTTACGAAGCGCCGAGTTCGGCTTCTTCGGGGTCGTGGTGTAGACGCGCGTGCAAACGCCGCGCTTCTGCGGGGACTGCTGCAGCGCCGGCACCTTCTTACGCGACTTCTGCACTTCCCGCGGTTGAGCGATCAGCTGGTTGATCGTCGGCATCCTGGCCTTACCCTTTTGTGTTCGCCGCGGCCCCTTTCGGGTCCGCTGTCTTGCCGCAGCCCGTCACCGGGTCCGCAAATTCTCCGGACTACCCGCCCGAGGGGCCGCCTTCCGCGGACAAACCGCACAAAGCGAAATCGCGCCAACCACTCATCACTGAGCGGAAAGCGCTTCGACGCCACAGAGGACCGCGACATTTGGACCGGTCAGCTTAAAGCTGCGGCCCGCGCATCGAGGTCATGCATCCGAATTCGATCTCGAGAGAACATGCTCAAGAGACCTAAAATCGCACTGGCATTGCCTAGCTATGATCGACAGCGTTTGAGCGGCATTCGTCGAGGTTGGTGCCCGCCTTGGTAACCCCAGAGGGATCAAGTGGGTGGCCCGTTCCGACGCTGGCGATGCTCACCGCCTGTCGTTAAGTGGCCGCTTTCTATAAGTGGGTGTCGGTCAAGTCAAGGCGAAACGACAGTCAGAAGCGCTTCTCGCGCCAATCGAAATCGCTTTCTGGCCGCCCCGCTGCGTCCTCCCGATATGGGAACGAAGACCATGTTCCGCTACTGGATCCTATTTATATCCGGGTCAAATATACTTTTATAACCCTCGCTAAGGCTTTTTTTCTGTTGGAGCGTCGATGTGCCGCCTTCGGCAGAGATTTGCGCCGTGCGGTACACGGACATTGCCATTATCGGCGGGGATTGTCCGGCTCGACCGCAGCCGCGATGCTCGGCCGTAGCGGCATGTCGACCGTCTTGATTGATCCGCATGAGAGCTATTCGGCGGACTTTCGAGTCGAAAAAATCTGCGGTCACACGCAAGTCGAGCGATTCTTGCGGACCGGAATCGCCGAATCGGTGCTGCGCCGCGCGACCTTCGTGGGCGAGAACTGGATCGCGCGATTCGGCCGCCTCCTCGACAAGGCGCCAAGCCGGCAGTTCAACATCCTCTACGATTCGCTCGTCAACGCCGTCCGCGACGAAATTCCTGCCGGTGTCGAGCGCATTTGCGCCAAGGCCGTTTCGGTCGAGACGAGCGCGGAGCGGCAGAAGATCACTCTCTCCAACGACGAGCTGATCTCCGCCCGGCTGGTCGTGCTCGCCAACGGCCTCAACGTCGGCCTGCGCCATCAGCTGGGAATCGCGCGGAAAATCGTCAGTGCCTGCCATTTGATTTCGATCGGGTTCGACGTGGTGCCCGCGGGACGGGATTCGTTCGACTTCCCGGCGCTGACCTATTTCTCGGAACGGCCGAGCGACCGCATCGACTTCCGCTCGGTCTCGATTGCGACGAGCCCTTACTGGACGGCGCAGCGCTGGGCACGCTTCATTGCCTGGTCGGTTCAGGGGCTATTGCGGCCGCTTGGAGGCGCAGTTCATCTGGAGCCGAGCTTCCTCGGTCACTCCTCCTCGTCGTCCTCATCATCCTCGTCGAGGTCGTCTTCATCCTCGTCGTCATCGTCGCTGTCCTCGTCGACGTGAGCCGCCGCGCCATGCGGCTGGTGGGTCTGGTCGTTCCACAGCTTGCGATAGGTGCCGTTCGTGGCCAGCAGCTCGGCATGCGAGCCGCGCTCGATCGCCCTGCCCCCTGAAATCACGATGATCTCGTCCATCTCGACCACCGAGGACAGGCGATGGGTCGACCAGATCATGGTGCGGCCCTTGGCGACCTTCAGCAGCGTGCGGTTGATCGCGGCTTCCGTGGTCTGATCGAGTGCCGAGGTGGCTTCGTCCAGCAGCAGCACCGAGGGATTACGGATGACCGCGCGCGCGATCGCGATACGCTGGCGCTGGCCGCCCGACAAGGTATCGCCGCGCTCGCCCACCGGCGTGTCGTATCGCTGCGGCAGGCTCATGATGTAGCGGTGGATCTCGGCCTTCCTGGCCGCCTCCTCCACCTCCTCGTCGGTCGCGCCCTCCTTGCCGAGCCGGATGTTCTCGCGGATCGACATGTTGAACAGCATGTTCTCCTGGAACACCACCGCCATGCTCCGGCGCAGCGAATCCAGCGTCACCTTGCGGACATCGACGCCGTCGATGGTGACGCGGCCCTCGTCCGGCACGTAGAGCCGCAGGATCAGGTTCAGCAGCGTGCTCTTGCCGGAGCCCGAGGGGCCGACGATGGCGATGCGCTTGCCGACATTGAGCTTGAGGCTGAGATTGTCCAGCACCGGCGTCTGGCTGCCTTCGTACTGGAACGACACGTGGTCGAAGGTGATGTCGTTGGTGATGCGCGGCAGGTCGGGCGCGCCGGCACGATCGGCGCTGCGCGTCGGCTCGTCGAGCAGCTCCTGCATGTGACGGATCGCGGCTGCCGAGGAGATCGACACGGGGATGAAATGCATCACATGGGCAATGTTGTAGGACACCTCCCAGAACGCGCTCTCGAAGGTGACGAAGGTGCCGATGGTGATCTGGCCCTTGGTCGCCAGATACGCACCGATCGCGAGCACGACGATATGCAAGAGCAGCACCGAGATGGTGACCGTCCGCTCCACCATGGTCGACAGGAACGCCGCCGAGGCCATCCTGTTTCGTGTCTCGTCGTTGCGGAACTTGAAGAAGCCGAACATCCGGCGCTGCAGGCTGAAAGCCTTGATCACGGCCTGCGCCGCCACGTTCTCCTGCACCATGCCGAGCAGCGCGGACTCGTTCAGCTTCTGCTCGTAGTTCGCCTGAACAGCCTTCGGCGTGAGCATGCGCGGACCGATCAGCGTGATCGGAAACACCAGCAGCGCAACCACCGCGAGCTGCCAGTTCAGGAACACCATCAGGATGATTCCCGCGATCAACTCCAGGAACGGCAGTGCCGCGCTGTTGGCAAAGGTCTTGACCGAGCCCTCGAAGGCCGCGAGGTCGACGGAGAAGCGCGACAGGATTTCGCCGCGCTTGGTGCGGCCGAAATAGGCCGCCGGCAGGTCCTGGACATGCTCGAACAGCCGTTTGCGGACGTCGGAGATGATGCAGGCCGCGAGCCGCGCATCCCAGCGCTCGTACCAGATCGCGACGATCGAGGTGAAGATGCCGGCGACCGCGAGCACGCCGAGGATCTTGTACAGCGCCTGGAAATCCTCCTCGCCGAGTGCATCGTCGATCAGGAACTTCAGGCTGAGCGGCATGATGACGTTGAACAGCGTCTCGACGAAGACACCGAACGCCACGAATGACAGCATCTGCTTGTAGTTCGTCAGATAAGGTTTGACGAAACCCAGGATGGTCGCGAGCGCGCCGGCGGCTTCGCGCGCGGTAAAGACGACGAGATCCTCGTCCTCATCGTCGTCATCGAGCTCCAGCTCGTCATCCTCCTCATCTTCATCGTCCTCGCCTCCTTCGAGGTCCGGCTTGGCAGTGGAGGCGAGCTTGTCGTCGAGCTCGGCCGCGTCTTCCGCGGCAAGCTTCTGGTTGTCGGGCGAGAGAGGCTTGGATGCCATGAAACCAACCGATGCTGACGGCCGGCATGACCGCAGAGAAAGCAGAAAATAGCGGCAACCGCTATTGCACCGATTCTATGCGATCAAGATGAATTCGGCAAAACAATTGGCGAAGGCGCCCGCTCCAAGCGGCTAGTCATCTTCCTCGTCCTCGACCTTGTCGAAAAAGGAATAGCGCAAGGAGTCGGCGTCGGCATACCACTGACCCGGGCCCTTGTTGGCGGCGAGCGTCGCCTCCCAGAGCGCGTCGCTGCAGTCCTTGCGGTGCATCGACAGGTCGAAGCCGTTGCCGAAGAACAGCTCGGACCATTCCCACCAGGTGCCGAGCTTCTTGACCCCGC
This sequence comes from Bradyrhizobium sp. LB8.2, assembly GCF_040548035.1. Lineage (NCBI taxonomy): Bacteria > Pseudomonadati > Pseudomonadota > Alphaproteobacteria > Hyphomicrobiales > Nitrobacteraceae > Bradyrhizobium > Bradyrhizobium sp. LB8.2. The sequence continues at coordinate 68,813 of NZ_JBEPQV010000032.1, read as the reverse complement.
GCAACAGGTCATAGCGGTCGATCACCACTGAAGCCATGTCCGAGGTGATCGAGCCGAACACGAGGCCGGTCTTGACCACGCGGTTCAGCTCCCGGATCGCGCGGACCACCTGCTTCGGGGAAACGTGGCAGAGGCTGGTCTCGAACACGAAATCGAACGCGCCGTCCTTGAACGGCATGTCGGTGATCGAGCCGAGCTTGTTATATTTCTTCAGCGCCTTCGGCGTTTTGGCGTGGATGGCGCGGTTGTTCTCGATGCCGAAGGCGTCGATGCCGCGATCGCGCAGCGCACCGACCAGCTCACCGCTGGCCGAACCCGCGACCAATAGCTTGGCGCCCTTGGTCTTGCCCCATACGATGCCGATCAGCTTGGCCAGGTAATCGGGATCGGTGAAGTGACGCCACGCCTCGCCGTAGGGGCCGAGGCCGCGATAGTTCTCGAAATAATCGCGATCGACCTTGTCGGAGAGCGGCTTGTCGTCCTGCGCGCGCTCGCGGCGCAGGCGCATCATCTCGGTCAGGATGATGTCGGTCGCCGCGTCGGAGGAATCGAGCAGGCCATTCAGCGTCGAGTCGAACAGATAGTCGCCGACCACCACGATGCCGGGGTGCTGCTTCGGCTCGGGCCGGTGATTTGTCATGACGTCGCGCACGGGCAGCCCGCCCGGAATCGCGTTCACCGACGACAGCCAGCGGTGGATCTTGCCTTCCATGCAATGCGCGCGCGCGTCGCCGAGCGAGGCCGGCAGCGATTTCAGCGCGGCATCGACCAGCTCCTGGTCCGATAAATTGGCGAAGGCCAGCGCATCGGAACCCGGAATCAGCCAGTTCAAGACGCCGTGCTTGCCGACGTCGTGGCGCGCGCCCTCGTTGTAGACGCAGCAGCCGCCGAAGGCCTCCGACATGAACCAGGCGCCGGCGATCTTGTCGCCCCAGAACGGCGTGTCAAACAGGATCGAGACGCGGAGGTAGTGCGCGGGACGGTCGAAGTAGGAGACGTGCTTGACCATCGACTTGCGGAGCTGCTCGCCTTCCCAGCCGACGGTGGAAAGCCAGGAATGCGGCAGGCACATCAGCACGAGATCGAAGTCCCGCGTCTCCGGTCCCTTGCCGTTCATCATCTTGAGTTGGTAGCGACCGGTCGGCGCCTTGCCGACGGTGAGCACGCGGTGATTGAGCTGGATGTCGGCGTTGACCTCCGACTGCAGGCATTCGATCAGCTGCTCGTTGCCGTTCTGGATGGAATAGAGGCCGATATAGCCGTCGACATCCATCAGATAGTTCTTGAGCGCGTTGAGGCCGTTGGTGTTGTGACTCTCGGTGGCGAGGTCCGAGCGCGCCATCACCTTGAAGAAGCGCTTTGCTGTTTCGTCCTCGACCTCCTCGTCGAGCACCTGCTCGGCGGTCTTGTAGGCCCAGGGGTTCTCGTTGTCGTGCGCGCCGACGCCCTCGTAATATTCGATCGGCGTCATTGCCTCGGCGCAGCGCTTGCGGAACGCTTCGATCGCGTCCGCGGTCTTGGCGCCGTATTTGCGGCGCATGCCCGGCACGTCGTCGAGGAGTTCGCCGCCGAACTGCACCTGCTCGGCATCCATGGGAATGGTCTGTAGTCCGAAATGTTGGATCAGCTCGCGCAGCGGATCCGGCCCGGTCATCGAGTAGTCGTAGATCTCGGCGACGCCGGCCTCGTACATCGCGGGCGCGGAATCGAATTTGCGCGTGACGATCTTGCCGCCGAGCCGGTCGGACGCCTCGTAGATGGTGACGCGGCAGAGGTCCCCGAGCTTGCGTTTCAGGTACCAGGCGCTCATCAGCCCACCGGGGCCGCCGCCTACGATTGCGAGATCAAGCATGTCAGATCCGTGGTCTCCGGCCCCGCCCCCGTCACGGGACCCCACCGGTCTAAACTCCCCTAGCAGAAGCGCTTTTGCGGCTGAAGGAAAGATGAACAAATGTTGATCCTGCACCGCAGCAGCCAAACAAAGCAGCAAAAAGGCCGGCTTGCGCCGGCCTTTTCATTGTTCTCGGTAGTCCTACGGATGAACGATCATTCCGCGGGCGGCAGCGCCATCGGCTCGACTTCCGGCGCGGGCGACACGACGGCCGCCTGCTTCTCGCGCTCGTCGAGGATCATCTTGTCGCGCTTCACGGCGACTTCGCGGATCTTGGCCATGGAGGCGCCGGTGCCTGCCGGGATCAGCCGGCCGACGATGACGTTCTCCTTGAGGCCTTCGAGCGGATCGACCTTGCCGTTGACCGCCGCTTCCGTGAGGACGCGGGTGGTCTCCTGGAACGAGGCCGCCGAGAAGAAGGAGCGGGTCTGAAGGCTCGCCTTGGTGATGCCGAGCAGAACCGGCGTCGCCGTGGCGATCTTCTTGCCCTCTTCCTTGGCCTTCGCGTTGATCTGGTCGAACTCGATCTTGTCGATCTGCTCGCCCGAGATCATGTCCGTGTCGCCCTGGTCGGTGACTTCCACCTTCTGGAGCATCTGACGGACGATCACCTCGATGTGCTTGTCGTTGATGAGCACGCCCTGGAGTCGGTAGACTTCCTGGATCTCGTTGACCAGATAGGCCGCGAGTTCCTCGATGCCCTTGACCGCCAGAATGTCGTGCGGCGCCGGATTGCCTTCCACGATGAAGTCGCCCTTTTCGACGACGTCGCCGTCCTGAAGGTGGATGTGCTTGCCCTTCGGGATCAGGTACTCGCGTGCCTCTTCGGTCTTGTCCATCGGCTCGATCGAGATGCGACGCTTGTTCTTGTAGTCGCGCCCAAACCGGATGGTGCCCGCGATTTCGGCGATGATCGCCGCATCCTTCGGACGCCGTGCCTCGAACAATTCCGCCACCCGCGGCAGACCGCCGGTGATGTCACGCGTCTTGGCGCTTTCGGTCGAGACACGGGCGAGGATGTCGCCCGCCTGGACCTTGGCTCCGATGTCGACCGACAGAATGGCGTCGACCGACAGCATGTAGCGAGCATCGCCGCCACGGGCGAGCTTGAGCACCTTGCCGTCCTTGCCCTTGATCACGATGGCCGGACGCAGGTCCGCGCCGCCGCGCATCGAGCGCCAGTCGATGACCACGCGCTTGGCGATACCGGTGGCCTCGTCGAGCGTTTCCGAGATCGACTGTCCCTCGACCAGATCCTCGAAGCCGATGGTGCCTTCGACCTCGGTGAGGAGCGGACGGGTGTAGGGATCCCACTCGACGATACGCTGGCCGCGCTTGACCATGTCGCCCTCGTCGATGTGCAGGCGCGAACCGTACTGAATACGGTGCGTCGCACGCTCGGTGCCGTCGGCATCGACGATCGCGATCACCATGTTGCGGACCATTGCGACCAGGTGGCCGTCGCTGTTGCGGGCGATGGCCTTGTTCCTGATCACGATCTTGCCGTCGAAGTTGGATTCGACGAACGACTGCTCGTTGAGCTGCGCCGCACCACCGATGTGGAAGGTGCGCATGGTCAGCTGGGTGCCGGGCTCGCCGATCGACTGCGCCGCGATGACGCCGACGGCTTCGCCGTGATTGACCGGCGTACCGCGGGCGAGGTCGCGTCCGTAGCACATGCCGCAGATGCCATTGACGAGCTCGCAGGTCAGAGCCGAACGGATCTTCACCTCCTGCACGCCACCCTGGTGGATGGCATCCAGATGGCTCTCTTCCATCAGCGTACCGCGCTTGAAGATCACCTTGCCCGAGCTGTCACGCACGTCTTCGCAGGCCGTGCGACCCAGGATGCGCGAGCCGAGCGAGGCGACCACGGTACCGGCATCGACGATGGCGCGCATCTTGATGCCGAGCTTGGTGCCGCAGTCGTTCTGCGTGATGATGCAGTCCTGCGCGACGTCGACCAGACGACGGGTCAGATAGCCGGAGTTCGCGGTCTTCAACGCGGTGTCCGCGAGACCCTTACGGGCGCCGTGGGTCGAGTTGAAGTACTCGAGCACCGAGAGGCCTTCCTTGAAGTTCGAGATGATCGGCGTCTCGATGATCTCACCCGACGGCTTGGCCATCAGGCCGCGCATGCCGGCGAGCTGGCGCATCTGGGCCGGCGAACCGCGGGCACCGGAGTGAGCCATCATGTAGATCGAGTTGATGTCGGCATCCGCCCCGCTCGCCGTCTTCTTGGTCGAGGAGATCTCCTTCATCATCGCCTTGGCGATTTCTTCCGTGGCCTTCGACCAGGCGTCGACGACCTTGTTGTACTTCTCGCCATGGGTGATCAGGCCGTCGTTGTACTGCTGCTCGAAGTCCTTCGCCAGCGTACGGGTGGTGTCGACGATCTTCCACTTGGAGTGCGGCACGACCATGTCGTCCTTGCCGAACGAGATGCCGGCCTTGAACGCGTTGTAGAAGCCGAGCGCCATGATGCGGTCGCAGAAGATCACCGTCTCCTTCTGGCCGCAGTGGCGGTAGACCTGGTCGATGACGCCGGAGATTTCGCGCTTGGTCATCAGCTTGTTGATGATCTCGAACGGAACCCGCGGATTCCGCGGCAGCAGGTTGCCCAGCATGACTCGGCCAGCGGTGGTTTCGATCCAGCGCTTGGAAATCTTGCCGGTCTCGTCAATGCCTTCCCACCGGTACCTGATCTTGGTGTGGAGGTGGATGACCTTCGCGTGCAGCGCGTGCTCGAGCTCAGCCATCTCGCCGAAGATCTTGCCCTCGCCGGGCAGGCCTTCGCGCATGATGGAGACGTAGTAGAGACCGAGCACGATGTCCTGCGACGGCACGATGATCGGCTGGCCGTTCGCCGGATGCAGGATGTTGTTGGTCGACATCATCAGGACGCGCGCTTCGAGCTGCGCCTCAAGCGACAGCGGAACGTGCACGGCCATCTGGTCGCCGTCGAAGTCGGCGTTGAACGCGGCGCAGACCAGCGGATGGAGCTGGATCGCCTTGCCCTCGATCAGCACGGGCTCGAACGCCTGGATGCCGAGGCGATGCAGCGTCGGCGCGCGGTTCAGCAGCACCGGGTGCTCGCGGATGACCTCGTCCAGGATGTCCCAGACCTCGGGCCGTTCCTTCTCGACCAGCTTCTTCGCCTGCTTCACCGTGGTGGACAGGCCCTTGGCATCAAGCCGCGAGTAGATGAACGGCTTGAACAGCTCGAGCGCCATCTTCTTCGGCAGGCCGCACTGATGCAGGCGCAGCTCGGGACCGACCACGATCACCGAACGGCCGGAATAGTCGACGCGCTTGCCGAGCAGGTTCTGACGGAAGCGGCCCTGCTTGCCCTTGAGCATGTCGGCGAGCGACTTCAGCGGACGCTTGTTGGCACCGGTGATAACGCGGCCGCGGCGGCCGTTGTCGAACAGCGCGTCGACGGCCTCCTGAAGCATGCGCTTCTCGTTGCGGATGATGATGTCAGGCGCGCGCAGCTCCATCAGCCGCTTCAAGCGGTTGTTGCGGTTGATGACGCGGCGGTAGAGGTCGTTGAGGTCCGAGGTCGCGAAGCGGCCGCCGTCGAGCGGCACCAGCGGACGCAGGTCCGGCGGGATCACCGGGACCACGGTCATGATCATCCATTCCGGCTTGTTGCCGGAGTGGCGGAACGCTTCCACGATCTTCAGGCGCTTGGCGAGCTTCTTGTGCTTGATGTCGGAGTCGGTCTCCTGCATCTCCGCGCGCAAGGTCAGTTCGAGCTTCTCGAGATCCATGCCCTTGAGCAACTCGCGGATCGCTTCCGCGCCGATCATGGCGGTGAAGGAATCCTGGCCGTACTCGTCCTGCGCCTTCAGATACTCGTCTTCCGACAGCAGCTGACGGTCCTTCAGCGCGGTGAGGCCCGGCTCGAGCACGACATAGTATTCGAAGTAAAGAATCCGCTCGAGATCCTTGAGCGTCATGTCGAGCAGGAGGCCGATGCGCGAGGGCAGCGACTTCAGGAACCAGATGTGGGCAACGGGGGCTGCAAGCTCGATATGGCCCATGCGCTCGCGCCGGACGCGCGACAGCGTGACCTCGACCGAGCACTTCTCGCAGATGATGCCCTTGTACTTCATACGCTTGTACTTGCCGCACAAGCACTCGTAGTCCTTGATCGGCCCGAAGATGCGGGCGCAGAACAGGCCGTCGCGCTCGGGCTTGAAGGTACGGTAGTTGATGGTTTCCGGCTTCTTGATCTCGCCGTACGACCAGGACAGAATCTTCTCAGGGCTCGCGATCGAGATCCGGATCTGGTCGAAGACCTGAGCCGGCGTCGTCGGATTAAAGAGATTCATAATTTCTTGGTTCATCGTCTTCTCCTCGCGTGCCGGTCGCCTCCGGCAGCAAATTCGAAAATCACTATGCGGGGCGCCCCGCCCCTCGCGACTCGGGGACTGGGTGCCGATGCCCGGCCGTTCAGGCCGGGCATGAGGGTCGTCTTACTCGGCCGCTTCCGCCGTCCCCGGTCCGACCTTGGAATTGTGCAGGTCGACGTTGAGGCCGAGCGAGCGCATTTCCTTGACCAGCACGTTGAACGATTCCGGAATACCGGCCTCGAAGGTGTCGTCGCCACGCACGATCGCCTCGTACACCTTGGTACGGCCGGCGACGTCGTCCGACTTCACGGTCAGCATCTCCTGGAGCGTGTACGCCGCGCCGTAAGCCTCGAGCGCCCACACTTCCATTTCGCCGAAGCGCTGGCCGCCGAACTGCGCCTTGCCGCCCAGCGGCTGCTGGGTGACGAGCGAGTACGGACCAATCGAACGCGCGTGGATCTTGTCGTCGACGAGATGGTGCAGCTTGAGCATGTAGATGTAGCCCACCGTCACCTTGCGATCGAACGCATCGCCGGTGCGGCCGTCATAGACGGTCGACTGACCCGAAGCGTCGAGACCGGCAAGCTTCAGCATCTCCTCGATGTCCGCTTCCTTGGCGCCGTCGAACACCGGCGTCGCGATCGGCACGCCGCGGCTCAGATTGTGGCCGAGCTCGATCAACTCGTTGTCGTTGAGCGACTTGATCGTCTCGTCCTCGCCGTAGACCTTCTTCAAGGTTTCCTTCAGCGGCTTGATGTCCTGCCTCGACAGGTAGGCATCGACCGTCTGGCCGATACGCTTGCCGAGGCCGGCACAGGCCCAGCCGAGATGGGTCTCGAGGATCTGTCCAACGTTCATGCGCGAGGGCACGCCGAGCGGATTGAGCACGATGTCGGCATGCGTACCGTCTTCGAGGAACGGCATGTCCTCGATCGGCACGATCTTCGACACCACGCCCTTGTTGCCGTGGCGGCCGGCCATCTTGTCGCCGGGCTGGATCTTGCGTTTCACCGCGACGAAGACCTTGACCATCTTCATCACGCCGGGCGGCAATTCGTCACCGCGCTGAAGCTTTTCGACCTTGTCGAGGAAGCGCTGTTCCAGCCCCTTCTTCGACTCGTCGTACTGCTTCCGCATGGCCTCGATCTCGGCCATCAGCTTGTCGTTCGGCGAAGCGAACAGCCACCACTGCGACTTCGGGTACTCCTCGAGCACCGCACGGGTGATCTTGGTGTCCTTCTTGAAGCCCTTCGGACCGGCAATGCCCTGCCGTCCCTCGAGCAACTCGGCAAGACGGTTGTAGACGTTGCGGTCCAGAATCGCCTGCTCGTCGTCGCGGTCCTTGGCCAGACGTTCGATCTCTTCCCGCTCGATCGCCAGCGCACGCTCGTCCTTGTCGACGCCGTGACGGTTGAACACGCGCACTTCGACGATGGTGCCCTGCACGCCCGGAGGAACGCGCAGCGAGGTGTCGCGAACGTCGGAAGCCTTTTCACCGAAGATGGCGCGCAGGAGCTTTTCTTCCGGCGTCATCGGGCTTTCGCCCTTCGGAGTGATCTTGCCGACCAGGATGTCGCCGGCGCGCACTTCCGCGCCGATGTACACGATACCGGCTTCGTCGAGGTTCTTCAGCGCTTCTTCCGACACGTTCGGAATGTCGCGGGTGATTTCCTCGGGCCCGAGCTTGGTGTCGCGGGCCATCACCTCGAACTCCTCGATGTGAATCGAGGTGAAGACGTCTTCCTTCACGATCCGCTCGGAGAGCAGGATCGAATCTTCGAAGTTGTAGCCGTTCCACGGCATGAACGCGACCAGCACGTTGCGGCCGAGCGCGAGCTCGCCGAGATCGGTCGACGGGCCGTCGGCGATGATGTCGCCCTTCTTGACGATGTCGCCGACCTTCACCAGCGGACGCTGGTTGATGCAGGTCGACTGGTTCGAGCGCTGGTACTTCATCAGCCGGTAGATATCGACGCCCGACTTGGTCGGATCGAGATCTTCCGTGGCGCGGATGACGACGCGGGTTGCGTCGATCTGGTCGATCACGCCCGAACGGCGCGCCGCGATCGCAGCACCCGAGTCACGCGCAACCACGCCTTCCATGCCGGTGCCGACGAACGGCGCCTCGGCGCGAACCAGCGGCACCGCCTGGCGCTGCATGTTCGAGCCCATCAGCGCGCGGTTGGCGTCGTCGTTCTCGAGGAACGGGATCAGCGCGGCTGCGACCGAAACGAGCTGCTTCGGCGACACGTCCATGTAGTCGACCTTGTCCGGGGTCACCGGCAAGACTTCGCCGGCGTGACGGCAGACCACGAGATCTTCGGTGAAGCGGCCCTTCGGATCGAGCGGCACGTTGGCCTGCGCGACCGTGTAGCGGCCCTCTTCCATCGCCGAGAGGTACACGACCTCGTCGGTGACGCGCCCGTCCTTGACCTTGCGGTAAGGCGTCTCGACGAAGCCGTACTTGTTCACGCGCGCGAAAGTCGCGAGCGAGTTGATCAGGCCGATGTTCGGACCTTCCGGCGTCTCGATCGGGCAGATGCGGCCGTAATGCGTCGGATGCACGTCGCGCACCTCGAAGCCGGCGCGCTCGCGGGTCAGACCGCCCGGTCCAAGCGCCGAGAGACGGCGCTTGTGGGTGATCTCCGACAGCGGGTTGGTCTGGTCCATGAACTGCGAGAGCTGCGAGGAGCCGAAGAACTCGCGCACTGCGGCGGCCGCCGGCTTCGCGTTGATCAGGTCCTGCGGCATGACCGTGTCGATGTCGACCGAGGACATGCGCTCCTTGATCGCGCGCTCCATGCGGAGCAAGCCGATGCGGTACTGGTTCTCCATGAGTTCGCCGACCGAACGCACACGGCGGTTGCCGAGATGGTCGATATCGTCGATCTCGCCCTTGCCGTCGCGCAAATCCACCAGCGTCTTGATGACGGAGAGGATGTCTTCCTTGCGCAGCGTGCGCTGGGTGTCGGGCGCATCGAGATCGAGGCGCATGTTCATCTTGACGCGGCCGACCGCTGAGAGGTCGTAACGCTCGGCGTCGAAGAACAGCGACTGGAACATCGCCTGCGCCGAATCCAGCGTCGGCGGCTCGCCCGGACGCATCACGCGGTAGATGTCGAACAGCGCGTCCTCGCGCGTCATGTTCTTGTCGGCCGAGAGCGTGTTGCGGATGTAGGCGCCGACATTGACGTGGTCGATGTCGAGCAGTGGCAGTTCCTTGTAGCCGTGCTCGTTGAGAGCCTTCATCGACTTGTCGGTGATCTCTTCACCGGCTTCCGCGTGGATCTCGCCGGTCTTCGGATTGACGAGGTCCTCGGCGATGTAGTTGCCGACGAGTTCCGCATCCGACAGGCGCAGCGCCTTGAGGCCCTTCTCCTGCATCTGACGCGCACCGCGCACGGTGAGCTTCTTGCCGGCTTCGAGCACGACCTTGCCGGTATCGGCGTCGATCAGGTCGTTGATGGTCGAGTAGCCGCGGAAACGATTGGCGTCGAACGGAACACGCCAGCCTTCCTTGATCCGCTTGTACTGGATCTTCTTGTAGAAGGTGCTGAGGATCGCCTCGCCGTCGAGGCCGAGCGCGAACATCAGCGACGTCACCGGAAGCTTGCGGCGACGGTCGATACGCGCATAGACGATGTCCTTGGCGTCGAACTCGATGTCGAGCCAGGAGCCGCGATACGGGATCACGCGGGCGGCGAACAGCAGCTTGCCCGAGGAATGGGTCTTGCCCTTGTCGTGGTCGAAGAACACGCCGGGCGAACGGTGCATCTGCGAGACGATGACGCGCTCGGTGCCGTTGACGATGAAGGTGCCGTTCATCGTCATGAGCGGGATATCGCCCATGTAGACGTCCTGCTCCTTGATGTCCTTGACCGACTTCGCGCCGGTTTCCTCGTCGATATCGAACACGATGAGGCGCAGCGTCACCTTGAGGGGTGCGGCAAAGGTCATGCCGCGCTGGCGGCACTCGTCGACGTCGTATTTCGGCGGCTCGAACTCATAGCGGACGAATTCCAGCATCGAGGTGCCCGAGAAGTCAGAGATCGGGAACACCGAGCGGAACACTGCCTGCAAGCCCTCATCGGACCGCCCGCCCTGGGGCTCGTCGACCATCAGGAACTGGTCATAGGATGCCTTCTGAACCTCGATGAGGTTCGGCATCTCGGCAACTTCCTTGATGTGTCCGAAGAACTTGCGAACGCGTTTGCGACCGGTGAATGTCTGCTGCGCCATCGTGGCCTCTCATTTTCGGCGCCCGATCTGGGCGCGCCGTCCGGAACGCGGCTACCGCCGCTCCCCGGGTTGAATTTTTCGAACCCGCTTTGAAGGACCGGAGACTCAGTTTCAGGCAGGAATGTCCTGAATCTGTTCTTCAGACCTTCAAAACGCAAAACGACGCGCGGGGCGCAGTAGCGCGCCCGCCCGTCACAACCATTCTCTTCACGGACTGCAAAAGCCCGAAATAGCTTGCTCTCCCAACGGCTTACAGGGAAACCCGGCATCCCTGCCCACCGCGCTTTCGTGCTGTCGACCCGATATGGGACGACAGTAGTGCAGATTCGAGAGGTAAAGCCTCAAATCCCCACACTTTTTCGTGTTCCACCTGCGTCGGGCCGTTCCGTCGCACGCCTTTTGCATCTGGCCCACCCTTTCAGGGAGTGGACCGAGATCCCGGTTTCGCTGATGCTCACCGGGATCTCGTATCAGTAAGCGTTGCTTACTTGAGCTCGACCTTCGCGCCAGCCTTCTCGAGCTGGGCCTTGAGCTTCTCGGCTTCGTCCTTGTTCACGCCTTCCTTGACAGGCTTCGGCGCGCCCTCGACGAGGTCCTTTGCTTCCTTCAGGCCCAGGCCGGTGATGGCGCGGACTTCCTTGATGACCTCGATCTTCTTGTCGCCGGCGGCGGCAAGAACGACCGTGAACTCGGTCTTCTCTTCGGCCGGAGCGGCGGCAGCGCCACCACCAGCCGGGCCGGCCACGGCGACAGCCGCGGCAGCCGAAACGCCCCACTTCTCTTCGAGGAGCTTCGCGAGTTCGGCAGCTTCGAGCACGGTGAGGCTCGAGAGGTCGTCAACGATCTTCTGCAAGTCAGCCATTGTTCAGTTTCCTTGAATGTAATCTGGTTCGGGTTTGAGTTTTGCGAAGGGCGTCAGGCCGCTTCGCCCTTTGAGGCATAAGCCTGGATGACGCGCGCGAGCTTGCCCGCGGGCGCATTGGCGAGCTGAGCGATCTTGGTCGCCGGGGCCACAAGAAGGCCGACGATCTTGGCGCGCAGTTCGTCAAGCGACGGCAGCGAGGCAAGTGCCTTCACGCCGTCGACATTCAGGACGGTCGTTCCCATCGAACCGCCAATGATGACGAACTTTTCGTTCGCCTTGGCGAATTCGACGGCGACCTTTGGCGCCGCTACCGGATCGTCCGAAGTGGCGATCACGGTCGGTCCCTTCAACATGGAACCGATGGCAACGACGTCAGTGCCTTCAAGAGCAATTTTGGCGAGACGGTTCTTCGAGACCTTCACCGAGGCGCCAGCCTGCTTCATCTGCATGCGCAGCTTCTGCATCTGGACAACGGTCAGGCCGGAATATTGGGCAACGACCGCGACGCTCGTGGCCTTGAAGATGCCATTGAGCTGTTCGACCGCTTCCTTTTTTGCCGCTCGTTCCACAGCAAGCTCTTTCCGGTTGGCGGTCATCGCGAGAAACGGGACCACCGGGTTGCACCCATCGTCCCACCCAAAACCTGAACCTCTGGGCCAAAACCCTTCGGACACGCGCCGGGCGAGACGACAATTCAAAGCCTGCCCTCCGGGAGCCCATTGGAGCCCACGGCGTGTCGAGGTCCGAACCAAACCCATTCCGCAGCCAACCCTAAGGTGGACACGAAGTGAAATCCGGTCTTCACCCGTCTATGCAGGCCATGCGATTAAGCCGTTGAGAAATCGAGATTCCCCGCGGGCGCCTGCAGTCTTGGACAGGACAAGGTCAGCCGGCGAACCGCCCGACCCCTGCCCGCATTCCACCATCCGACGGGTTTTCTTTCCTTTTCCGGCAAATCCTTGCGGACGTCCTGAAAAGGAATGATCTCCTGCCGTATCGGGTTTTTCGGAATGCGTGCACGAACGCGCCAGCCAAGGCCGGTACGTCCGGAAGCGGTTCTTTAACCGCTCAGGGCCTGCTTGCCAAGAGCAAAATTCACACCAGTTCCAATCCGTTGCCGCTGGCGCTTGACCCGGGCCGACAAGGGTCGATTCGGGCTCATTTGACCCCATAAGGCAGCGGCTTGCCCTCGAAAAACGCGGTCAGGTTCGCCAGCACGCAGCCCTGCATGGCAACATGCGATTCGAGGGTATGGCCGCCGATATGGGGGGCGAACACCACATTGGGCAGCGCCGTCAGCTCGTCGGGCGCGTGCGGTTCCGTGTCGTAGACGTCGAGACCCGCGCCGGCGATGGTCTTCTCGGTGAGAGCCATCACCAGGGCAGTCTCGTCGATCACCGAGCCGCGGGAGATGTTGACGACGTAGCCGTCCGCCCCGAGCCGCTTGAGGATATCGGCGCTGACGGCGTGCTGGGTCTCGGCCCCTGCCCGGACCGCGATCATCAGCACGCTGCTCCAGTCGGCGAGCGCCTCCAGCGTCGGGAAATATTGATAGGGCAGATCGTGTTTGCTGCGGCTGAAATAGCCGATTTCGCTCTCGAAGGCGGCGCAGCGCGCCGCGATCTTGCGGCCGATCTCGCCCATGCCGTAGACGCCGATGCGGCGGCCGGGCATGCCGGCCTGCGGGCGCATCATCGGCGACTGCTTTGAGGCAGCCCAATCGCCGCTGCGGACATATTGGTCGGCAACCAGGATCCGTCGCGTCGTCGCCAGCATCAAGGTCATCGCGATATCGGCGACCGAGGCCGCATTGGCGCCGGGGCTGTGGCCGACCGCAATGTTGCGCGCGGCGGCGGCCTTCAGATCGACGCCGTCATAGCCGGTGCCGTAGCAGACGATGGTGCCGAGCTTTGGAAACAGGTCCATCGCCTCCGCGCCGAGCGGCGTGCCGCCCGCGGTGAGCACCGCGCGGATGCCACCGAGCTCGTCGGCCGAAAACACCTCGCGCGCGGGCTTGCCGCCGGTGTCGAGCAGATCGAACCGCTCGGCGAAGCGCGCCATCATCGTTTTGGGAAAGCGCGAGTAGATCAGGACCTTGTCAGTCATTGTTCTTGTTTCCAGTGAACACCGTCACAAACGACGAGGGGCGGAATCGGTTGCCCGATTCCGCCCCTCGCCTCATGCATTTACAAACCCTAGCCGAGAATGGTGCCCGGCTCGACCTTCACGCCGGGGCCCATCGACGAGGACACCGCAACGCGCTGGATGTAGGTGCCCTTGGAACCAGCCGGCTTGGCCTTGGAGACAGCGTCAGCCAGGGCCTTGATGTTCTCGACCAGCTTCTCCTCGGAGAACGAGGCCTTGCCGACGCCGGCCTGCAGGATGCCGGCCTTCTCGACACGGAACTCGACCGAGCCGCCCTTGGCACCCTTCACCGCGCCAGTGACGTCCATGGTCACAGTGCCGATCTTCGGGTTCGGCATCAGGCCGCGCGGGCCCAGCACCTTACCGAGACGGCCGACCAGCGGCATCATGTCGGGGGTCGCGATACAACGATCGAAATCGATCGTGCCGTTCTGCACCTTTTCGACCAGGTCTTCGGCGCCGACGACGTCGGCACCCGCAGCCTTGGCTTCATCAGCCTTGGCGCCGCGGGCGAACACGCCGACGCGGAGCGTACGGCCGGTGCCGTTCGGCAGGGTCACGACGCCGCGGACCATCTGGTCGGCGTGACGCGGATCGACGCCGAGATTGATCGCGACCTCGATGGTCTCGTCGAACTTCGCTTTCGCGCGTTCCTTGACCATCTTGATGGCGTCCGCGAGCGGGTAAAGCTTTTCGCGATCAACACCTTCGCGGGCTTTGTTCAAACGCTTTCCGATTGCCATGACCGCTTACCCTGCCACTTCCAGACCCATCGAGCGGGCAGAGCCCTCGACCATCTTCATGGCCGATTCGATCGTATCGCAATTGAGATCCTTCATCTTCTTCTCGGCGATCTCGCGCACTTGCGCCTTGGTCACCGCGCCGGCCTTGTCGCGGCCCGGCGCCTTCGAGCCGGACTGGATCTTGGCAGCCTGCTTGAGGAAGAAGGACATCGGCGGCGTCTTCATCTCGAAGGTGAAGGAACGGTCCGCATAGATGGTGATGACCACCGGGATGGGGGTGTTCTTCTCTTCCTTCTGGGTCTGGGCGTTGAACGCCTTGCAGAACTCCATAATGTTGAGACCGCGCTGACCGAGCGCGGGACCGATCGGGGGCGAAGGATTCGCCGCACCGGCCGGGACCTGAAGCTTCAGGTATCCGGTCACTTTCTTTGCCATGTATCACTCCTGTTGGGCCGGCCTGGACCGGCGGTTTCAGGTTCGTGGTCTGGGTCGGATGCGGCTGGCAACCGCCCTCTCCCTCCCACGGCCTCTTGTTGCGTGAGACCGAAGTCTCACGCCTACCCGATCAGACCTTCTCGACCTGACCGAATTCCAGTTCGACCGGCGTGGCGCGGCCGAAGATCGACACCGCGACCTTCACGCGCGAGCGCGCCTCGTCGATTTCCTCGACAACACCCGAGAACGAGGCGAACGGGCCGTCGGCCACGCGCACGTTCTCGCCGATCTCGAACGACACCGACGCCTTCGGCCGTTCCACGCCCTCCTGCACCTGGTGCAGGATGCGCATGGCC
This sequence comes from Bradyrhizobium sp. LB8.2, assembly GCF_040548035.1. Taxonomy (NCBI): domain Bacteria; kingdom Pseudomonadati; phylum Pseudomonadota; class Alphaproteobacteria; order Hyphomicrobiales; family Nitrobacteraceae; genus Bradyrhizobium; species Bradyrhizobium sp. LB8.2. The sequence goes on along the minus strand of NZ_JBEPQV010000032.1, from coordinate 53,781 downwards.
TCGGCTTCCGAGATCGGCATCGGCTTGTTTTCCGCGCCGAGGAAGCCGGTCACCTTCGGCGTGTTCTTGATTAGATGAAACGCCTCGTCGGTCAGCTTCATCTTCACCAGCACGTAGCCCGGAAAGAACTTGCGCTCGGCGTCGATCTTGCGGCCGCGGCGCACTTCCGTGACCTTCTCGGTCGGAACCAGCACCAGCTCGAACAGTTCCTCGAGCCCACGCTGCTTGGCCTGCTCGCGGATCGATTCGGCGACCTTCTTCTCGAAGTTCGAATAGGCGTGGACGATGTACCAGCGCTTGTCAGACAATTGAGCCGTTGCTGTTGCCATCAGTGGATGCCCAGAAGGAAGGTGATGAGGTAACGGATGACCTGGTCGGCGGCGAAGAAGAAGATCGAGGCCACGGCGACCATGACGAACACCATGATGGTGGTGATGGTCGTCTCACGGCGGGTCGGCCAGGTGACCTTGGCGGTCTCCGAGCGCACTTCCTGCAAGAACTTGAACGGGCTGACTGCCATCGTTTGATGTCCAACGTCCGTCGACAGACGCGAATGAATTTCAGGGATCCGAACAGCCGCCGTTGGCCCAGCCCTCTGTCTCGAAGGATGAGCCGGAATCCGGGCTCGATTGTTCGGGGATTTCAAAGCCGCGCCGGAAATCCGCGTCTAACGGGCCGGCTGCGAGTGCGCGGTATCTACTGCGGATGAGAGCAAAGGTCAAGATCGAGAGGGTGCCAGCGGGTAAACCGGCCTCCGCGGACGACCGAGCAGAGACCATGCCGATCAAGGGCTTATCGGCCGCCTGCAAAGCGCGGTCCCATGCCCTCCGCCGGCTCTTTGCAGAACGACACCCTGGGTCCCCCTCTCCTGGGACCCCTTCTAGCGACTTGGTAGCGACCTGGGGCGGTCAATCGGCCGGATCGATCGTCGAGATGCCCGGCAACGGCACAACGAACTTTCCGCCATCGGCGAAATAGCGGGCATGCTTGGCCCGGATCGGATCCACGTAGCGCCAGGCGAAAACGACGACGAATGCCGGCTTGCGCTCGTAAAGGGCGGCGGGCGACAGGATCGGGATGTCGTAGCCCGGGCCGGCCATCACGTTCCCCTTCTTGGGGTCGTCGTCCACCAGGAAGTCGATCTTCGTCTCCAGGCCGAACTGCGGCAGCAGGGTCGTGGTACCGACAGACACGCCGTAGCCGGCCACGAGTTGACCGCGCGCATGGGCGGCATCGGCCATCGCGACCAACTCGTCGCGGATGGCGGCGATCCTCCGCGCATAGGGCACATAGTAGGTGGGCTGGTCGACGCCGAGCCGGTCTTCCTCGCCGATGAAGCGCGCGACCTCCGCGGAAGGCTTCTTCGGGCCGCCGGCACGCTGCACCGTCACGCGGATGGAGCCGCCCTTGGTCTCGATGTGCTGGACGTCGATCACTTCCATGCCGAGCCGCGCGAAGAAGCGCGTCAGCGGCTTGATGTTAAAATACGACAGATGCTCGTGATAGACGGTGTCGAGAAGGTTCTTCTCGGTGACGTCGACGCCGTACTGCGTTTCGAAAACGAACAGCCCGTCCGGCGCCAGCACGTCGCGGACCCCGATCACCAGCGGATCGAGATTGTCGACATTGGCGATCATGTTGTTGGCGATCACGACGCTCGCCGCACCGTGGCTTTGCAGGATGCGGTGACCAATGACATCGGTGAAGAAATCGCCGATGGTCTCGATCCCCGCTTCCGTCGCCCGCCGTGCGATGTCGACGGCGGGATCGACACCCAGCACCCGCATGCCGCGCTCCCTAAAGAAGCCGAGCAGCGATCCGTCATTGCTGCCGAGTTCGACGACCAGCGAGCCCGGCGCGATGGCGAAACGGCTGACGACGTCGTTGGCATAGCCCGCGAAATGCTCCCGCAGGCCGAGCGAGAGCGAGGTGGTGTAGACGTAGTTGCGGTACTGGATCTCCGGATTGCCGACGTGCAGAATCTGGAGATGGCCGCAGTCTGCGCACAGGTGCAGCGCCATCGGCACGGCGGCGCGAAAGACGGGATCGTCGACGCTGGCGTTCGGCACCTGGAAGTTCGGCGTGCCGATGGGCATGCCTGCCATCGGGACGACCAGCTCCTGCTTGTCCGAATGACAGAGGCGGCAGGTATGCCGGACGTAGAACAGGTTTTTCATCGTGGGACCGGAAAACGGAGACATGCGGGCGGATGAGGCAATCTCACCCTGTGAAGATCAGATCGACGGCATTGGTCAAGAGAGTCGAGGGTGGCGCGCCCAATGTACACCGGCACGGCGATCAACAGCAGCAGCTTCACCGAAAATAGGCCGCCTGCTTCAATCGCGACTGCATCGAATTCCCGCCTCAGGATGCCGGATATTCCGCGCGACCGATGACGAGGTCGATCGCGGCCATCATCCAGAACTGGTGCGTGGTCTCGACGATGTTGTAGCTGCGGCTATCGACGTAAAAATCGACGTCGCCGAGATTGCGCAGCGGATTGTCCGCATTCATGCCCGACAGCGTGATCACGTCGAGCTTCATCGTCCGCGCCTGCGCGACCGCATTGAGGATGTTCTTCGAGCGCCCCGACGAGCTGATCGCGACGAGGCAATCGCCGGCGCGAGCGCTCAGCCGCACCGCATGCGCGAGCCAATCCTCGAAACCGTAATCATTGGCAAGGCACGACATCATGCTGGCATCGCTGAAGCAGAGTGCGGGCACTGATGCGTTCTTCGCCAGATCGATAGCGAGATGCGAAGCGATGCCGGCCGAGCCGCCATTGCCGATGAAGATGATGCGACCGCCCTGCTCTCGCGCGCGCAACCAGGTCGCGCGGGTGGCGGAGATCCTGGCGAAAACCCCGTCGTCAACCTCCGTCGCGCGATGGAGGCGCGCCACATAATCGTCGAGGAAAGCCTTGTGATCGGGATCGACGGACTCGGCAGGCATGGGCTCGCGGCTCGACGGCGACATGACGCCCTGATACCGGCTATCACCAGCGATTGCAAAGGTATAATACCTGCCGAGTGTACTAGCAGCCGATTCGGTTTCCGACTCCACTTAACATTGGCGAGCCTGTTTCGCTGGGCATTCGCATCACGGATGTTCCCCATGAAATGCATCGTTACTGGTGGCGCGGGCTTCATCGGCAGTCACCTCGTCGATCGTCTCCTCGACGACGGGCACAAGGTCATCGCGCTCGATAATTTCGTGATCGGACGCCCCGAAAATCTCGCCTCGCGCGCCGATTCGAGTCGACTGAAGATTGTGCGGGCCGACGTCACCGAACTCGAATCGATCAAGCCGCATTTCGACGGCATCGACTGGGTCTTCCATCTCGCCGCGCTGGCCGACATCGTTCCCTCGATCGAATCCCCGATCCCGTATCACCGCGCCAATGTCGACGGCACGGTCAACGTTCTCGAGGCTGCACGGCAGGCGGGCGTCAGCCGCTTCGTTTATGCCGCGTCGTCGTCCTGCTACGGAATTCCCGACGTCTATCCGACGTCGGAGAGCGCAGAGATCCGGCCGATGTATCCCTATGCGCTCACCAAGAATCTCGGCGAGCAGTGCGTCATGCACTGGTGCCAGGTCTACAAGCTGCCCGCGGTCGCGCTGCGCCTGTTCAACGTCTACGGGCCGCGCCATCGCACCACGGGCACCTACGGCGCCGTGTTCGGTGTGTTCATGGCGCAGAAGCTCGCCGGCAAGCCCTTCACGGTGGTCGGCGACGGCGAGCAGACCCGCGACTTCACCTTCGTCAGCGATGTCGCCGACGCTTTCGTGACCGCCGCGCGGTCCGATGTCTCGAACGAAATTTTCAATGTCGGTTCCGACCACACCTACAGCGTCAACCGGCTGATCGAGCTTCTCGGCGGCGACAAGGTCCACATTCCCAAGCGTCCCGGCGAGCCCGATTGCACCTATGCCGACATCACCAAGATCAAGCGGATCCTGAAATGGACGCCGAAGGTCAAATTCGAGGACGGCGTCGCGACGATGCTGAAGTCGATGGATCAGTACAAGGACGCGCCCCTGTGGACAGTGGACAAGATCGCGGACGCGACCAAGGACTGGTTCAAGTATCTCGGTGACGACAGCGACGCCGCGTCCGGCACGCTGCAGAAGGCAAGCCAGTGAACAGGTTCGCCGGATATCGTTGCCGCGAATCGATCAATTCCGGGCCGGCCGACTGAGGTCGGCCGGCGCTTTGGGTTATCACATGGGCAATCTTCCGACCGACAATCCCGCGTCAACCGCCCAACTGGCGGCGCACGAAAAGATCAAGACAATCGAGGAACTCGGCGAGATCGCGCGATCTGCGCAAGCGCAGGGCCGGAAGGTCGCACTCTGCCACGGCGTCTTCGACCTCGTGCATCTCGGCCACATCAGGCACATCCAGGCCGCGCACAACGAAGGCGACGTCGTCATGGTGACGATCACCGCCGACCGTCACGTCAACAAGGGGCCGGGGCGGCCGATCTTCCCCGAAACCATGCGGGCCGAGATGCTGGCCTCGCTCGCGAACGTCGATTGGGTCGGCATCAATCACACCTCCAGCGCCGAGCCGATTCTCGATACGGTGCGGCCGGACATCTATGTGAAGGGGTCCGACTACGAGAACCCCGAAGACGACGTGACCGGCAAGATCCGGACCGAGCGCGACGCCGTCGAGCGTCACGGCGGACGCATCGTGTTCACGCGCGACGTGACCTTCAGCTCCTCGTCGCTGGTGAACCGGTATTTCGACATCTACGATCCTCCACTCCGCGACTACCTGCAAAAGGTCCGTGAAGGTGGCGGCGCCGACCGTCTGCTGAAGCTGATCGACAAGGTGCAGGACATGCACGTCGTGCTGGTCGGCGACACCATCATCGACGAATACCAGTACGTCACGGCGCTCGGAAAGGCCTCGAAGGAAAACATCGTCGCCACGCTATTCAAGAACGGCGAGCAATTTGCCGGCGGCGTCATTGCCGCGGCGAACCATGTCGCGAGCTTCTGCAAATCGGTGGAGATCGTCACGACGCTGGGCGGCAACGACTACCCTGAAGAGTTCATCCGCGCGCATGTCCGCCCGAATGTCACGCTGACGCCGATTCGCATTCAGGGCCGTCCGACGACCCGCAAATCGCGGTACGTCGAGCTGGGATATCTGCACAAGCTGTTCGAAGTCTACACCATGGACGACACGCCGCTCGACGAGGCCGATCGGAAGGAGATCGACCGTATCACGACGGAGCGCGTGCGCGGCGCCGACGTAGTGATCGTCACCGATTTCGGTCACGGCATGATCGCCTCGAGCACGATCGACGCCCTGATTGCGAACTCCAAGTTCCTGGCGGTCAATGCCCAGAGCAACAGTGGCAATCACGGCTACAACCTGATCACGAGATATCCGCGTGCTGATTACATCTGCATCGACGCGCCGGAGGCGCGTCTGGCGGCAACCGACAAGTTCAGCGACATCGCATCCGTGATCGAGGCCGGCCTGCACGGCAAGATCGACTGCGACAACATGATTATCACGCACGGCTCCTTCGGTTGCTACCCGTTCTCTTCGAAAACCGGCGTCGCGCGCGTTCCTGCCTTCACCAAGACCGTCGTCGACACCGTCGGCGCGGGGGACGCCTTCCTGACGATCACCGCGCCGCTGGTCGCCGCCGGCGGCAATATCGAGGACGTCGCCTTCATCGGCAACGCGGCCGGCGCGATCAAGGTCGGGATCGTCGGCCACCGCAGCTCGGTCGAAAAGGTGCCGCTGGTCAAGTTCGTCACTGCGTTGTTGAAGTAGCGCGAACGGCAAATACTGGAGAACGACAGTGATTGGTCAAAAATGGAATGTGATGGTCACCGGTGGCGCCGGCTATGTCGGCAGCGTGCTGGTTCCCCACTTGCTCGCCGCGGGCCACATGGTCACCGTGCTCGACCTGTTCATGTATGGCGACGATGTCTTCGATGCCGTCCGCAACAATCCAAATCTGCGCTTGATCAAGGGCGACATCCGCGATGAAGCCGCGATCAACGAGGCCCTGCGCGGCAACAACGCCGTGATCCACCTCGCCTGCATCTCCAACGATCCGTCGTTCGAGCTGGATCCGGGGCTCGGAAAATCCATCAATTACGACTGCTTCCGGCCGATGGTGCGCGCCGCCAAGAAGGCGGGCATCAAGCGCTTCATCTACGCCTCCTCGTCCAGCGTCTACGGCATCAAGGACGAGGTCGAGGTGACCGAGGACCTGTCCTGCGAGCCGCTCACGGACTATTCGAAGTTCAAGGCGATGTGCGAGACCGACCTCGCCGACGAGGCCGCGTCAGGGTTCGTCGCCTGCACGGTTCGTCCCGCCACCGTCTGCGGGTACGCACCGCGGCAGCGGCTCGACGTCGTCGTCAACATCCTGACCAATCTCGCGGTCAACACCGGCCGCATCCGCGTGTTCGGGGGAACGCAGCGCCGGCCCAATCTGCACATCGAGGACATGTCCGCGGCCTATCTGTTCCTGCTCCAGCAGGACGACGCGAAGATCGACGGCAAGACCTACAATATCGGCTACGAGAACCACTCGCTGATGAAGATCGCCGACATCGTCAAGTCGGTGGTCGGTAGCAATGTCGACGTCGCCGTTGAGCCGACCGACGATCTCCGCTCCTACCACGTCTCTTCGGAGAAGATCCGCCGCGAGCTCGGCTTTGCGCCGACCCACACGATCGAGCAGGCCGTGTCCGGCCTCGTCAACGCCTTCAAGGGCGGCCGCCTGCCGAACTCACTCAACGACCCCCGGTACTTCAACATCAAGATGATGCAGAACATCAGCCTGAAGTGAGCGGCGTGCGGATCGGCATCGATTTCGACAACACGATCATCTGCTATGACAAGGTCTTTGCCGTCGTCGCACGTCAGCGTGGGCTGGTGCCTGAGGGGTGGGAGGGGCTGAAGACCGACGTGCGGGATCATCTCCGCTCCCGCGCGGGCGGCGAACTCGCCTGGCAAGGACTGCAAGGCTTCGTCTACGGCAAGGGAATTGGCGGCGCCGAAATCTATCCGGGGGTGCGGGAATTTTTGTCAGCGTGCAAGCAGGCCGGTTCGAAGGTCTCCATCGTCAGCCACAAGACTCGATTCGGTCATCAGGACCCCGACCGCACCGACCTGCGTGACGCCGCGCGCAACTGGCTGCGGGGCGCCACACTGATCGACGCTGCGGATGCGGCGCTGGCCATCGGCGACGTCTATTTCGAGGATACACTGGCCGCCAAAGTCGAGAGAATCGCGGGCCTGGGGCTCGACGTCTTCATCGACGATCTCGTCGACGTCTTCGAGCAACCGCATTTTCCCAAGGTCACGCGATCGATCCTGTTCACGCGGTCGCAGCCTCCCCACCCCGAACAGTGCAAGCCGATCGCGACATGGGCCGATATTCGCCGCGAGGTGTTTGCGGCATGAGCGAGACCGACATCACCGCGCCGGATGCGATCGCGATCGGCAGCCGCTTGGCCGGTGCGCGTGTCGTAGCCGCCCAGCCGGCACGGTCCGGCGGCAACAACAGGGTGTTTCGGCTGGAGATGGCGGAGGGACCGCCCCTTGCCCTCAAGCATTATCCGTCCGACGGACGCGATCGCCTGGGACAGGAATATGCCGCGCTCTTGTTTCTGTCGCGCCACGGCATCATGTCGACACCGCGGCCGGTCGCGAAGGACGCGGATGCGTTCTGCGCGCTGTACCAATGGTTCGACGGCGAGGCCGCGGTGCTGCGCCCGCAGGGCGACGACGCCGACCAACTCGCCGATTTCCTGATCGCGTTGCAGAAACTGCGCGCCGCCGAAGGCGCGCAGAATTTGCGCAACGCCTCAGCCAGCATCTTTTCACCCGAGGCAGCCATCGGCCAGTACGAGCAGCGCCTGGACGGACTGCGGCGGGTCTCGGATGATCATCCCGACCTGCGCGCGTTCATCGAAGGCAGCCTGGTTCCCAGCACTGACGTCGCGATTCGGCAGCTCCGCCGGCGCTACGCCGAACTGGGCCGGGATCCCGCAGCGGACCTTGCGCCCAACCATCGCGCGCTAAGTCCGTCCGATTTCGGACTGCACAACGCGTTGCGCGCCGAAGGCGGGTGCTTGCGATTCATCGACTTCGAATATTTCGGCTGGGACGATCCGGTCAAGCTCGTGTCCGACACCGCCATTCACCCCGGCAGCGACCTGCCGGAGGCGAGCGCGAATCGCTTGGTCAAACGGCTGTCGCGCGCCTTCGAGGCGGGCGATGACGCGTTTGCGATCCGCCGTGACGTACTGTATCCTGTGTTCAAGGGAATCTGGTGCCTGATTGTCCTGAACGCCTATTTGCCGGACAGCCGCTCCCGGCGCGCAATGGCTGCACAAGGTGGCGATGTTACGATCCGCCTCGCCGGTCAGCTCGACAAAGCCCGCCGGCTTCACCAGACGATTAGCCCAACAGATTTACCGAAGTGACACAGATCTCGCCCCACGCTGAAGCCGCCCTCACCTGCACGCTGGACGAGCGTAGCCTTTATCTGCGCCGGCTGGTGCTCGGTTCTGTCCGCTCCGCGGGACGCGGACATGTCGGTCCGGCATTGTCGCTGATCGAGATGGTCCGCGTACTCTACGACGACGTGCTGCGGATCGATCCGAAGAACCCGCGCGACCCGGGCCGCGACCGCGCGATCCTCAGCAAGGGGCACGGGTGTCTGGCGCTCTATGCGCTGCTGGCCGATCGCGGCTTCTTTCCCCTGTCGGAGCTCGACGGCTTCTGCGGCCCCGACAGCATTTTGGGCGGACATCCCGAATACGGAATGGTGCCGGGCGTCGAGGCGTCGACCGGCGCACTTGGACACGGCCTGTCGATCGGTGTCGGCCTTGCGCTTGCCGCGCGCATGCGCGAGCGCAGCTACCGCACCTTCGTCCTGCTCGGCGACGGCGAGATCAACGAGGGCTCGGTGTGGGAGGCTGCCATGGCCGCGGCCAAGCATGGGCTCGACAATCTGGTCGCGCTGATCGACTACAACAAGCTGCAGAGCTACGGCCCCACCGACTATGTCCTGCCGCTGGAGCCACTCGCGGACAAGTGGCGCAGCTTCGGCTTTGCCGTGCAGGAGCTCAACGGCCACGACGTCGGCGCCCTGCGCACCGTCCTGAAGCAGGTACCGGCCGTTCCGGGAAAACCCACCGCGGTCATCTGTCATACCGTCAAGGGCAAGGGTCTGCCGGCCGCGGAATCCAACGCCGATTGGCATCACAAGAACAAGCTGACCGACAGCGAGCTCGGCGCCATCCGCGTCGCTGTCGGCGATTTTTGATCGGCTTCCCATGCGCAATACCGCGATGAACATGGTCCACAAGCTCGCCACGCGCGACGAGCGTGTGCTCTACATCGGCTCCGATCCCGGCGCGGGCACCTTGCGCGCGATGAGCAAGGAGTTTCCCAAGCGCCACCTGATCGAAGGCATTTCGGAAGCGCACATCATCGGCATGTCGGCCGGTCTCGCGATGGAAGGCTTCGTGCCCTACGTCAACACCATCGCGACATTCCTCACCCGCCGCTGCTACGAGCAGGTCGCCGTCGATCTCTGCCTGCACAATCTACCGGTGCGGCTGATCGCCAATGGCGGCGGGCTGGTCTATGCGCCGCTCGGCCCCACCCACCAGGCGATCGAGGACATCGCCATCATGCGGGTTCTGCCGAACATGACGGTGGTCTGCCCGTGCGATGCCGACGAGGCGGCGCGGCTGATGGAGCAAACGCTCGACTGGACCGGACCGATCTACATCCGTCTCGGCAAGGGTGGCGACGCAATCGTCTCGAAGGCCGAGCACGGCTTTGAGATCGGCAAGGCCATCCTGATGCGGCCGCCCGGTGACGTCGTCATGGTCACGACGGGCATCATGCTCCAGCGCGCACTCGCCGCGGCCGACCTGCTGGCCGCCCAGGGCATTCGCGCCGGCATCCTGCACATGCACACGGTCAAGCCGCTCGACACCGAGGCGCTGCTGCAAGCGATCCGGCGCACCAAGCTCGTGGCGACGCTGGAGGAGCACGTGCCCTCCGGCGGCCTCGGCAGCGCGGTCGCGGAGGCGCTGATCGACAAGCTCGGCTTCGGCCTGCCCGCGATGCTTCGGCTGTCGCTGCCGGACCGGTTCATGCACAATTACGGATCGCAGGACTCGCTGCTGAAGAAGCACGGACTTTCCGCCAGCGCCATTGCGACCTCGATCGAGCGCGCGCTCGCCGCCTCGCACACCTCCTCTCCTCAACTTCATTCCACCTGACGGGCCCCATGCACGACGTTCGATATTCCTATCTGCTCGAGCAATTCTCCGATCCTGCCCCGATCCTGGCCGAGATCGGCCGACTGGTGGCGACCGGTGATTTCACCCTGGGCAAGCCGGTCGCCGAATTCGAGCGGCGCTTTGCCGAGCTGATCGGCGTGCGTCACGCCATCGGCGTCGGATCGGGCACCGATGCGCTCAAGCTGCCGCTCAAGGCGCTCGGCATCGGTCATGGCGACGAGGTCATCACCGCCGCTAACACCTTCATCGCCACCGTCGGCGCCATCGCGGAGACCGGCGCGACGCCCGTACTGGTCGACTGCGACGATTCCTTTTGCATGAACGTCGACTACGTCGAAGCCGCGATCACGGAGAAGACCAAGGCGATCATGCCGGTTCAGTTGACCGGCGAGGTCACCGACATGGGCAAGCTGATGGCGATCGCCCAACGTCACAACATTCCCGTCGTCGAGGATTCCTGCCAGGGCATTCTGTCGGAGTTCGCGGGAAAGCGCTCCGGCACCCACGGTATCGCAGCCGGCTTCTCCCTGCATCCGCTCAAGAACCTCAACGTCTGGGGCGATGCTGGCGTCGTCGTCACCAATGACGACGGGATGAACGAGCGGCTTCGTCTGATCCGCAACCACGGGATGAAGAATCGCGACGAGATCGCGATCCTCGGCTGCAATTCGCGGCTAGATTCCCTCCAGGCGGTGGTCGGCAACTGGCTGATCGGCAAGACCAGCGAGATCACACGCCGCCGGATCGAGAACGCGGCCTATTATGACGCGGGCCTCGCCGGCCTGCCCGGCCTGCGCATTCCGCCGCGCCGGCCCAACGTGAAGCACGTCTATCATCTCTACATGGTGTTCGCCGAGCGCCGCGACGAGCTCTACAAATACTGCCTGGACAACGGCATCGAAGCGAAGATCCACTACCCCATCCCGCTGTATCAGCAGGAAGGCCTCAAGCATCTCGGCTACGGGCCGGGCACCTTCCCGGTCACCGACCGCCACGCCCAGGAAGTCATCAGCTTCCCCGTCGACCAGCATCTGACGCACGCCCAGCAGGACCGCGTCATCGAGATCGTCCGGAAATTCTGCCATGGACGCTGACACCGGCCGCCGGCGCATCGGTTACGTCAATCTTCCCGCGCAATTCGAGGAAGAGCGCGGCGAGATCATGCAGGCGGTCGAGGGCGTATTCCAGCGTGGCGATTTCATCGGCGGCGCGGCCGTTGCGAAGCTCGAAGAGGAGCTCACCACCTATCTCGGCTCGCCGCATGTGGTGACGCTGAACTCCGGCACCGATGCGCTGATCCTGTCCTTGAGGGCGCTCGACATCGGTCCCGGCGACGAGGTGATTACCCCGCCGAATTCGTTCGTGGCATCGACTGCCGCCATCGTCGCCGTTGGCGCCACGCCGGTGTTTGCGGACGTGCTGCCGGACCAGAACATCGATCCGGCGGCGGTCGAGGCCGCCGTCACCCCGCGGACCAGGGCGATCATGCCGGTGCACCTGACCGGACGCATGGCCGACATGAGCCCGCTGATGGCGATCGCGGCCAAGCACGCTCTCGCCGTGATCGAGGACAGCGCGCAGGCCATCGGCTCGACCTATGACGGGCGGATGAGCGGGACCATCGGAACGTTCGGCTGTTTCTCCGCCCACCCGCTGAAGAATCTCAATGCCGCGGGCGACGCCGGCTTCGTCGTCACCGCCGACGCCGAGCTGGCCGCGAGAATTCGACGCCTGCGCAATCACGGCCTGATCAATCGCAGTGACGTTCAGGAGTGGGGCATCGTGTCACGCCTCGACACGGTCCAGGCGGAGGTGCTTCGCATTCGCCTGCGTCACCTGCCCTCTGTCATCGAACGCCGGCGCCGCAACGCCGCGCAATACCGCACTGAGCTCGCCGGCCTTCCCCTGTTCATCCCGGTTTGCCGCAACATCGAGTTCAACACCTTCCACACCTTCGTCGTGCAGACGGACCGTCGCGACGACTTCCAGAAATATCTTGCCGACAAGGGTATCGAGACCGCGATCCACTATCCGGTACCGATCCACCTCCAGGAGGCGGCGGCGCATCTGGGTCACGGTCGCGGCGCGTTCCCGGTGACTGAGCGGCAGGCGGATCAGATCCTCACGCTTCCCATCAACCAGTTCCTCTCGGCCTCGGACATCAGCTATGTTTGCGCGACCGCCCGGGAGTATTTTGCATGACGGACACGGCTTTCCTCGAGGCCGATGAGCAGGCGCTGGCGCAACGCTTCATCGACGACGGCTTCGTCACCACGCCGGCCGACGATCGCGCCGGGCTCGACCGGATCCAGCGGCGCGCAGCCGAACTCGCGGCGGACTATCTGAAGCTGCCGCACGGCAACGACCCCTACGCGATGCTCGACACCATCCACACGCGGATGAACGCGGATGATCTCAACGGCCTGCGGCTGCACGTCTTCAACGGCCTCAACGCCGAGCCCTGGTTCCGGCCGACCTATTTCCGTCTGGCGCGCTCGACGATCGAGACCATCGTCGGCAACGAGCTCTGCATGCAGCGCCGCGTCAATCTCAGCATCCAGCTGCCGGGCGACGATTCCTCGCTGCTCGCCACCCATTCCGACGTCTGGTCGGGCGACTCGCCGTTCGAGGTCGTGGTGTGGGTGCCGCTGGTCGACGTCCACCGCTCCAAATCGATGTATCTGCTGCCGCCGTCCCTGAATGGCGACATGCAGGACCGAATGGCCAGCCTGCGCAGCGCCGAGGAGCTGTACAAGACCATCAAGCCGCACGCGACCTTCATCGAGATCCCCTACGGCCAAGTGATGCTGTTCAACCAGACCCTGATGCACGGCAATCGTATCAACGAGGAGCCCGGCACGCGCTGGAGCATGAACTGCCGCTTCAAGAGCATCATGTCGCCCTACGCGGACAAGCGCTTCGGCGAGTTCTTCGAACCGATCCTGCTGCGCCCGGCGACACGCGTGGGCATGCAGTACAAGCTGCCGGGAGGCTTCCATGGCTGAGCGAGCCGGCCATCGCGGCTATATCGGCGCCCGGCCGCTGAACGGCAGCCGCACTCCGCAGCACGTCCAGAACATCGTGATCCGCGACTACGCGCGGCGGAAGAACCTGCATTATCTGCTCAGTGCCGCCGAGCACACCATGCAAGGCAGCTACATGGTGCTCGAGGACATCCTGGACGAGCTGCCGCGGCTGCGTGGCCTGATTCTCTACAGCATCTTCATGCTGCCGCCCGAAGAGGCGCGGCGGCGGGAGATCTACGACCGCGTGCTGAGCGAAGGCTGCGACTTGCACGCCGCCGTCGAGGAGATCACGCTGTCCTCGCGCGACGGCATCCAGGCCGTCGAGGATATTCTGCTCGTCAATAAATTCGCGACCATCCTGTGACGATGCCGCCGACCGGTTGGGGACAATGACCGAGATCAACTTACTCCAGCCGATGCACGCATCGACCAAGCGGAACTACGTTCAGCGGGTCGTCGAGCACGACAAGGCGGAATCCGCCACCGTGGCCCGGCAATGGGGACACGACTATTGGGACGGCGACCGCCGCTATGGCTATGGCGGTTATCGCTACGACGGACGGTGGCGCCCGCTCGCCCAGACCCTGATCGACCGCTATGGCATCAAGCCCGGGATGAGCGTGCTCGATGTCGGCTGCGGCAAGGGCTATTTGCTCCATGAGTTCAGCCAGCTCGTGCCCGGCCTCACGATCGCCGGCATTGACATCTCCGACTATGGCATCGCCAACGCCAAGGAGGAGGTGCGGCCGCAATTGAAGATCGGCAGCGCCGTCGAGCTCCCCTACCCCGACCACAGCTTCGATCTCGTGGTGTCGCTCGGCGTGCTTCACAATCTTCCGCTCGAGGACGTCTTCCGCGCCGTGTCGGAAATCGAGCGCGTTGGGCGCGGCGCCTCGAAATATCTGATGGTGGAAACGTTCCGCGACGAGCGCGAGAAGGCGAACCTGCTCTACTGGCAGCTCACTTGCCTGAGTTTCCACGGTCCGGAAACGTGGGCGTGGATCTACGACAAATGCGGATACCGGGGCGACCATGGGTTCATCTTCTTCGAATGAAGCAACGGGCCTGCGCCGGCCGACGCTGCGTGCGCAAAATCCCGAAGTATATTATTCGGACGACGCCATCGTCACGGCGGACGACGCCACGATCGCCGAGCTGAAGCGCATCGCCGCCGGCAATCCGCGTCTGCGCAGCAGACTGTGCACGCATCCCGATCCCTCGTCCGGCCTGCACGAGATGCTCATCGTGCATCATCGCGAGGCCTATGTGCGGCCTCACAAGCATTTTGGCAAACCCGAGTCGTTCCACGTCATCGAAGGCACCGCGCAGGTCGTGATCTTCGAGGATGACGGGCGGATTCGCGACGTGCTCGAGATGGCGCCTTACGGCAAGGGCAAGCGCTGCTACTACCGGATGCCCGAGCAAGTGTTTCACTCGATCCTGATCACCTCGGAGTGGCTGGTGTTTCACGAAACCACCGCCGGTCCGTTCGATCCCTCCCGCACGGCATTTCCCGACTGGGCTCCCGACGGCAGCGATGCCGCTGAAGTCCAGGACTACGTCACGAAGGTTGGTGCGCTCGCCACGGCACGGCAACTTAAGAATTGTGGCACGACCTCTGGCGCGATATAGGCTTCAACTGCGTCGCGTATCGCCTGGAGCACCGATGTTTCCTCGCTTTTCCTGCACAGAGCCAAACCCGTGACCGATCATTGCCGCCTCTGCCATTCGACCAATTTGCGCCCGGTCATCGACCTCGGACAGATGCCGATTGCGCATCGGCTTCGGCACAGCCGCGACGAACAGGACGACCGGTATCCGTTCGAGGTGCTGGCGTGTGGCGAGTGCGGCCTGCCCCAGATCGTCAAGCCGATCGATCCCGACATTCTGTACCGGCAGTTCAACTACAATTTCAGCAGCTGGAAGCCGGAGCCGCACCAGGTCGACGAGCTCGATACCATCGCGAAATTCTCGAGCCATCAATCCGTGTTCGAGATCGGATGCAACGACGGCCTGTTCATGGACAGGCTTCGCGAACGCGGCGCGAAAGTTCTGGTGGGCGTCGAGCCCAACCTGGTGTCGGGCAAGATCGCCCGCGAGCGCGGCATCAAGGTCTATGCCGACATGATCAGCCCGGCGCTGTGTCACGACGCGGTCGCAGAGGCCGGCAAGTTCGACCTCGTCGTCTCGCGCCAGGTGCTGGAGCACATCGTCGATTTCGAGAACTTTTTCGACTGCGTGAAGATCGCGCTCAGCGACGACGGGCTGCTGTTCATCGACGTGCCTGATTTCGCACCCGGCTCGACGGCGGGCGACCTCTCGGTCCTGTGGGAGGAGCACGTCAGCTACTTCACCGAACCGACACTGCTCGCGCTGCTGGCGCGCCACGGCTTCGAGGCGGTGTCGGTGAAGAAATACAATTTCAGCGGCGGCAGCCTCGCGATCGCAGCGCGCCGCGCCCCGCACGACGTGACGCCACCGCCCGCCCCTGCCGGAGTCGGCGAGAGGTTCGGCCAGCGCGCAAGGGAGTACGGCGCGCGGCTCCGCCCGATCCTCGCCAAGGCTCGCGCCAACGGCGCCGAGCTCGCCATCTACGGCGCCGGCTGCCGCGCCTGCACCTTCACCAATGCCCACGAACTCGCGGATCTCGTCGACCTCTCGGTCGACGACCAGAAGGAGCGCCAGGGCTTGTTCCTGCCCGGCACCGGCATTCCGATCCGTTCGCCGGAGGGCCTCGCAGGCAAGTCGAATCCGCTCGTCTGCCTTCTGGCCGTGAACCAGGAGAACGAAGACAGGGTCAGCAGCCGGCTGCGCGAAACCGTGAAGCGCCCGCTCCACATCGTTTCGATCTTCGCACCCTCGGACATCTGGAACGAGCTCGATCGCCTCGAGGCGGCCGCAGGGTCGCGGCATGGCTGAGGACAAGCTCTTCAACTACTACGAACGTCAGGAGGTCCTGCCGACGTTCGGGAATTTCAAATCCGCCGCCGAACTCGGAGCCTATGCCGGCCTGCGGCGCGAGTTGTTTTCGGACAAGCTGGTGCTGCCGCCGCGGTTGTTCCGCGACGCCGACGTGCTCGAATTCGGCCCCGATTCCGGCGAGAACGCGCTGGTGTTTGCAGGCTGGGGCGCAAACATGACGCTCGCCGAGCCGAACCGGCATGCGCACGCGAAAATCCAGGATTACTTCGCGCATTTCAGCCAAGCGGAACGTCTGCGTGAACTCGTATCGTCCGATGTCGAAGGATTTCGCAGCGATCGTCGCTTCGACATCATCGATGCCGAAGGATTCATCTACACGGTGCAGCCGACTGAGAATTGGCTCGGCATCTTTCACCGGCTGCTCAATCCGGACGGTTACGCGGTCGTTTCCTACTACGAGCGCTACGGCGGATTCTTCGAGCTCGCGCTCAAGGCGATTCATGCGGCAGGCAAGGTACTGACGGGCCGTCCCGGGCTCGAAACGGCGAAGATGCTGTTCGACGCGAAATGGAACAGCATTCCGCACACACGCAGCTTCGTATCCTGGCTGATGGACGTGCTCGAAAATCCATTCGTTCGGCACCGCTACTTCCTCGAGGCGGGAGCCTTGTGTAGGGCGGCGCACGAGCAGGGATTCGATATCCATTCGGCGTGGCCCGCCTATCGCGACAGCCTGGACGTCTACTGGCACAAGAAGGTCCTGTCCGATGACGAGAAGCTGCGGCGCGCGGCGCGCCATCTCGGCCGCAGCCGTCTGAGCTTTCTCGGCGGACGGAAGCTCTATCTGGCCGGCAAGACCGAAGCGGTCGACGCGATCTCGGCTTCGATCGAGACACTGGTTCTCGATGTCGATGGGATGATCGAGGATCCCTTCGGCGACAGCCTGCCCCGTGTGATCGCGAGCCTCGCGTCGCTGCGCGAGACGATAAGGACGACAGAAATTCTCGCCGAAGATGCGTCCGACATCGACGCCGTCGTCGCGACGCTCGACAGTTTCCATCGTATCTTTGGCGCGATCGGGCGACGGGACGTGTCCGCGGTCACCGCGCTCACCCAGTCAGACCCGGCCTTCATCAACACCTGGGGACAGCCGGCGCATTTCCTCGTCATCCGGAAGCGCTTCGAGGGATCCTAGCAAGTGAGGCCGGGCATTGGCATCATCGGAACGGGCATGGTCGGCCAGATGTGCCACCTGGCCAATTTCGCTGCCAATCCCGCCTGCCGCGTTGTCGCGATCGCCGATCTCCGGCCTGATCTCGCTGCCGCAGCGGCGCAAAAATTCGACATCGCCCGGGTCTACGGCACGCACCGGGAGCTGCTGGCGGACAGCGAGGTGTCCGCCGTCGTCGTGGTGACGAAGCGTCGCGCCACCGGCCCGATCGTGCTGGATGCGTTGAACAGCGGCCGGCATGTGCTGTCGGAAAAGCCGATGGCCTACACCACGGCTCAGGCCGTTGTACTGGCCGAGGCCGCACGGCGGCACAAGCTCGTCTACAGCATCGGCTACATGAAGCGTCACGACGTCGGCGTGGCACGCGCGCTGGCCGAGTTGACGCGCATTCGAGCGGATCAGTCGCTTGGGCGCGTTATCGGGGCGCGAGGCTGGTGCTTCGGCGGCAACACTGGCCGGTCGCAGGACAACTTCATCATGACCGGCGAAGCGCGGCCGGACGGGCTCGAGCTCTGGCAGGATGGCCCGGACTGGATGCCCGGCGCGATGCGACCCGGCTACGACCATTTTCTGAACGTGTTCAGCCATATCATCAATCTCGCGCGCTACGTGCTCGGATCGTCGCCGGCAGTCGCGCAAAGCACCGTCGAGACCTCGGGCGCGGCGACCGTGACGCTCGACTTCGACGGCGTCGCCTGCGCGCTGCAACTCGTAAATGGATCTGAGGGCGGCTGGCGTGAGGGTCTGAGCATCGCGTTCGAGCGGGGCGCAGTGACCATCGAGTTGCCCCCGCCCTTTGCCGAGCAGGAGGCGGAGGTCATCCTCGATCAGCAAGGACAACGCACGCAATTGTCGCGCGAGAAGAGTTGGGCGTTTCGGCGTCAGGCCGATGCATTCGTCACGGATATCGTCGAGCAGAGGACGCCGCTCGCTTCCGGCGAAGATTCCGTGGCCGACATCGCCCTCGCGGAGGCGATCTGGAAACGGTAGGTTCCCGTCCCGCCAGCATCTGATCTAAGTGTTTGATTTCGCTGGCAGGAGTGGCAGGGCTCGAACCTGCGACCCCCGGTTTTGGAGACCGGTGCTCTACCAATTGAGCTACACTCCTACGGACCCTGCGTTGCCGCCGGATCAGGCCGCTTTGAAGCACAGGGGGCGGCCGGATTGCAAGGCCGGATTGCAAGGGTGAAGCGCGCTGGCTTCGCTTGTTTGTGCCGCGCCTTCTGGGCCACAGTCGGCCCCGAATAATAATAAGCAACCGGGAGTGCCCATGACTGCGACAGCCTCTGCGACAGCCTCTGCGACAGCCGCCCCTCGCCCCTCGACCGCGCCGAACACCCCGCCTCTGCCGGAGGCCCGCCCCGAGACGCTCGGGCTGTCACGTCCCCGCCTTCAGGCCATGTCGGACGCTTTCAAGCGTGAGATCGATAAGGGAACCATTCCCGGCGTCACCGTGCTGGTGGCGCGGCGCGGCCAGGTCGGCTGGTTTGAGGCGCTCGGCAAGCAGAGCCCGACGGGCGCGGCGCCGATGGCGCATGATTCGATCTTCCGCATCTTCTCGATGACCAAGCCGATCGTGTCGGTCGGCATCATGGCGCTGCTCGAGGACGGCCACCTGCTCCTTGCCGATCCCGTCGCGAAATTCATCCCAGAGTTCGCCGATCAAAAGGTCGGTGTGGTCAGCGGCGGCAAGCTGGAACTGGTTCCCCCGAAACGGCCGATGACGGTGCAGGACCTGCTCCGCCACACCTCCGGCCTGACCTACGAGCACCAGGGCGACGGCCCCGTGCACAAGCTCTACCAGGACTCGCGGGTGCGCAGCCGCAAGATCACCAATGCCGAGCACGCCGCCTTGGTGGCGAGCTTGCCGCTGGTCTGCCATCCCGGCGACGAGTTCAACTACAGCCGCTCCACCGACATCCTCGGCCGCATCATCGAAATCGTCAGCGGCAAGTCGCTCGGCACGTACCTCGCCGAGCGCATTCTCGCGCCCTTGCAAATGGCCGAGACCGGCTTTGCAACCGGCGAGGCCAATGCCGGCCGGCTGGCCGAGCCGTTCGCGGCCGATCCTTGGACCGGCGACAAGGTCGCGCTGTTCAACATGCTCGAGCAGCCGATCATGGAGTCCGGCGGCGGCGGCCTCGTCTCCACCACCATGGATTATGCCCGCTTCGCGCTGATGCTGCGCAACGGCGGCACCCTCGACGGCAACAGGATCATCGGCCGCAAGACGCTGGAGCTGATGGCGTCCGATCATCTCGGACCTCACGTCGTGACCAACGGCACTCTCCTGTCGCCCGGCCACGGCTTCGGCCTCGGCTTCGCCGTGCGCCGCGAGGCCGGCATCGCGCCCTTCCCTGGCAGCGTCGGCCAGTATTTCTGGAGCGGCATTGCGGGGACGTTCTTCTGGATCGATCCGAAGGAGGATCTGTTCGTCGTGTTCATGAGCCAGGGCCCGGGACAGCGCGATTTTACGCGGACGCTGGTGCGGGATCTGGTGTACGCGGCGGTGGATTGAGGTCTCGTGCCCCGGACGCGACGCAGCGCGTAGCGGTGCGTCGCAGAGCCGGGGCCCAAGCCTAAGCGATCTCGATCTTCGCGACATTCTGGGTCCCGGCTCTGCGGAGCAGCACTTCGTGCTGCACCGCGTCCGGGACACGAGAGCAATGCCAATCAGCAGCCCCTCAACTGATCGTCGCGCCGCCGTCGATCACCATGGTCTGGCCGGTCATGAAGTCGCCGGCCTTCGATCCCAGGAACACCGCGGCGCCCGCGATCTCGTCGGGGATGCCGATACGGAGCAGCGGCGAACGCGCGGTCGAAGCCTTCAAATTTTCTGGATTGTCCCACAATGCCTTGGCGAAATCGGTCTTGATCAGGCCGGGCGCGATGCAGTTGACGCGGATGTTGTGCGGGCCGTATTCGCAGGCCAGGTTGCGGGCGAGCTGCATGTCGGCGGCCTTGGAGATCGCGTAGGCGCCGAGGATGGTCGAGCCTTTCAGGCCGCCGATCGAGGAGACGACGATGATTGAGCCGTCCTTGCGCTCGATCATCTGCGGCACCACCATCGAGATCAGCCAGTTGTTGGCGACGATGTTGTTGTCCAGAATCTTCCTGAACTGATCGTCGGAGATGCCGGCGAGCGGACCGTAATACGGGTTCGATGCGGCGTTACAGACCAGCACGTCGATCTTGCCGAAGGCGCGGTTGCTCTCGTCGATGAGGTTTTGCAGGTTTTCCTTCGACGAGATGTTGGCGGCGATGGCGACCGCGGTGCCCTTGCCGAATCTGTCGTTGATGGACTTGGCGACCTGATCGCAGACATCGGCCTTGCGCGAGGAGATCACGACCTTGGCGCCGTGCTCGGCCATGCGCTCGGCGATCGCAAGCCCGATGCCGCGCGTCGAGCCGGTGATGACGGCTACTTTCCCCTTCATGTCGAACAAGGTCATGCTTCTCTCCCAACAGTTATGATTTGAATTGGCCTGAAGCTTACGCCGTGGCCACGCGACCGGACTCAGGCGAGCTTCTTGACTTCCGGTCCTGCCGGCTGATGCATCTCCGCATGCGCGTCGTCCGCGATCCACGGCTGCTGGTTCACCATCGGCAGCCGCCATACCGTGCGCTCGGGGTTCGCAAAATGGTCGAGCCGCGTGATCGAGCAATTGTCGATGTCGAACGACAGCGCCTTCTCCAACTGGCCATCGAGCGCCAGCCCAAGTGCCGCTTTGATGGTGCCACCGTGTGCCACTGCGATCACATCACGCCCCGCAGCCTCGGCATTGATCCGATCGATGGTGCGGCGCGCGCGATTGTAGAGGTCCATAAAACTCTCGCCGCCGGGTGCTGGCTCGTTGATATCGGCAAACCAGCTCGAGCCGACAGGGCGGCTGGCGATGAACTGGGCGCGGTTCATGCCCTGCCAGCGGCCGAGGTTTTGTTCGGCGAGGTCCGCTTCCCATTTCATCGCCGCAGGCCTCGGGAAGCCCGCCGCCCAGATCGCTTCGGCGGTCTGGTGCGTGCGCATCAGATTGCTCGAATACCAGACCGCCTTTCGTGGCAGCACCTTGGCAACAGCATTGAAGACGTAGGTATCGCTGGTGTCGCAGGCGAGATCGGACTGACCGTAGATGTTGCCGCCGTCATTGCGCACCGGCGCGTGACGGACCCACCACCAGCGTGTCGTGACCACCTTGGGCTTGTCTGCACCTGCCATCGAAACCCTTCCATCCCGTTTGATGTCGCTGTACGTCAGTAGCGAACGTGTCTCAAGACACTTTACCGTTTGAAATCTTGTTTGAAATTCCGTCGCGCGGCAAGCGTCGCGTGCGAACCAGAGGGAGAAAACGCATGGGCCGTCTGCAAGGCAAATCCGTCATCATCACCGGTGCCGGCAGCGGCATCGGCCGCGCAGCTGCGCTGCTGTTCACGAGGGAAGGCGCCAAGCTGATCGCCGTCGATCGCACCGAGGCGGTGAAGGAGACGGTCGACGAGGTGAGGAAGGCCGGCGGTGTCGCGGAAGCCATGGTGGCGGACGCGGGCTCCGAAAAAGACGTCATCGCCGTGATCGACAAGGCGATGAAGACGCACGGCCGGCTCGACGTGATCTGGGCCAATGCCGGCGTCTCCGGCGGACTCGTCCCGCTCGGCGAGCAGACCGTCGAGCAATGGCAGGAGGTTTTGCGAATCAATCTGATCGGGCCGTTTCTCGCGGTGAAGCATGCGATGCCGCACATGGTGAAGCAGCAGTCCGGCGCGATCGTGCTGACGGCGTCCGTGGCCGGTCTCAAGGCCGGCGCCAGCGGTCATCCCTATGCAGCGAGCAAAGCCGGCGTGATCTCCCTGGTGCAGACCACCGCGTATTCGCTCACCGGCACCGGCGTGCGCATCAACGCGGTGTGCCCCGGCCTGATCGAGACCGGCATGACCAAGCCAATCTTCGACCGCGCCAAGGAGCGCGGCACCGCCGACAAGATCGGCCAGCTCAACCCCCTCAAGCGCCCCGGCCAGCCGCACGAGCTCGCCGCGATGGGATTGTTTCTGGCCAGCGACGAGGCGTCGTATGTCAACGGCCAGGCATTCCCGGTGGACGGCGGGCTGACGGCGTCGATGCCGTATACGGGCAAGCCGGTTTAATAGCGGTGCTTCCGTGTCCCGGACGCGCTGCAGCGTTCTTACGCTGCTGCGCAGAGCCGGGACCCAGGAAACCACACCGTTCACTGTTGCATGGGCCCCGGCTCTGCAGCGCACCGCCAAGAGGCGCTGCGCTGTGTCCGGGGCACGAGATCGTTGTTGAATAACTGACATGGGATCGCATCCTCGCGGCGTGTTTCGCCCGAGCTTTGCTTCGTCGCTTCACCCTCGATTGAAAGAGGGCGCAGGGAAGACCGGGAGCCGGCTGGCTCCTATTGATCCGCTATGCCAAGGGCAGATTGCGCTACAATGCACAGCGGGAAACAGGGCAACCGGAGCATCCCGGCCTTCCCTGCGCGGATGGTTGGAACGGCTTATGTCGTGTTCTCCCCGGGGAGCGATGCACTATTGCCCCCGTCGCCTTGCGGATGGCTGATGCGTGTGCCCGGTCGGACTGCACACATCACCGCAAGACTTGGCGCACAGACCCCGGACGCCAGGACGACACGATTTGGCCGTACGCCGATCACACCGGTCGTGCGCGCGACGCCCTCGCTCACGGCTCTCCGCCCTGCGAAACCATTCGCGCCGATGTGATCCACGTCCACCGCCGCCCGGCCCGCGTTCGTGACGATCGCGATACGCCCCTCTTCCTTGGGCCGGGTTGCGGCGATACATACGCCGTTTCCGAATTTCGGTAAAGTGGAATATTTTTGGCGATGCGGGTTGACCGAGCATTTGGGTGTTTTGCCCGACGGACCACGCAACATCTCGTCGCCCGGACGGATTTGTGCTGGTTTGCCCTACCACCCGCAACATTGGTATGGTTCATGCAAGCTGCGTCAGCTTCCCTACTCCTGACAAGAACGTGAAAATGCCAAGCTCAAGACCCGACCGTATCCGAAAACTGGTCGCCGACCTCGTCGGCTTCGACACGATCAGCGATCGCTCCAACCTGCCCCTGATCGCGCATATCGAGAGCTATCTCGCCGCGCTCGGCGTCAAGGGTGAGCGCATCGTCGACGAGACCGGACAGAAAGCCTCGCTGTGGGTCACCATTGGACCCGAGGACCGCCCCGGCCTGGTGCTGTCAGGACATACCGACGTGGTGCCTGTGGTCGGCCAGGACTGGAGCCACGATCCGTTCAAGCTGATCGAGCGCGACGGCAGGCTCTACGGCCGCGGCACCACCGACATGAAGGGTTTCGTCGCGGTGTGCCTCGCCATGGTGCCTGAAATGCTGGAGGTGAAGCTGGCAACGCCGATCCATCTGGCGATCTCCTATGACGAAGAGATCGGCTGCGTCGGCGTGCGGCCGATGCTCGGCGAGATCGCGAAGAAGAAGGTCAGGCCGCTCGGCTGCTTCGTCGGCGAGCCCACCGAGATGAAGGTCATCATCGGGCACAAGGGCAAGCACGGCGTGCGCGCGACGTTTCGGGGGCTGGCCCGCCACTCCTCGATCGCGCCCGACGGGGTGAATGCGATCGAATATGCGGCCGAGCTGATCGTCGAAATCCGCCGCCGCGCGGTCACGCTCGCCGCCGTGCGGTCAACGGACAGCCTCTACGATGTTCCGCACTCGACGCTGCTCACCAGCATCGTCCATGGCGGCGCCGCGCTGAACATCGTGCCGGATAGTTGCACGGTGGATTTCGAATGCCGCGGCATCGGCATCACCGAGTCGCGCGAGGTCACGGATGCGATCGTCGCCTGGGCCAAGGCCGAGCTCGAGCCCGCGATGAAGTCGACGCATCCGGAATGCGGCATCGATTTCGAGGAGATCCTCGACTACCCCGCGCTCGACACGGCCGCCGACGCCGCCATCGTGACGTTGGCCAAGAGCCTCGCCGGCCGCAACGACCACGCCAAGGTCGCCTTCGGCACCGAAGCGAGCCTGTTCGCCAGCATGGCCAATATCCCATCCGTGGTGATCGGCCCCGGCGGAATCGCGCAGGCGCACACGCCGGACGAATTCGTGGAAATGGCGCAGCTGGAGAAATGCGCGGCGTTCGTGGAGAAGCTCATCGCGCATTGTGTTGCGTCATAATCGGTGTCTGCAGCTATTTGGGTCCCGGCTCTGCGGAGCAGCACTTCGTGCTGCACCGCGTCCGGGACAAGAGAGCATGGCTATTCATCGGCCTCCGGAGGCGAAATCGCACGCCCGGAATCCGCTCACGTGTCCCGGACGCGGTGCGGCACGCAGTGACGCGCCGCAGAGCCGGGACCCAGGCGCCCTTGGCGATGGTGCCTCAACATGCAATCTTAAGTCGCGCCACCATCGGACACAGGTTGCATGCAGATGCCCTTCTTCGTGTACATCCTCGCGAGCAAGCGAAACGGGACTCTTTATGTCGGGGTCACCAACAATCTCGGTCGACGAATGGCCGAGCACAAGTCCAAACTCCTACCCTGCTTCACGCGGCAATATGACGTAACTCTGCTCGTCTACTTCGAGACCTTCGAGTCCGTACTGGAAGCTCGATCACGCGAGCATTCGTTGAAGCGTTGGCGACGGGCGTGGAAGCTCAAGCTGATCGAAGAGCTCAATCCGGATTGGCGCGATCTTACGAACGAGCTGAATACCTTGGCGACGTGACTGGGTCCCGGCTCTGCGGAGCAGCACTTCGTGCTGCACCGCGTCCGGGACACGAGAGCGGCGGATACCGCTCAGCGCTCCTGCAACGCCAGCCGCACGCCAATCGCGCAGTAGATGGTCCCGACCACCTTGCCCTGCCATTTCACGACGGCCGGATGGCGGCGTAGCAAATTGCCAAGACGGCCGGCGCCGACGGCGAACACCACCGTGCTGACGAGGCCGAGCAACACGAAGACAGCGCCGAACAGCGCGAGCTGCAGCGTCGTCGAACCATGCTCGGGACGGACGAACTGCGGCAGGAACGCGAGGAAGAACAGCGCGGTCTTCGGATTAAGCACCTCGG
This sequence comes from Bradyrhizobium sp. LB8.2, assembly GCF_040548035.1. Classification (NCBI taxonomy): domain Bacteria; kingdom Pseudomonadati; phylum Pseudomonadota; class Alphaproteobacteria; order Hyphomicrobiales; family Nitrobacteraceae; genus Bradyrhizobium; species Bradyrhizobium sp. LB8.2. The sequence continues at coordinate 28,225 of NZ_JBEPQV010000032.1, read as the reverse complement.
TCAGCACGGCCTGCCGGAATGCCCGCTCTGCGCTGATCGCGGGCGCGCCGCCATTCACCTCCAGCGGCGCCTTGTCGAGAATGGCGCGAATGCCGAGATAGATCAGGAAGCCTGCGCCCGCGTATTTGACGACGCTGAACAGGAGGGCCGAAGTTGCGATGATCGCAGAGAGGCCGACGATCGCCATGGTGGTGTGGACCACGTCACCGGCCGCAATTCCCGCGCCCGTCGCGATGCCGACCCTGGTTCCCGAGCTCGCGGCGCGCGCCATGGTGAGGAGTGTCGCCGGACCGGGAATGAAGACGAAGCCGAGGACGATGAGGATGTAGGTGATGAGCGCGGTGTGGTCGATCATGCGGGCATCTCTCTCGTCATTCTGTCCCGAACGGCTCAATCCGGATTGGCGCGATCTTACGAATGAGTTGAATACGTTGGCGACGTGACTGGGTCCCGGCTCTGCGGAGCAGCACTTCGTGCTGCACCGCGTCCGGGACACGAGAGCGGCGATCGAGGTAAAAAGGCGCGGCCGTCAGCCGCGCCTTCGGATTCCTTAAACCGCGCCCGCCTTCTGCGCGTATTCCCACGACGCTTTCGACAGCGGTACGGTACGCTTGGCTGACTCCAGCGCCTTGGCATTCGCCGCGGTGCCGTCGCGGACGCGGCCGGCGATGCCCTGGGTGATGCCGGCGAGGCGGAACAAATTGTAGGCGAAGTACCAGTTGAGGTCAGGCACCGTCATCTTGGTGACGTTGCAATAGATCTGCGCGGCCTCTTCCACGCTCGGAATGTTGAGCGCCTTGAGGTCGGCGCCCTCAAGGCCCGGCATGACCCACTGCATCAACAGATAGGTGAAGTCGGCCATGGGATCGCCGAGCGTCGACAATTCCCAGTCGAGCACGGCCTGCACGCGCGGTTCCGTCGCGTGGAAAATCATGTTGTCGAGGCGATAGTCGCCGTGGACGATCGAGATGCGCGCCTGCTCCGGCACGGTTTTCGGCAACCATTCCGCGACCTTCTCGAACTCCGGAATGGTCTGGGTCTCGGACGCCCGATACTGCTTGGTCCAGCGGTCGATCTGGCGCGCGAAATAATTGCCGGGCTTGCCGAACTCGCCAAGACCGATCGCGACGGGATCGTACATGTGCAGCTTCGTCAGCGTCTCGATCTTGCTGGTGAAGATTTTTCGGCGGTCCTCCGGCGTCTGGCTCGGCAGCGCCGGATCCCAGAACACCCGGCCGTTTTCCATCGACATGATGTAGAAGGCCGAACCGATGATGCTGTCGTCCTGGCACAGCGCATAGGCCTTCGCGACCGGAAAGCCCTGCTTTCCAAGCGCTGCGATCACCCGATATTCGCGGTCGACCGCATGCGCAGATGGCAACAATTTGCCGAACGGCTTTCGGCGCATCACATAGGAGCGGTTCGGCGTGTCAAGCCGGTAGGTCGGGTTGGACTGGCCGCCCTTGAACTGGAGGACGACCAGCGGTCCCTCATAACCCTCGACGTTGTCGCGCAACCAAGCCTCGAGCCGCATCTCGTCGATTCGATGCCGCTCCTCGACAGGCTTGGTGCCCGAGAACTCTTCGTCTTTCCTGACGCCGTCAGCCACGATGACGCTCCCTCTTCAGTCCAAGCATGATCCTAATCGGTAACCGCTCTTGCACTTGCGTCAAGCGGTTATCCAATAAGGATCATGCCCTGTCGTTTCTTCAAGTCGGGAGCGCGCTTCCGCCCTCCCTCTTAATGACTGGAAGAGTTTGCATACTTCCGAACTTCAAGCCTGGCAATGGCGCGATTGTGCACCTCGTCCGGGCCGTCGGCGAGACGGAGCGTGCGGATGTGGGCGTAGTCCTTGGCAAGGCCCGCTTCGTCGGACACGCCTGCGCCGCCAAACGCCTGGATGGCTTCGTCGATGATCTTCAGCGCCATGTTGGGCGCTGCGACCTTGATCATGGCGATCTCGGCCTGCGCGGTCTTGTTGCCGACCTTGTCCATCATGTCGGCGGCCTTGAGGCACAGAAGGCGCGTCATCTCGATGTTGGTGCGGGCATCGCCGATGCGCTGCTCCCACACCGAATGCTCGACGATCCGCTTGCCGAAGGCGGTGCGCGAGGTGAGCCGCTTTACCATTTTCTCCAGCGCCTCCTCGGCCTTGCCGATGGTGCGCATGCAGTGATGGATACGGCCGGGACCGAGGCGGCCCTGCGCGATCTCGAAGCCGCGGCCTTCGCCGAGCAGGATGTTTTCCTTCGGCACCCGCACGTTCTCGAGCAGCACCTGGGCGTGGCCATGCGGCGCGTCGTCGAAGCCGAACACGGGCAGCATCTTCTCGACCTTGATGCCGGGCGTGTCGAGCGGCACCAGGATCTGAGATTGCTGCTGGTGCTTGGCCGCCTTGAAATCGGTCTTGCCCATCAGGATCGCGATCTTGCAGCGGGGATCGCCGACGCCGGACGACCACCATTTACGGCCGTTGATGACGTAGTGGTCGCCGTCGCGCACGATGCTGGTCTCGATGTTGGTGGCATCGGACGAGGCCACGGCCGGCTCCGTCATCAGGAAGGCGGAGCGGATTTCACCGTCCATCAGCGGGCGCAGCCATTTACGCTTCTGCTCCTTGGAGCCGTAGCGCATGAACACTTCCATGTTGCCGGTGTCGGGCGCGGAACAATTGAAGACTTCCGAAGCCCAGGTGATGCGGCCCATCTCTTCCGACAGCAGCGCGTATTCGAGATTGGTCAGTCCCGCGCCGCGGAATTCGTCGTCCTCATGCTCGTTCGGCGGCATGAACATGTTCCAGAGGCCTTCGGCCTTCGCCTTCTTCTTGAGGTCTTCGAGCACCGGGATGACCTTCCAACGCTCACCGCTGTGATCCTGCTCGTTGTAGACAGGCACCGCCGGGCGCACGTGCTTGGCCATGAAGGACCGCACGCGGTCGAGCCATTCCTTCTGCTTCGGCGACAGATCGAAATCCATGGGGACGCTCCTCGTTGTCTCTTTGCGAACTTGTTTTGCGCCGGACTGTCCTCCCGCACCGCGCGACCTGCAAGCGCCAATGCGCGGCTTGCGGATGCTTCGGAACCGGTTCGCGCGTTTGCGAACGAGTCCCGATTGCGGATTGACTTTCCCGGCCTTCAAACGATAGTTTCATACAAGTGTTTGAATTGCAACTCCCTCCCCGAGGGGCACCCATGGCCAGTGATCATACCCGGACTGCCATTCTCGCCGCCGCCGAACGGCTCTATGCCGATCGCGGGTTCGGCGACGTGACGCTGCGCGACATCGTCGCGGAGGCCAGTGTCAATCTCGCGGCGGTGAACTATCATTTCGGTTCGAAGGACGAGTTGATCGCGGAGCTGTTCGTGACACGCTCGATCGCCACCAACCGCGAGCGCTTGCGCGAATTGAAGGCGGCGGAAGAACAAGGCGGCGGCCGCGCGTCGATCGAGGTGATCCTGCATGCCTTGGTCGGCCCGACGCTGCGCGGCTGCCTCGGCCCGGAGAACCAGCGCTCCACCGCGGCGCGCTTCATGATTCGCGCCTCGATCGAATCCGTGCCGCCGATCCGCCGCATCAAGAACCGCGAGATCGACCATTTGCGGAAATTCGCCGGCGCGATGCGCCGCGCCCTGCCCGACCGCAGCGACGTCGATATCTATTGGGGCCTGAATTTCGCGCTCGCCATGGCGCACCACACCATCCGCGAGAGCGAGCGGTTGACCAAGCTGTCGGAAGGCAAATGCGATCTCGACGACGTCGAGGACGTCGTCGCGCGCGTCGTCAGCGTGGCGACGATGGCGCTGACGGCGGGACGGACGGAGGCGAAGCCGCCGTCAAGGGTGGCGGCGCGCTAACCTCACATCATCGCGATGCAGTCGATTTCGACGTCGAAGGGGCCGAACCATTCCGGCGTGCAGACGAAGATCCGCGCCGGCGGATCTTGCGGGAAATAGCGCGCATAGACGACGTTGAACGCCGCGAAGTGTTTTGTCGAGGTGCAGTAGACGTTGCACTTCATGACGTTGTCCAGGCTCGCGCCCGCCGTCTGAAGGCACAGCTTCATCTGCTCGATGACGAGCTCGCTCTGCCGTTCGATCGGCACTTCCGCGATCTCGCCCGTCTCGGGGTCGAACGGCGGCAGGCCGGCGACGAAGATCATGTTGCCCGCGCGCGTGACCGGCGAGGTCGGCGCCTTCCAGCGATCGAGAAAGGTCGAGATCGGTTCGACGCGGAGCGCTTCGCGTTTCATGGGCGGCCACCTTCGGTTCAAGCGAGATGACGGCTTGCTACATCATCCTGCAGCCGCCATGCTTCGCTTCCGATCGAAGTTTGCTCGCCGAACCGCCTAGGCGTGCTGCGGCATCTCCTCGGCCTCTTCCTTGGCGAGCAGCAGCAGCATCTCGATGCCCATCTCGCCTTCCTGCGGCGAGCGAATGAACTTTATTTCGTCGGCGCTTTGCCGCAGCGCGGCAACGATCGCGACGGCCTGGTTTGCCGTGGCCGCCTCGGTCGCCAGAATTGCCTTCTGGTCCTTGGCCTGAAACCCGATCGTGTAGGACATCGTTCCCTCCCGGACTGAGTGGAAGGATCGAATCTGAGTCGCGCGCGGAACGGAAGCCTGTGTGAGTACGGACCGGGATTATCTGGGGATTGCCCGCAAGCCTCAGGCAAGCCCGAGCATCGCGCGCGCCTCGTTTGGCGGTCGCGACGCTCGCCCCCAGGCTCTTCAGGATGCCGGCGGCATGCGCGACGTTCCGCGAGCGCCGGCCCTCTTCCCTTCTCCCAAAAGCTCAGATGATACCCTGCTGCTTCAGCGTCTCGATCTTGTCCGCATCATAGCCGAGCTTGCCGCCGAGCACCTCCTGGGTGTGCTCCCCTAATAGCGGCGGGGCGCGGTAGGTCTCGATCGGGGTTTCCGAGAGCGTCAGCGCGTTGCGGATCAGCGAGAGATCGGGCTCGAAGGGATGGTCAACCTTCACCCGCATGCCGCGCGACTGGACGTGGGGATCGGAAAACACCTGCTCGAAATTGTTGATCGGACCTGACGGCACGCCGGCCTCCTCCAGCTTGTCCAGCCAGTAGGCCACCGGCTGCTTCAGGAACAGGCCGGCGAAGATCGCCATGATTTCCTTACCGTGCACGACGCGGTCGTTGTTCTTGACAAAGCGCTTGTCGCTCGCGAGCTCGGGCTCACCGAGCACCGCGCAGGTGCGCTGGAACTGGCCGTCATTGCCGACCACCAGCATCAGTTCCCCGTCGGTGCAGCGGAACACGCCGGCCGGCATGCCGCCATTGCCCCAGGTGCCGCGGCGCGGCGGGGTCTTGCCGTTGACGAGGTAGATCTGCAGCCAGTGCGACAACGACGCGATGACGGTGTCGAACAGGCAGACGTCGATATGCTGTCCCACGCCATCATTGGCGTCGCGATGGTACAGCGCCGAGAGAATCCCGATCGAGGTGTTCATGCCGGTCATGTAGTCGACGATCGACGGGCCGACCTTCATCGGGCCCTCGCCGGGCTCGCCGTCGATATGGCCGGTGACGCTCATCAGGCCGCCCATCGCCTGCAGGATGGCGTCATAGCCGGCGCGCGGCGCGTAAGGCCCCGTCTGGCCGAAGCCGGTCACCGAGCAATAGATGATGCCGGGGTTGATCGCCTTGATCGTCTCGTAGTCGAGGCCATAGCGCTTGAGATCGCCGACCTTGTAGTTCTCCATGAAGACGTCGACATCCTTGGCGAGCTCGCGGATGATCGCCTGCCCCTCGGGCTTGGCGATGTTGACCGTGACCGACTTCTTGTTGCGGTTGGCGCAGAGGTAGAAGGAATTGTTGTTGTTGGCCTTGCCCTCGGGATCGGTCAGATAAGGCGGCCCGAAGGCGCGCGCGTCGTCGCCGGTGCCCGGCCGCTCGATCTTGATCACCTCCGCGCCGAGATCGCCCAGCATCTGGGCCGACAAGGGTCCGGCAAGCACGCGAGTGAGGTCAAGGATCTTGATGCCTGAAAGCGGCAGGGCCGACATGTCGAAGTCCTCCGGGAACTGAATATTGGCGCGGCGGCGAGGTCGCGGGCCGCGCTTCCTGCGGATACACTAGTTTGGCGGTCTGAGCACTGCACTGTGGGCATACGGCCATCCCCCCGCTCGCCCGGCGCAGGTCACCCTCGCAGCGAATTTCCGCAGTGCGAGTATTCTCAGGTCACGGCCGCCGCAACCACCTCCGGCCGCCGTCGGCCGAGCAGGACGAGGATCAGAACCGTTGCGCAGGAGAACACGAAGGTAAGCCCCAGCGCGCCGCGGCTGCCGAACTGGGTGAGCAGGCCGACCAGCAGCGGCGGAGAAAGGGCGGAGGCGAGATTGAGCGGCAGTGCAATCATCGACATCGCCTTGGCGAACTCGGCCTGATCGTAGAACACCAGCGGGATCGTCGCCCGCGCCACCGCCATCGCGCCGCTGCCGGCACCATAGAGCAGGATGAAGACCGCCACCGTCCAGGTCGCGCCCTCGCTCGACATCAGCAGCAGCATGGCGACCGGGAGCGCCGTGCCGGCGACGAGCCCGGTCGTGATTCCATCCCACCGCCCGCCGCCGAGAAAATCGAGCCCGCGGGCGCTGACCTGGATCACGCCCAGCATCGAGCCGAACAAAAGCGCCTGCGCCGGCGCCAGCCCCTCCGCCCGCAACAACTCGATCATGATGGCACCGATGCCGAAATTGACGAAGGCATTGAGCGTGATCGCGGCAACGACGAGGCTGAAGGTGCTCCTGGGGATCGCAGGCGGCGACGAAGACTTCAGCGGTCCACCACCAGCATCTCCGGCAATTTTCCGGCGCGGCGCGAGAAACGCAAAGAGCGGAAGATTGATGACGAGCATCATCGCCGCGTAGACGAGGCACATCGCGCGCCAGCCGAGCTGATCGCTGAGAAACGAGGTGGTCGGCCAGAAGATGCTGCTCGACAGGCCCGTCACCAGCATCAGCGCGCCGATGGCGTTCTTGGCCTGCCGCCCCGCGACCTCGTTCAGCATGATATAGGCGCCGGTCGAAAGCGTGGCGCTGCCGGCGATGCCGAGAACGATCCAGGCGGCGAAATAGAGCATCGGCTCGCGCGCGAGGGACAGCAGTATGAAGCCCGGCACGGTGAGGACCGTGCCCGCCACCATCACGTTTCGCGCGCCGTGCCGCGCAAACGACCTGGCGAGCCAGGGCGCGCACAGCCCCATCGACACATAGAGAACGGATGTCCCGGCGAACACCGCCGGCAAGCTCATGCCGAGATCGGCCGCGAGAGCGCGCCCGACGATGGCGGGAAGACCTATTGTACCCCACCCAACAAGTTGGGTAACCGCGAGCACCAGCAGGACGCCGATGAGCCTGCTGTCAGATTTCAGAAACCGCATTCCAGCCGTCGCCTGCCCGCCAGGCGCAGATCACGCCTGTGACGCCAGTCTTACCCCCGGATGCGACGACCGGGAATGGCGGTTCCGAATGGCACGGCCGCGCCAGCCGCGGGGCAGCCGTCAGGCGGGATGGCCGGGATCGACCTGCTTCGGCGTCTTCTTGTCGCGTTGAGGTGTCATCTTGGCGGGATCCGGCGCATCCGGCACGCCGCGCGGCCCGAGCTGATCGCGCTGAATGTCGTCTTCGGAGCGAGAGGGCTCAATGCCGTTCGGCTCACGGGGCTTGGTCATCGCAGTCTCCTGAAGTGCTCTGCTCGGAGTGCTCCGTCAAATGCCGAGCGCGTTCTCGCCGGCTTCGCGACCAGGCACGCTGACATGGACCTCGTGTCCCTCGCGAAGCGCCAGGGATGCCGCGGCGACCGCCGATTCGAACGCGGCTTCCTTGGTGGCGTATCTACTCTTGACGTCGCCGTCGTGCAGCACACCCCATTCGTCCTGCACTGGCACGATGGCGTATTGAGCAAGGCCCATGATCCAACTCCTCCCGTTCTCAGGTCTATCTTTGCGTGACCTGGGGATGCGCAGCGGTCACACGCCACACAATGTTGCCGCTGTCGTCGGCGACCAGCAGCGCGCCGGTCTTGTCGATGGCGACGCCGACGGGCCGCCCGCGCGCGTGATTGTCGTTGTTGAGGAAGCCGGTGACGACGTCCTGAGGCGGGCCGCTCGGCTTGCCATCCGTGAACGGCACGAACACCACCTTGTAGCCGTTCAAGACCTGCCTGTTCCAACTGCCATGCTCGCCGACGAAGGCGCCGCCGCGGTAGGCGGCCGGCAGACTCGCGCTTGTGTTGAAGGCCATTCCGAGCGGCGCAACATGCGAGCTCAACGCGTAGTCAGGCACGATCGCCTTGGCGACGAGGCCGGGCCGCTGCGGCTTGACACGAGGATCGACGTGCTGGCCGTAATAGCTGTAGGGCCAGCCATAGAAGCCGCCGTCCTTCACCGATGTCATGTAGTCGGGCACGAGATCGGGACCGAGTTCGTCGCGCTCGTTCACCACCGTCCACAGCGCCCCGGTCTGCGGCTCGAAGCTGAGACCGTTGGGATTGCGCAGCCCGCTCGCGAAGATGCGCCAACGGCCGCTGGCACGATCGACCTCGAGGATGTTGGCGCGATTGTGCTCGGCCTCCATGCCGTTCTCGGTGATGTTGCTGTTGGAGCCGACGCCGGCATAGAGCTTTGAACCGTCGGGGCTCGCGACCAGGCTCTTGGTCCAGTGATGGTCGATCGGTCCGCCCGGCAGCGGCGTCAGCACCGTGCCCGGGGCGGTGATCTTGGTGTCGCCTTCGGTGTAGGGATATCTGACGATCGCATCGGTGTTGGCGACGTAGAGGTCGTTGCCAACCAGCGCGACGCCGAACGGCGAATTGAGATGGTCGAGGAAGACGCTTTGCGTGTCCGGCACGCCGTCGCCATTGCTGTCGCGCAGCAGCGTGATGCGGTTGCTCTCGCCGGTGTCGCCGCCTGATGTCGCCCAGGACTCGATGTATCCCATCACGATTTCCTTGGGCCGCTTGATCGGGGCCGCCTTCGGCGCCTTGGATTCCACCACCAGCACGTCGCCGTTGGGAAGCACGTAAAGGAATCGCGGATGCTGCAGGCCCGTCGCAAAGGCCTTGGCCTGCAAACCTTGCGCGACGGTCGGGGTCTCGTCCTTCTTCCAGCCGACGATGCGGGCGATGTGCATCGGCGGCAGGAGGTATTGCTGTATGTCGGGGAGCGTCGGGTTGGCGCCGGTTTGCGCCTTCGGATCGCCACTGCCGTCATTGCAGGCGGCGAGGCATAGCAGCGAGGAGCACAACAGTGCGCGAGCGATTGAGGATTTCATCGCGCAACTCCCACGCCGTGGCGATAGACCATGGCCCAGCCAAGCCAGCCGGTGACGGGCAGGATCAGCACGGTAATCGCCGAAAGCACGAGCCCCATCGGCCACACCGATGTCCAGGCATCGCGCGTGTGGATCAGGGCGTTGACGGTGGCCAGGGCCAGCGCCACCGCGTTGCCGATCAGGTGCGGCCAGGCCGGCGGCTGCGCCCGCACCAGGCGGTTGCCGAGGAAATCGGTCAGACCGGCGATTGCCGCCAGCACGCCGAAGATGACGCCGACGACCAGAAGCCAGGCCGAAAAATCCGCCCACATGATCTCGGCACTGACGACGTAGGCGATGTCGGTCAGCAGCGCCCCGATGAAGCAAGCGATCGGTATCGGCACCAGCATCGGATGAATCGGATGGCCCGCGATTTGCGCTGTGGTGCGCACGCGCACGTTGTCTTGCACGGTTGGCCTCGCTTGCACGGTTGGCCTCGTATGACTTTCGCCCTGCCCGACGGCCAACTCGTCCTTGGGGTGAAGGTTCCTACGCTTGCCTCTAGCCTTGCGCCGTCACCGGTGCGCTGGCCTGATACGCCACACGTCGATGCCGAGGGCACTCGGGCGGACTGCATTCCTTCGACTTTGGTTCGCAACACGGAGCCAACGTATCAAAGTTTAATGCGTTCTACCCTTCTCTTCGACCAGATTAGGAGACGGGTTTTGGGGTTATCGGACCACCAATGCAGGCAGGATTTGCGTTCTCCAAGCTCGCCGACCGGCTGGCGAGCCTCGCTCCAGTAACTGCCGACGATCTCCACCTGCTCGCGGACATGGCAAGCACAATTGCCCATCTAGGTTCGCGTCAGACCGTTCTGCGGCATGGCGACGATGCCACCCAGTGCTGTCTGCTGCTCCAGGGATATCTGTCCTGGCAGGACGCAGAGAGCGCGGACGGGCAGATCACGTCAATCCATGTTCCCGGTGACATCGCCAATCTACACACGCTTCATCGCCCTCGCGTCGACGGCAACCTGATCGCGCTCGGCCCGGCCATCGTCGCTCTCGTGCCACATCGCTTCTTTCACGATCTGTCCGCGCGTTCGCCCGCTATGTCCCGCGCATTGCTGCTGATGCTGCTCACCGATCACGCCATTCAGCGCAACTGGACAGTGAACCTGGGTAGCCGCGATGCATTGACGCGCGTGGCGCATCTGCTGTGCGAGATCACCGCGCGCCTGCAAAGCGTCGGCCTTGCCAGAGATTTCAGACTGCCATCACCCTTCACCCAATCGGACCTTGCCGCAGCGTGCAGCATCTCCCCTGTCCACGCCAATCGCACCATTCAGGAACTGCGACGATGCAACCTTCTGCAATGGCAGGGTAAGACGGTCATGATCACGGACTGGCCGGCACTCGTGCGGCTCGCAAGTTTCGATCCGACTTATCTGGGGATTCGACCCAGCCATGAGGATGCGTCGTCGCATCTCAGGCCGCTTACGGCGGAGGTTGCGCTCGTTTGAGCCTTTTCAGACGACGCGTTGTCAAACGACGCCTTGAACACCTCGGACGCCTTGAACACCTCGGGAGCGCGCAACCAATGCCTTGCGTGCTTCTGCAAGGACCAAATCCCAATCGCCCGGGGTCCTCTGATGAAACAATCGCAGGCTGGGATACCAGAAGGAGTGAGATCCAGCTGACGGCCAGCGCCAGTCGCAATCCGCATGCAACATCACCCACGCGTCACGTCCGAGCGCCCCCGCGAGGTGGGCTACCATGGTGTCGACGCAAATGAGGAGATCGAGCCGCCGGAGGTGATGACCGAGAACCGTAACGTCAGCTGTACTGACGTCCCTCGCGCCGATCTCTGCCAGCTCGCACGTCCGGGCTCCGCGCTGCAGCGAGGAGAGCGTTACGCCGGGAACGGCAAGATGCCGCAACAGCGGGGGCGGAACGGTCCTTCGCTTGTCCCAATTGCCGACTTCCCAAACCAGGCCGACGGCAAGACCTCGCTCATGCGGCGGCGTTGGCTCGACCGCCGGTGGCAGTGATACGTAAGGTGCGCGCATTTCGACGTGCTCACGCCTCGCCTTTATGGCATGCGGAACCTCCATAATCTCGATATCGACCTCGAAGTCGACGTCAGGCGCACCGTCGTGGAGCGCAAAGGCACGATCAACGCCAGCCGCTCGCTGGACCAGCGGCAGGAGCTCGCTCTGGCACCAGACCGCGACGCTGCGCGCGATATCGCGAAGCGGTCGCATGAAGCGCAGGAACTGAATGGTGTCGCCAAGCCCATGGTAGCAGCGGACCAGCACATGCTTGCCCGTCAGGTCCTCGCCGCGCCAGATCCGCTGGAGGTGACGCGGCCCGGTGTGCTTGGGTGGATACGCAAGCATCGTCAGATCGCGGTCGTTGATCGCCCAGGCGCGTTCGAAGTCGCCTGCCCGCATCGCCTCCGTCCAACCGCCCGACACTCGCGGTGATCCGATCAACGCCGCACGAATTTGTGAAAGCGGCTCGGTTTACCGTCCTTGGTCTGGTCCTGGTGGAGGAAGGCAATGCCGGCCTCGTCGAATTTGGTGAAGAATTCGTCCCAGCCGATCCGGTCGAGCCCTTCTTCGTCGGGCGGATCGAAATCGATGCGCAGGATGCCGGCGTGTCCGCCCTCCTCCGTAGCCTTGACCGTCGCGGGCTTTCCACCGCGCTCCTCCGCCCATTTCCGGATGACGTCGTGGCTGGTGGTCTGCTGGGCTTCGCTGGTTTGTGATTTGGATGACATGTGACACCTCGATTGCTGACAAGGAGCGAGCGATGGATCGGCCCTCGCGTCAGACTGTTTCGCCGTGAACGCCGGGCGCGAGGATTTGTTCTTTCGTATGTCGGACTCTCTCGAGAGCATCATCTTCTTCATCTTCATCCTGGAAGCTCTTCGTTCCCTCCAAACTGCCCGCGATTTTATCCCAGGTTAAGCGCGCGAAATTTTTCCGGCCGGTATCTGACGTGAGGCGGACATAGTGCCGTGAGTTCAGGAACGAACATACGTTCCTCACGTTCGCCGACGTACTTACGTCAACACTGCATGTCTTCCGGAGGGCTTCGATCCATGCATTCTCGTCTTCAGGACAGGCGGCGCGTGCGCGTCGGCATCGTCGGTGTCGGCAATTGTGCGAGCTCCTTCGTTCAGGGGCTCTCCTACTACCGGGAGGCCAAATCGAATGAGCCGGTGCCTGGGCTGATGAACGCCGATCTCGGCGGCTACCACATCAGCGACATTCAGGTCGCGTCGGCCTTCGACGTCCATGCCGGCAAGGTCGGACGAGACGTCGCCGAGGCAATCTTCGCAGCACCGAACAACACGCATCGCTTTTCCGACGTTGCGCAGACCGGCGTCGTCGTCCAGCGCGGCCCGGTCATGGACGGAATCGGCCAGTATTTGAAGGAGGACATTCCGATTGCGGATGTTCCGGAAGCCGACGTCTCCGAAGTGCTCGCGACGTCGCGCACGGACGTGCTGGTGTCCTATCTTCCCGTCGGCTCGCAGCACGCAAGCGAATTTTATGCCGCGCGCGCGATCGAGGCCGGCTGCGGCTACGTCAATTGCATCCCGGTCTTCATTGCCTCGAATACCGACTGGCGGCGGCGTTTCGAGGATGCAGGCCTGCCGATCGTCGGCGACGACATCAAGAGCCAGGTCGGCGCCACGATTCTGCACCGCGTGCTCGCCAATCTCTTCCGCGACCGCGGCGTGCGGCTCGATCGCACCTACCAGCTCAATGTCGGCGGCAACACCGATTTCAAGAACATGCTCGAGCGCGAGCGGCTGACCTCGAAGAAAATCTCCAAGACCCAGGCCGTGACCAGCCAGTTCGACGTGCCCATGGATATCGACAATATTCATGTCGGTCCGAGCGACCACGTGCCATGGCTGACCGACCGCAAGCTGGCCTTCATCCGCCTGGAGGGCACGACGTTCGGCGGTGTGCCCTTAAGCGCGGAAGTCAGGCTCGAGGTCTGGGACTCCCCGAATTCGGCAGGTGTCGTGATCGACGCGGTCCGCTGCGCCAAGCTCGCCATGGACCGCGGGCAGGCCGGCGCGCTGACGGGCCCATCGAGCTATTTCATGAAGTCGCCGCCGCAGCAGTTCACGGACGATGAAGCCGGACGGCGGACGCGCGCGTTCATCGACGACAAGGCGTATACCTGATGGCGAAGATCATTCATCTGATCCGCCACGGGCATCACGCCCTCCTCGGCCTGACGCTATGTGGCCGGATGAAGGGCGTAGAGCTCGATGATCCCGGTTGCGAAGAAATGGCGCGATGCGCCGAAAGCATCTCACCGCGACCAACATTGATACAGTCGAGCCCGCAACGGCGCTGCATGCAGTCGGCCTGTATCCTTGCCGCGCATTTCGGCTTGCCGGTCGAGATCGTGCCCGCGCTCAACGAGCTCGACTATGGCGAATGGACTGGACGATCCTTCGAGGCGCTCGCCCCGGATCCCCGATGGTCGCGCTGGAACGAACAACGCGGAACGATCCGTCCGCCGGGCGGCGAAAGCATGCGGGCGCTCCAGAAGCGCGTCGTCGCCCATCTGGAGCAGGTGAGCAGCGACCGCGATCCCGGCACCGTCGTCGCCGTCAGCCATGCCGAGCCGATCCGCGCGGCGCTGCTGTATTATTCCCGGAAAGAGCTCGACGACTTCCTCTCGATCGAGATCGACCCCGGCAGCGTCAGCACCCTCAGCGTGGACAATCGCGGAATCAAGATCACCGGGATCAATCAGCGGGTGCCAGCGTGAAGATCGTCATCTTCGGCCTGACAATTTCCTCTTCCTGGGGCAACGGTCACGCGACCTTGTGGCGTGGGCTTTGCAAGCATCTCGCGCGATCCGGCCACAGCGTCATCTTTTTCGAGCGCGACGTGCCCTATTACGCCAGCGCGCGGGATTTGCACGAACTGGCGGGCGGCCAGCTGCGCCTGTTCTCGAATTGGGACGATGTGCTTCCTTTGGCGCGCAGCGACCTTCGCGATGCCGATGTCGCGATCGTGACCTCCTATTGTCCCGACGCGATCGCCGCGACCGAGCTTACCCTGTCTGAGGGTCGCGCGCTGCCCGTGTTCTACGATCTCGACACACCGGTCACGCTGGCGAAGCTCATGGCCGGCGGCGCCGTTCCCTATATCGGGCCGCGCGGCCTGCGAGATTTCGCCTTGGTCCTGAGCTTCACCGGCGGTCCCCGCATCTGCAACGAATTTCGCGACCGGCTCGGCGCCTGCAACGTCCGTCCGCTCTACGGCCATGTCGACACTGACATCCATCGACCGGTCCCGTCTCAGTCGCACTACCGTGCGCATCTGTCCTATCTCGGCACATATTCGCAGGATCGTCAGCGCGCGCTCGAGGCTCTCTTCGTCGAACCCGCACGGGCACGGCAGGATCTGCGCTTCCTGATCGGGGGTGCGCAATACCCGGAAGATTTTCCCTGGTCGCCAAACATCTATTTCGTGCAGCACTTGCCGCCGTCAGAGCACGCGTCGTTCTTTGCGTCGTCCCGGCTGACGCTCAACGTCACGCGCCGGGCCATGGCGGAGATGGGCTGGTGCCCGTCCGGGCGTCTGTTCGAAGCTGCTGCCTGCAAGGCCCCACTGCTCAGCGACGATTGGCCGGGGATCGATGAATTCTTTGCGCCCGGGCACGAGATCCTGATCGCGCGCGATGAAAAGGACACGCTTGCTGCATTGACGACGGCCGACGCCGAGCTTCAGCACATTGCCGCGCGCGCATATGAACGGACCATGGATCAGCACACCTCCGACAAGCGCGCAGGCGAACTGATCTCGCTGCTCGAGCAGGCGGCATCCCTCGGCGCGCGCCGGCAACAACCTGAGGAGGCCTGATCATGTGGGGCATCGTTCCGGCCGCAGGCCGCGGCAGCCGCATCCAGCCGCTCGCCTTCTCCAAGGAACTGCTTCCGGTCGGAAGCCGACGGGACGACGGCATGGACCGTCCGTGCGCCGTCTCGGAATATTTGCTGGAGCGGCTGATCCTTGGGGGGGCTGACAAGATCTGCTTCGTGATCTCCCCCGGCAAATCCGACATCCTCGAATATTTCGGCGATCACTATGGCGGCGCCCAGCTCGCTTACGTCGTGCAGCCCGACGCGTCGGGGCTGTGCGATGCCGTGTTCAGGGCGGGCACGGTCGTCGGCCATGACGAAGACGTCATCGTCGGACTTCCGGATACAGTCTGGTTCCCCAAGGCGGCCTTGCAGGCATTGCCGGCCGCCGACCTGTCGTTTCTGCTGTTTCCGGTCGAACATCCCGAGTTCTTCGATGCGGTCGTGCTCGACGGCGATCGCGTGACGGAGATCCAGGTCAAGCAGCCGGACGCAGCGTCGAAATGGATATGGGGCGCCTTCAAGATGTCTGCCAACGGATTTCGCGAACTCCAATCGCTGTGGACAAAGCGCGACCACCGGGATGAATATTTCGGGACACTCGTCAACGCCTACATGGCGGCCGGCGGCCAGGGGCTCGGCGTCAAAGCTGGCGAATCCTATGTCGATGTAGGCACCATCGATGGCTATCGGACGGCAATGGCGTTGCTCGCGGAAAGCTCCACCGGGAACGGACGCTCTCGATTGCTGGCCGGCGGTTCGCCCGAGCCAGCCTGCTCAGCCCCCGCAATGAACAATGGAGTGACCGCATGAGCAGAGGCGCCCTCTCCCGCGAGGAAATCCGCCAGCGTGTCGATGCGCTCGGGCCATGGTTTCACAATCTGGACCTGAAGGGTGTACCGACAGCGCCTTCACACTTTCTCGGCGACTATCCCAACGTGAAATGGCGACGCTTCTCCGGGATCATCCCGGACCGTCTCGACGGCAAGACCGTACTCGATATCGGCTGCAATGCCGGCTTCTACGCCATGGAGATGAAGCGGCGCGGCGCCGAGCGCGTCCTCGGCCTGGACACCGACGACGAATATCTCGAGCAAGCCCGCTTCGCGGCCGAGGTGAACGGGCTCAGGATCGAATTCCGCAAGATGTCAGCCTATGACGTCGGACAGCTGCGCGAAAAGTTCGACCTCGTGATCTTCATGGGGGTGCTCTACCATCTGCGGCACCCTCTGCTGGCGCTCGACCTGATCCATGAGCACGTGGCCGGCGATCTCCTGCTGTTCCAATCGATGCAGCGCGGCGACAGCCGCGTGGATCCGGTCGACAAGAACTACGACTTCTGGACCACCGATCAGTTCGATTCGCCGGGCTATCCAAAGCTGCACTTCATCGAGAACAAATATGCCGACGACCCCACCAATTGGTGGGTGCCGAACCGTGCCTGCGCCGAAGCCATGCTGCGCAGCGCCGGCTTTGCGATCGCAGCGCATCCGGAAGACGAAGTCTATCTTTGCAAGCGGGTAACAAGGCCGCAGGCGGAAGGTCCTGTCTATCCGTCGCGGGAGGCCGGCCAATGATCGAAGCCGCCAAGATCTGGAACGAGCCCAACAACAAGTCGCACTGGGACATCCTGATTGATCCGGACTGGACCATGTTCGCCAACCTGGCGCTAGCGGCCGGAAAGGCGATCCGCAGCGCCCATCCCACACTCCCGCGTGTGCTCGGCGGCATATCGCCGATTGATCCGTCGTTCATCCGCAATATGCAGGCGCGTGGCGTACTCGATCATGTCGATGCGGTAGCCGTGCACGGCTTTCCGCTCGACTGGAACCTGTGGCAGATTGCGGAATGGCCGGCCAAGCTCGAGGAGATCAAGGCGGTCACTTCGCTGCCGATCTGGGTGACGGAGGTGGGAGTCTCGTCTTTCGGCGCCGAAGAGGTGCAGGCTTGGGGACTGACCCGAACCGCGGAGCTCTTGATCGGCCGCGCTCCGCGCATCCACTGGTACAGCCTCTACGATCTGCCTTCGAGCTGGGAGGCCACGACCCGGCATAAGGAGGCTGAAGGCTCCTCCTACTACCGGCATTTCCACATGGGCCTGCTGCGCGAGGACGGGACACCGAAAGCCTCGGCGGAGCTGTTCCGCAACTTTGCACCTGCGATGGGCCTGTGCCAGTGGTTTCATTTCGAGGACCACCGCCTCGATGACGCCGTGGGCTGGATGCGCCGGCTGGGCGTGCAGCATCTCAGGACCGGCCTGTCCTGGGCCGACAGTTTTCGTCCCAACGCGCTCGACTGGTTCGACCGCCAGATGGACGCGCTGGCGGAGTTTCAGGTCGCGGTGACCTTCTGCTTCACGCCGGAGCACCGGGGTATCGAGCCTCATCACACCAGCCCGCCGCTCGACGTGAACGAGTTCGCGGATTTCTGCGCGCAGATGGTCGAGCGCTATTGCGCGAAAACAGGGGTCGCGCCTTCCGCGGCGTCTTCGCGTCCGACCGTCCGAGAACCGACATGCGTGCCCTGATCCTGGTGTTGGACTCCGTCGGAATCGGCGCCGCGCCCGATGCCGAAAATTACGGCGACGAGGGCGCCGATACCATCGGTCACATCGCTGAGATGTGCAGGGTCGGCAATGCCGACGGTCCACGGCGGGAGGGACCGCTTCAGCTTCCCAATCTGGTTGGGCTGGGCCTTGGCCAGGCTTGCCGTCTCGCAACCGGGCGCGTGCCGCCCGGGTTGGAGGGCCGTCCGGAGCATTCGCGCTTTGGCTGCGCAAGCGAGATATCGAAGGGGAAGGACACGCCATCCGGTCATTGGGAGATTGCCGGTGTGCCGGTGCCGTTCGACTGGGGCTATTTTCCAAGAACCGAACCGTGCTTCCCGCGCGACCTGATGGAGCGCCTGTGCGAACAGGCGCGATTGCCCGGCATCCTCGGAAACCGTCACGCCTCCGGCACCGAGATCATCGCCGAATTCGGCGAGCGTCACATCAGAACCGACGAACCGATCTGTTATACGTCGGCCGACAGCGTGTTTCAGATTGCTGCACATGAGGAGACATTCGGGCTCGAACGCCTCTATGAGGTCTGCCGCGTTGCCCGCCGACTGGTCGATCCCCTGAACATCGGGCGCGTCATCGCCCGGCCGTTCATCGGCACGTCAGCAGGTAACTTCAAGCGAACCGCGCACCGGAAGGATTATTCCGTCCCGCCGCCCGAGCGAACGATCCTCGATCTCGCCGAAAGCGCAGGCCGTGACATCGTGACGATCGGCAAGATCGACGACATCTTCGCCCATCGCGGGACCGGGAGGAACATGCGGGGCGATGGCAACGAAGCGTTGTTCGATGCCACGCTTGATGGGCTGGCCTCTCTTGCAGAGGGTGGGATGTTGTTCGCCAACTTCATCGATTTCGACACGCTGTACGGCCATCGCCGAGACGTCGCGGGATATGCAGCGGCGCTCGAAGCCTTCGATGCCCGCGTTCCCGAGCTGCTTAACCGCGTGCGCGACGATGATCTCCTCATCGTCACGGCCGATCACGGTTGCGACCCAACCTGGAGCAGCACCGATCACACCCGCGAACAAGTGCCAATTCTGGCGGTGCGCGGGCGGTCATCTTCTCCGATCGGCAGACGCACCGGCTTCGCCGATATAGCGGCAACGGTCGCAAGACATCTCGAGCTGCAGGCGCCGATTCGTGGCGTGCATTTTTAGCCGCAGCGCCGGCGATTCACCTGGGTTATTGATCCAGGTTAGAGAAATGTTTGTTTGTAGGTTTCGCAGGAACGAACATTCCTTGCATCGCTTCTACTTCCAAATGTGACTGGCGCGCCGGTCGCCCCGACCAGAACAGCAGCGCGCGCTTTCATTCTCATCACGGATTGATCCCGCAGGATCGGTCTCACGGCGGCACGGAGCGGTGAATGACGCGAGTATTGATCACTGGAGGCGCCGGATTCATCGGATCGCATGCAGCCGACGTGCTGCTGGCGGCCGGCTATGAAGTCCGCCTGCTCGACAATCTCTCGCCGCAGGTCCACGGAGGCAACCGCCAGCGTCCCGCCTATCTTGCCGAAGAGGCGGAGCTCGTCGTCGGCGACGTCACCGACGCTCCCGCAGTCGAGCACGCGTTACGCGGCACCGACATGGTCCTGCATCTCGCATCCGCGGTAGGCGTCGGCCAGAGCATGTACGACATCGAGCCCTATGTCAGGACCAACGAGCTCGGCACCGCCGTGCTGTTGCAGGCACTGTCCAAGCGCCCGGTCGAGCGGCTGGTGGTGGCCTCATCCATGAGCATTTATGGCGAGGGCCTCTACCGGAGCGCCGATCAGAGCGTCATCGCCTGCGACGAACGGCCGATCGAGCAGCTTCGCCGCGGCGATTGGGAGCTGCGCGATATCACCGGCCGCCCGCTTGATCCCGTTGCCACCCCGGAGACAAAGCAGCCCTCGCTGAGTTCGATCTACGCACTCAACAAATATGCCCAGGAACGCATGTGCCTGATCACCGGCAAGGCCTATGGCATTCCGACGGTGGCGCTACGCTTCTTCAATGCGTTCGGTCCGCGCCAGGCGCTGTCCAATCCCTATACCGGCGTGCTCGCCATCTTTGCCGCGCGGCTGCTCAACGGCCGGCCCCCCCTTGTCTTCGAGGATGGTCTGCAGCGGCGCGACTTCGTCCATGTACATGACGTCGCCCGCGCCTGCCGCATGGCGCTCGAGGCCGATCGCACCCAGGAGGTCTTCAACGTCGGCTCGGGGCAGTGCCGCACCATTCTCTCCGTCGCGCAGGATCTCGCCGATGTCATGGGACGCGGCAACATCGAGCCCGAGTTAACGCGGAAATATCGTGCCGGCGATATCCGGCACTGCTTCGCCGACATCGGAAAATCGCGCGACCTGCTCGGCTTCGAGCCGCACGTCGCCTTCAAGGACGGTCTCCGGGAGCTGGCGGAGTATCTCGCCGACCAGATCGCTGACGATCAGGCGGAGCGAGCCACCAAGGAGCTGCAGCAACGAGGATTGGTCGCGTGATGAGTGAACGAGACAACAGACCCGTCCTGATCACCGGCGGCTGCGGATTTATCGGCTGCAACCTCGCCGACCGGCTCGCGGAACGCGGCGATCCCGTGCTGATACTGGACAATCTCGCCCGCGCCGGCGTGCGTGAGAACGCGCAATGGCTGAAGTCCCGGCATGGCGACCGGGTCACAATTACCGTGGCCGACATCCGCGAACCGATCTCGGTGATCGACGCAGTACGTGAAGCCCGCGCCGTGCTGCACTTGGCCGCCCAGGTCGCGGTCACCGACAGCGTGAGCGATCCGGCTTCCGATTTCGAAATCAACGCGCGGGGCACATTGAATGTGCTCGAAGCCGTGCGGCTCCACAACAGCGCCGCGCCGATCGTGTTCGCCTCGACCAACAAGGTCTACGGACGCCTGATCGACGACGGCGACATCGCGCTCACCGGCCGCCGCTACACGCCGACAAGCAGTCTGCTGGCCGGCGGCATCCCGGAAAATGCACCGCTCGACTTCTACAGCCCCTATGGATGCTCCAAGGGAACGGCGGATCAATACGTTCACGACTATGCGCGGGTCTACGGCCTCCAGACCGTAGTGATGCGCATGAGCTGCATCTATGGGCCCCGGCAATTCGGCACCGAAGATCAGGGCTGGATCGCGCATTTCCTGCTGAGCGCCATCCGCAGCAAAGAGCTGACGATCTATGGCGACGGCCATCAGGTCCGCGATGCGCTTCATGTGTCGGACGCGGCCTCGGCCTGGCTCGCCGTGCTCGATCGCATCGCGCTCGCCCGTGGACGCGTGTTCAATCTCGGCGGCGGCCCGGCCAATGCGATCAGTCTGCTGGAATTGATCGACCGCATCACCGATCTGACCGGCCGCAAGGTGGCATATCGCTTTGCCGATTGGAGGCCCGGCGATCAGCCCTGGTACGTGACCGACACGCGCGCCCTCTCCAGCGCGCTCGGCTGGGCGCCTCAGACATCTCTCGCAGACGGCCTCCGATCCATTCACACCTGGCTGGATGGCCGCTTCGGATCGGCACAGGGCAACCGCGAGGCGCTGGCATGACGCGTGTTGCCCTCATCAACCCAAACTGGGATTTTGGCGGCAGCATCTATTTCGGCTGCCGATCTCCTCACCTTCCGCTCGAACTCGGGATCTCCGAACACTACCTGAAGGCGGCCGGGCACAAGACGCTGCTGCTCGATGCGCACATGTTTGACCTTTCTCTCGCCGATATCGAAGCCGAGCTGCGCGCGTTCGACCCCGACCAGATCGTCATCACGACGGCACCGACTTATCTGTTCTGGCGCTGCGCCCCTCCCGAGCTCCGCGTCCCGCAGGAGCTTGCAATGGGGGTGCGCGACCTGGCTCCGATCCTCGTGGCAGTGGGCCCCCATGGCTCGACCGTGCCAAAAGCGGCGCTTCGAAAGCTCGGCGCCGACATCGTCGTAATGGGCGAGTGCGAGGCATCCTTGCTGCGTCTTGCCAATGGCGAGCGGGACTTTCCCGGCTTGTGCTTCGCCGATGGCGCATCGCTCCGCGTCAATGGCGGCCCGCAGGCCGTCGCGTTCAGGGATCAGCCGCCGCTTGAGTGGCCGGAGGAGATGATCCGGCGGCATCATCATCATCATCACCGCTTCGAAGCCGAGCCGCAGGCGCCAGGCGCCGAGGTCGAGTCTTCCAGGGGTTGTCCGTACAACTGCACGTTCTGCGCCAAGGAGAATTTCCGCAACGCTTACCGCAAACGGCCCCCCTCCGTCGTTCTCCAAGAGATCGATGGCCTGCGCCATCAGGGCATGGAATATGTCTACTTCATCGACGAGATATTTCTTCCGAACGCGGAACTGCTGGAAGGGCTGGCCACACGCGGGCTGAAGTTCGGTGTGCAGACCCGCATCGATCTCTGGAAGCCGGACATGCTGGCTCTGCTCGGTGGGGCCGGCTGCGTCTCGATAGAGGCCGGGATCGAGAGCCTGACCGTCGAGGGCCGTGCTGCGCTTGCCAAGAACTGCAAGATGACGACAGACCAGCTTGCCGAACGTCTGGTCGAAGCGCGCCGTCACGTTCCTTTCGTGCAGGCCAACCTGATCGAAGTCCCCGAGGACGATGATCCCATCGTGCAGCGCTGGCGCCGCACGATGCAGGATGCCGGCATCTGGGCCAACGATCCGGTCCCGCTTTATCCCTATCCGGGCTCGCCGGACTATCGAAAGCTGTGGGGCGAGCCCGACGATTTCGCCTGGGAGCGCGCGCACCGGCACTATCTCGCGATGTTCGACCAGTTCAGCGACGTGCAGAACGATCGCCCGGTTCCGCTCGAGGCTCTCGAACTGCAGGTGGCATCATGAGCCGGAGCTCGGACATCGGGATCCTGAT
Source organism: Bradyrhizobium sp. LB8.2 (assembly GCF_040548035.1). NCBI lineage: Bacteria > Pseudomonadati > Pseudomonadota > Alphaproteobacteria > Hyphomicrobiales > Nitrobacteraceae > Bradyrhizobium > Bradyrhizobium sp. LB8.2. The sequence continues at coordinate 5,638 of NZ_JBEPQV010000032.1, read as the reverse complement.
GACGACCGACACCGTCGGGGGTGTCTGGACCTATTCCTGCGCTCTCGCATCGCAGCTTGCGGCGTCGGGTGCCGATGTCGGCCTCGTGACCATGGGTCGGCCCGCACGAGCCGAGCAGCGCGAGATGCTGCGCGGTTCCCGAGTGCGCCTGATCGAAACGGACCTCGCGCTGGAATGGCAGGATCCGGAAGGGCAGGACCTCGCCCGAGCGCGGCGCACCCTCACGAAGCTCGAAGCACAATTCAGGCCGGACGTTATTCACCTCAACGGTTTTCGCGAAGTAACCTTCGACTGGCACGCGCCGGTGGTACTCGTCGCGCATTCCTGCGTCAGCTCCTGGGCGCTGGCCTGCCGTGATACGGCCTGGCTGGGCGAGCCGAGATGGCGCAGCTACACCGAACGCGTCGCGGCAGCCCTCGACAAGGCGCAGGCCTGGGTATGCCCAACCCAGTCCTTTCACGACGTGATCGCGCAGATTTACCATCCTCAATCGCCGGGCGCCGTGATCTGGAATGGGATCACACCCCGAGGCGCCCTCGGACGTAAGCAGGAGCTGATCCTTGCAGCCGGGCGGCTCTGGGACCGCGCCAAGAACATCGAGGTTCTTGCCGCCGCGGCGCCGGGGCTGGATTGGCCGGTCCAGGTGGCGGGTGCGGCGACCGTCAGCCCATCGCATTGTATCACCTGGCTTGGGCAATTGCCGTACGACGCCATGCGCGCGCGGATGGAGCACGCGGCGATCTTCGCGAGCCCCGCCTTCTATGAACCGTTTGGGCTGGCGGTCCTGGAAGCCGCGGCGACGGGATGCGCACTCGTCCTGTCCGACATCCCAACGTTCCGGGAATTGTGGACCGGAGCCGCGCTGTTCGTCGATCCCACCGACGGCAAGGCGCTGCATCGAACGCTTGCAGGTCTGTGCGCCGACGATCGCGAGCGGATGCGGCTGCAACGGGCAGCCTTTGAGCATTCCCTCACCTATTCCCTGACCCGGACGACGAGTGCCTATCTCAGGCTTTACGAGGACCTGCTCGCTTCCCATCGCGAGACCGCGCCGGTCAGCCAGATCGAGGTGCGTGCATGAAATGCGTCCTGTTCTACCACGCCTTCGCCTCCTGCTGGAACAACGGCAACGCCCACTTCCTGCGCGGCTATGCCCGCGAACTTCATGCGCTCGGTCATGAGGTCGTCGTGTTCGAGCCGGTCGACGGCTGGAGCCGATTGAACGCGATCCGCGAGGGTGGCACTCAGACCATGCAGGACATTCCGGTGCTGTTTCCCGGCATCGGCATCCGCCGCTATGACGCCTGCCTTGATCTGGATGAGGCGCTTCACGGCGCCGATCTCGTCGTCGTCCACGAATGGAATTCGCCGGATCTGATCGCAGACATCGGCCACAGGCGTGCGCATGGCGCTCCCTTCACGCTGCTGTTCCACGACACCCATCACCGCGCCGTCAGCGCACCTGACGAGCTTGCGCAATTCGACCTCGACGGGTTCGACGGTGTGCTCGCCTTCGGCGAGGTGCTTCGTCAGATCTATCTGAAGCTCGGCTGGGCCGACCGGGCCTTCACCTGGCACGAGGCCGCGGACATCGCCCTGTATCATCCGCTGCCGCATGTCGAGCGCACCGACGATGTCGTCTGGATCGGCAATTGGGGCGACGGCGAACGCAGCGCCGAGCTCAACGAATTTCTGGTCGAACCGGTGGCCGAACTGAAGCTGCGCGCGGAGGTCTATGGCGTCCGCTATTCGGACGCGGCGCTCGACACCATTCAGGCGGCAGGTATCCGGCATGGCGGGTGGCTGCCCGCGCACTGGGCTCCCATCGCTTTCGCCGGCGCACGCGCCACTGTCCATGTGCCGCGCGGCCCCTACGTCCGCCTGCTTCCGGGCATTCCGACCATTCGCGTCTTCGAGGCGATGGCGTGCGGCATTCCACTGGTCTCGGCCCCCTGGTCAGACGCGGAAGGCCTGTTCCCGGAAGGCGCCTATCTCGGCGCCGCCGACGGTACCGAAATGAAGCGCGCGCTTCGTGCGCTCCTCGGCGACCACGAGTTATGGACCGCCACAGTGGAGGCCGGCCTGCGGACGATCAAGGAGCGTCACACCTGCCGTCACCGCGCGGAGCAGCTTGTCAGCATCGTGCAGGATCTCCGGGCCTCAGGCCGCTCGTCACAGCCCTCACGATACATCGGAGCCTCCGCATGAAGATCTGCTTCTTCGGATCCAGCCTCGTCTCATCCTACTGGAACGGTGCCGCCACCTATTATCGCGGCATGCTGAAGGAGATTGCGGCGCTCGGCCACGACATCACGTTCTTCGAGCCCGACGCCTTCGAGCGCCAGGCCCACCGCGACATCGACGATCCCAACTGGGCGAGGGTGGTCGTCTACGCCGCGACGCCGGACGGCTGGCGAAGCTCGATCGAGGGAGCCGCCCGCTCGGCTGACATGCTGATCAAGGCCAGCGGGGTCGGCGTTTTCGATCAGGAGCTGGAGAACGCCCTCACCGACATTCCGTCGAATGCGACGCGCATCTATTGGGACGTCGACGCCCCCGCCACGCTGGAGACGATGGCGGACGATCCGGAACATCATCTGCGCCGCGCGATCCGGTCCTACGACATGGTTTTGACTTATGGCGGCGGCGATGCAGTCGTGTCCGCTTATCGCTCCATGGGCGCGCGGGGCTGCGTGCCGATCTACAATGCGCTCGACCCGGCCACGCACTTTCCGGCACTTCCAAATCCACGTTTCACCTGCGATCTCAGCCTTTTGGCAAACCGCCTTCCCGATCGCGAGCAGCGCGTCGAGAGGTTCTTCCTCGACGTTGCGCGCCAACTGCCCAACAAGAGATTTGTCCTCGGCGGCTCCGGCTGGGAGACCAAGGAAACGCCGGCCAATCTACAGCAGGTCGGACATGTCGGGACCGGCGACCACAACGCGTTCTTCGGCTCCGGTCTGGCTACGCTGAACGTCAATCGCGACAGCATGGCACGTTACGGCTTCTCGCCGCCGACACGCGTGTTCGAAGCCATCGGCGCCGGAGCCTGCCTCATCACCGACCAGTGGGACGGCATCGATCATTTTCTCGAGCCGGATCGCGAGGTCCTGGTGGCCGCAAGCGGAGCGGAGGTCGCAGAGCATCTTGCCGCACTGCGCCCCGATCGGGCTCAGGCGATCGCAGGACGCGCTCGTGCGCGCATTCTGAGCCACCACACCTACCGGCAGCGCGCGCGCCAGTTCAACGATCTCTTTGCCGCAAGCAATTCGCGAATCGAGGCAGCAGAATGAACCTCACCATCGTCGTCATTGGTCTTTCGGTCACTTCGTCCTGGGGCAACGGCCATGCCACGACCTACCGCGCCCTGATCGAAGCCCTGGCACGACGAGGTCACCACGTCACGTTTCTGGAACGCGACGTCCCCTGGTATCGTGAGCATCGCGATCCTACCAAGCCTTCTGCGTGGACCGTCGAGCTTTATCAATCCTTGAAGGACATCCCGCTGCGTTTCGGCAAGATGATCCGAGACGCTGATCTGGTGGTCATCGGCTCCTATGTGCCCGATGGGATCGCGATCTCCGAATGGGTCACGACCCACACCGGAGGGCTTACCGCCTTCTACGACATCGACACGCCGGTCACGCTTGCGAAGCTCGATCAGGGCCTGGACTATCTTTCCGCGGCGATGATCCCGCGTTTCGACCTTTATCTGTCCTTTGCCGGCGGCCCAGTACCCGACATGATCGAGGAGAGCTATGGCAGTCCGCTGGCGCGGGTTCTGTATTGCAGTGCGGACACCGATATCTACGCGCCGCAACGCGCGGAGAAGAAATGGGCACTGGGCTACCTCGGAACCTACAGCGAGGACCGGCAACCGATTCTGGAACAGCTGCTGCTCTCGCCCGCTCGTACTCTGTCATCCGAGCAGTTCGTGGTGGCCGGCGCGCAATATCCCGAGGATGTGGTGTGGCCAGCCAATGTGGCCCGCATCGAGCATCTCACACCCAAGCATCATCCGACATTCTACGCGGAGCAGCGTTTCACGCTAAACGCCACCCGCTCCGACATGCGCGCACTCGGGTTCTCGCCGAGCGTCAGGCTGTTCGAAGCCGCCGCGTGCGGCACGCCCGTCATCTCGGACCGGTGGCCTGGAATCGAAACTGTCTTTGAACCCTCGCGGGAAATCCTGCTCGCGTCGAATCCACGCGACGTTGTTGAAATCCTGCGCGACATGCCGGAGGACCACCGGCGCTCGATCGCAGACAACGCGCGGCGGCGGGTCATCGCCGATCACACCTCCGACCACCGCGCCCGGCAGCTCGAGACGTACTACACCGAGGCGTCCGATCGGCGGTGCCGCAGAACAGCGCGGCGTCCCGTATCGCGTCCCTTGCAGGTCGCAGAACTCTGAAAGGCAGCGCCATGACACTTCAGACCCGCATCCAGGCGTCCCGCCGCTCCCCGACGGTGCTGATCGCCGGCGGCGCCGGCTTCATCGGATCCCACCTCTGCGACGCGCTATTGCAACGCGGCCACACGGTAATCTGCCTCGACAATTTGTTTACGGGAACGATCAGCAATATCCGGCCGCTGCTCAATCATCCGAATTTTCGCTTCATCGAACATGACGTACGCGATCCCGTCGAGATCGAGGGCGATATCGACGGGATCTACAGCCTCGCCTGCCCGGCGTCGCCCCGTCATTACCAGAAAGATCCGGTCGGCACGATGAAGACCTGCGTGCTTGGCACCATCAACATGCTGGAGCTCGCGCGTCGGAAGGGCGCCCGAGTGCTGCAGGCATCGACAAGCGAGGTCTACGGCGATCCCGAGGTGCATCCCCAGCCGGAATCCTATCTCGGCAACGTCAACGCGATCGGACCCCGAGCCTGCTACGACGAAGGCAAGCGGGCCGCGGAAACGCTGATGTTCGATTACCATCGCATGTACGGGGTCGAGATCAAGATCGCGCGCATCTTCAACACCTACGGCCCGCGAATGCTGGAGAACGACGGGCGTGTCGTCTCCAACTTCATCGTGCAGGCACTGCGCGGAGAGCCGATCACGATCTATGGCGGTGGTACGCAGACCAGAAGCTTCTGCTTCGTCGACGATCTCGTGCGCGGCCTCCAGCTGCTCATGGAGAGTCCATCATCAGTCACCGGGCCCTGCAATTTGGGTAATCCGCACGAGGTTACGATCGAGGCGATTGCCCGCGACGTGCTGGCGTATACAGAGTCAGCCTCCCCGCTTCGGTTCGAGGAACTGCCGAAAGACGATCCGAAGCGGCGCAAGCCTGTCATTGACACAGCCGTGAAGGTGTTGGGGTGGCGCCCGCGCGTGGCGCTCAAGGATGGTCTCCGGGCGACCATCGCGTATTTCGCCATGCGCATAGCCGGCCAAGCGCCGACGCTTGTTCCGGCCGCTGCACCTCGCAGGAGCGGACGTACCGCTGCACGCGGCCGGTTGACGATTGCCGATCAGGGGTGATCCAGCCACCGGACGAGGAACCCGCAAATGCGACAGCGACCGGAGCGTGAGCTAGGGTCTGTTGGGATTCATCTGGAGTTTATCGCGGCCGCGGCCAGATAGATCATTGAAGTGAAGCTCTGGTCGGTCTTGTCGGCGCGCATTG
>NZ_JBEPQV010000031.1:0-106626 GCF_040548035.1 Bradyrhizobium sp. LB8.2 | reverse complement strand
CCCAGCGGTCGGGACGAAAAGCTGGCAGCAATCAAACAAAAAGCTGAACATCCGCCTTGACACACCAAATCCCCATGTGAGCAATCCAGACTGCCTCTGCGGGCACATTTCTGGATTGCTTCGTCGCAAGAGCTCCTCGCAATGACGGATTGAAAGCATCCAACCTATCGAACAGAAAACCCCGCGGCTCACGCCGCGGGGTTTTGTCTTGTTCGTTCGCGCCGCTCAGTGCGCCAAAATCGCCAGCAGCAGCAGCGCCACGATGTTCGTGATCTTGATCATCGGATTCACCGCGGGACCTGCCGTGTCCTTGTAGGGATCGCCGACGGTGTCGCCGGTCACGGCCGCCTTGTGGGCATCACTGCCCTTGCCGCCGTAATGGCCGTCCTCGATGTACTTCTTGGCGTTGTCCCAGGCACCGCCGCCCGAGGTCATGGAGATTGCGACGAACAGGCCCGTCACAATCACGCCGAGCAGCATGGCGCCGACGGCGGAGAACGCGGCCGACTTGCCGACGGCACCGCCACCTGCGATCGCGTAGATCACGAAATAGACGAAGATCGGCGACAGCACCGGCAGCAGCGACGGAATGATCATTTCTTTGATCGCCGCCTTGGTCAGCAGGTCGACGGCCCTGCCGTAGTCCGGCTTGTCGGTGCCCTGCATGATGCCGGGCTTCTCGCGGAACTGGCGCCGCACTTCCTCGACGATCGCGCTGGCCGCACGGCCCACGGCGGTCATGCCCATCGCGCCGAACAGATACGGCAGCAGGCCGCCGAACAAGAGGCCGACGACGACGTAAGGATTGTTGAGCGAGAAGTCGGGCAGTACGCCCTGGAAGTACGGATACTTCGCGGCGTTGGCGATGAAGAATTTGAGGTCTTCATTGTAAGCCGCGAACAGCACCAACGCACCGAGACCGGCGGAGCCGATCGCATAGCCCTTGGTGACCGCCTTGGTGGTGTTGCCGACCGCGTCGAGCGCGTCGGTGGACTTGCGGACTTCCTTCGGAAGACCGGCCATTTCGGCTATGCCGCCGGCATTGTCGGTGACCGGGCCGAAGGCGTCGAGCGCCACGACCATGCCAGCCAGCGCCAGCATCGTGGCGGTCGCAATCGCAATGCCGAACAAGCCGGCAAGGCTGTAAGTGACGAGAATGCCGGCGATGATCACCAGCGCCGGACCGGCGGTGGATTCCATCGAGATCGCCAGGCCCTGGATCACGTTGGTGCCGTGACCGGTAACCGACGACGCCGCGATCGACTTGACCGGGCGATAATCAGTGCCGGTATAGTATTCGGTGATCACGATGATCAGCCCGGTAACGACGAGGCCGACGACGCCGCACTCGAACAGCGCCATGCCGGTATACTTCACGCCTTCCAGCGGGCCGAAACCGATCAGCCAGTAGATGACGCCGGCAACGCCCACGATCGACAGCACGCCGGTCGCGATCAGGCCCTTGTAGAGCGCACCCATGATCGACTGGCTGGCGCCGAGCTTGACGAAGAAGGTGCCGATGATCGAGGTGATGATGCAGACGCCGCCAATGGCGAGCGGCAGGGTCATCATGTTCACCAGCAGCGGCGAGGTCGCGAAGAAGATCGCGGCGAGCACCATGGTGGCGACCGCAGTCACCGCATAGGTCTCGAACAGGTCGGCCGCCATGCCAGCGCAGTCACCGACATTGTCACCGACGTTGTCGGCGATGGTCGCCGGGTTGCGCGGATCGTCCTCAGGAATGCCGGCCTCGACCTTGCCGACGAGGTCGCCGCCGACGTCAGCACCCTTGGTGAAGATGCCGCCGCCGAGACGGGCGAAGATCGAGATCAGCGAGGCGCCGAAGCCGAGCGCCACCAGCGCATCGACGACGACACGGTCGTTGGCCTTCAGCCCCATGCCGTGCGTGAGATAGGCGAAATAGATGGTAACGCCGAGCAGTGCGAGACCCGCGACCAGCATGCCGGTGATGGCGCCCGCCTTGAAGGCGAGCTCGAGGCCGCCGGCAAGCGATGTCGTCGCCGCCTGCGCGGTGCGCACATTCGCGCGGACCGAGACGTTCATGCCGATGAAGCCCGCTGCGCCTGACAACACCGCACCGATCAGGAAGCCGATCGCAACCAGCATGCCGAGGAAGTAGGCCAGCAGGGCGAAAATCACGACGCCGACCATGCCGATCGTCATGTACTGTCGCTTGAGATAGGCCTGCGCGCCCTCGGCCACCGCAGCCGCGATCTCCTGCATGCGCGGCGACCCCGCATCCGCACTCAAAACCGAAGATGTCGCCCAGATCGCGTAGACGACGGAAAGCACTCCGCAGAGCACAATCAACCATAATGCTGTCATGTGATTTTTTGCCTCAGATCCTTGATGAACGTACCCCCGGCGCCTTTTGTTTCCGTCGTGCGGTGCGGCGCCTTGATGTTGAACAAGGCCGCCCTTGCCCGAAGGCGCGGCCCTAGTCGGTCACAAGCTTGCCAAAATCAAATTGAGGGTGCAACGCCGGATAAGGCCGAAAAAGCCGATCTCGGCAGGTATTTAGGCTCAGTCGGAGAGACTGGACGCGGGTTTGGGGCAATTCCTAGAAGTGGCTGTAGGAGAGCCGCTTCAAGACCAGTTCCTGGCCCTGCCCGTCCAGGAAGCACGGCCGCTCATGGCCCGCCATGATCGTGCCGATGGCCGTAACGGGAAGGCCTGCCGCCTGTCCCAAGGCAATCAGCAGTTCGCCTTGCGCCGGCGGCACCGTGCACAGCACCTCGTAATCGTCACCCCCTGCCAGCAGCGTCTCAACGCAAACGACGTTGGCCGCGATCAGGCCGGCCGCAGCAGCCGAGAGCGGCACGCTCGCCACGTCGATCGTGGCCGAGACGCCTGATGCCGCACAGAGCTTTGTCAGATCTCCGGCAAGGCCGTCGGAGACATCCATCGCAGCCGTAGCATGCTCACGCACGGCCTGCGCGAGAGCATTGCGCGGTTGCGGCACGCGATAGCGCGAGATCAGCATCTCGCGCGCGTTCGGATCGGAGGTCAGCGCGACCGCCGCCTCGCCGCCCTTGAGCACGTCAAGGCCGAGCGCGGCGTCCCCAATTGTCCCCGTCACCAGGATGCGGTCACCCGGCCTTGCACCGGTGCGGCCGACCATCTGCCCCCGCGGCACGCGGCCGAAGGCGGTGATCGAGATCATCTGCGGCCCCGGCGTCGACACCGTGTCGCCGCCGAGCAGCGGGCAGGCAAATGTTTTCGCGTCCTCGCCCAGCGCATCCGCGAACGGCCTGAGCCAGGCGTCTTCCTTGCTGCGCAGCGCCAGCGTCAGCACGAAGCCGGCAGGGGTCGCGCCCTTGGCCGCGAGATCGGACAGATTCACCCGCAGCGCCTTGCGCGCGATGGTGTCGGGCGGATCGGTGGCAAGATAATGCACGCCCTCCACCACCGCATCGGTGGTGACGACGATATCCTCGCCTTGGGATTTCAGGATGGCGGCATCGTCCACGAGCCCTAGCGCGCCGGGATCGGTCGCCAGCGGCTTGAAATAGCGCGCGATGAGGGAGTCTTCGGCGGATACCGATTCTTTGTCCTGCGTCACGGTACTAGACCCGTCATCCTGAGGTGCGAGCCCTTGCGAGCCTCGAAGGATGCGTGGCCGAGATGCACCCTCGGTGGCACGCCGCCGTCCTTCGAGGCGTCCGCTTCGCTCCGGCACCTCAGGATGACGGCTACGGCGGACGTCGTCTCAATCTACCCTCTCCCGAACTCGTCACCGCGAAACTGGCGGCCGATCTGGTCGAGCACCGCGTTGACCATGCCGGTCTCCTCGCGATCGACGAAGGCGTTGGCGACATCGACATATTCGGAGACCACGACGCGGCCCGGAACGTCCTTGCGGTGCTCCAATTCGTAGGCCCCGGCCCGCAGCACCGCGCGCAGGATCGCTTCGATGCGCTTCAACGGCCAGCCCTTCGACAGCGCCTCGTCAATCAGGGGATCGAGCTTCTTCTGGTCGCGTACGACGCCGGAGACGACGTCGCGGAAGAACGCCGCTTCCGCCGGGAGATATGTATCGCCCTCGACCTCATTGCCGAGCCAGTGGCTCTCGAACTCCGCAAAAATGTCGTTGATGCCGGCACCGGCGATGTCCATCTGGTAGAGCGCCTGCACGGCGGCGAGCCGCGCCGCACCGCGTCGGTTCGCCTTCTTCTCCGCGCCAGCCGGCGGCCTTTTGTTGTTATCGGCCATGATCAAGCCCGCGCCAGCCGGCGTTTTATCCGCAGCATCGCAATCGCGGCGCGCGCGGCATCGCCGCCCTTGTTGAGCTCGCTGGCGCGCGCCCGCGCCCAGGCCTGCGCCTCGGTGTTGACTGTGAGGATGCCGTTGCCGAGCGGCAGCTTGCGCGCCACCGCGAGGTCCATCAGCGCGCGCGAAGATTCCTGCGAGACGATCTCGAAATGAATGGTGTCGCCACGGATCACGCAGCCGAGCGCGATCGCGGCGTCATAGGGCTTGCCATTGGCAGCCGCGGCATCGATGGCAATCGCCACCGCCGCCGGGATCTCCAGCGCGCCGGGAACCGTGATGACATCATGGGTCATGCCCGCCGCCTTCAACTCGGCGACTGCGCCGTCCAGAAGCGCGTCCTGGAGATCGTCATAGAACCGCGCCTCGACAATCAACGCGCGCGCGCCGGAAATGTCGGTCTGGTCCTTCAGGGGTGCACGCCGTGCGTCAGCCATAATCAATCCGTTTCACAGGGGTTGGCGCTATGTAGTCGCCGCCGGCGGGTAAGCCAAGTTCAAAGACGCCGTCACTTCATTTCCGTCAGCCGCGCCGCGTAGCGGGCCATCAAATCGACCTCAATATTGACCTCGGTGCCCGCCTTCCAGGCGCCGATCGTCGTGACCATCAGGGTGTGCGGGATGATCAGCACCGAAAAGATCACGTCCTTCACCGTATTAACCGTCAGCGATACGCCGTTGAGCGTGATCGAGCCCTTGGTCGCGATGAACCGCGCCAGCTCCCGCGTCGTCGAGAGTTCGAACCGCGCCATGTCGGGCAGGTCCTCGCGGCTGACGAGGGTCGCGATGCCATCGGCGTGGCCGGCGACGATATGCCCGCCAAGCTCGTCGCCGATCTTGAGCGCACGCTCGAGGTTGAGCCTCGTGCCGACCCTCCAGTGCTTTGCGGTCGTCAGCGCCAGCGTCTCGGCCGCAGCATCGACGTCGAACCAGGTGGAGCCACTTTCGACACCCGAGGCGACGACGGTCAGGCAGACGCCGTTGCAGGCGATCGAGGCGCCGTCGGCAATGGTGGTCTGATCGTAGCGGCAGGCGATGCGCAGCCGGTGCAACTGGCCCTGCGCCGTCGGCTTGAAGCCGACGATCTCGCCGATATCGGTGACAATGCCGGTGAACATGTTATGCGCGCTCGTAGACGGTGAGAGTATCGTGCTCGAATGTCTCGCTAGCATGAACCTTGTAGGCCTGCGACTGCGTGATTTTCGACAGGGGCAATGCATCGAGCGCATCCACCCCGTCGGCGCCCACCGCTTCCGCGCCGTGGAACAGCCAGATCTCGTCGGCGAGGCCGGCCGTGACGAAGGACGCCGCAACACGGCTGCCGCCCTCGACCATCAACCGCGTGATGCCCTTCTCGGCCAGCGTCTGCAGCACGGCCGCAAGATCGAGCCCGGATGCGTTGCCCGGCGGTATGCGGATCACCTGCGCACCGGCGGCGCCGAGCCGCGTGGCGGCTGCGGCTTCCGCGAGTTCAGAACCCACCACCCACAGCGGTGTCTCGCGCGCAGAGCCGACGAGCTTGCTCGCGCCGGAAATGCGCAGGCTCTGATCGAGCACCACGCGCACCGGCGAGCGCGCCGCCATGCCCGGCAGGCGGCAGTTGAGCTCCGGATCGTCCGCCAGCACCGTTCCGATGCCGATGAGGATGGCGTCGCTCTGCGCGCGCAAGAGATGCACGCGATTGCGCGCCGCCTCGCCGGTGATCGCAACCGGCTTGCCCCCGGCCGCGCCGATCTTGCCGTCGGGCGAGACCGCGAGCTTCAGGATTACATATGGGCGGCGATCCCGGATACGGCGAAAATGCCCGGCGTGGTCGAAGGCGGCCTCCGCTGCACACAAACCCACATCCACCGTGATGCCGGCAGCGCGCAGGCGCGCGTGGCCTTGGCCGGCGACTTCCGGATTGGGATCCTCGATCGCGGACACCACCCGCTTGATGCCGGCGGCGATCACCGCATCGGCGCAGGGCGGCGACTTGCCGAAATGCGAGCACGGCTCCAGCGTGACGTAGAGCGTGGCGCCGCGCGCGGCCTCGCCCGCACGCTGCAGTGCTTCAGGCTCGCCATGCGGCCGTCCGCCAGGCTGGGTCCAGCCGCGGCCGACGATGACGCCGTCCTTGACAATGACGGCGCCGACGGCCGGATTGGGCCAGGTACGCCCCTGCCCGCGCCGGCCGAGCGCCAGGGCCAGCGCCATGAAGCGCCGATCGGTATCCCTGGACTCGCGGGCCTTCTGCGCGAATTGATCCTCCAGGATGCGGAAGATCATTTGCGGATCGCGGCGAGCCGCGCTTGCTCCTCACCGGAGAGCTCGCCGAGCACGTCGGCGAAATCCTTGGCCTCGCGGAAATTGCGGTAGACCGAGGCGAAGCGCACATAGGCGACGTCGTCGAGCGTGCGCAGATGCTCCATCACGGTCTCGCCGATCACCTCGGAAGAAATTTCGGCCTCGCCCCCGGTCTCGAGCTCGCGCACGATGGTGGAGACCATCTTTTCCACCCGCTCCGGCTCGACCTGCCGCTTGCGCAAGGAGATCGACACCGATCGCATCAGCTTGTCGCGGTCGAACGGCACGCGGCGGCCGTTGCGCTTGATCACCGTGAGCTCGCGCAGCTGCACGCGCTCGAAAGTGGTGAAGCGGAAATTGCAGGCGACGCAAACGCGCCGCCTGCGGATCACGGAAGAGTCCTCGGTCGGACGCGAGTCCTTTACCTGCGTATCGAGACTGTTGCAGTTCGGGCAGCGCATCCGTTTAACCCAACCTTACTGGTAGATCGGAAACCGGTCGGTGAGCGCCTTGACCCGTTCCTTGATCGCGGCTTCCACCAGCGGCGCCTTGCCGTCGTCGGACTGCGCGATCGCGTTCAGGACTTCGACGATCATGCTGCCGACCTGCTGGAATTCAGCGACGCCGAAGCCGCGCGTGGTTGCCGCCGGCGTGCCCAGCCGAATACCGGAGGTGACAAACGGCGACGCGGGGTCGAAGGGAATGCCATTCTTGTTGCAAGTGATGGCGGCGCGGACCAGCGCCTTCTCCGAGACGTTGCCCTTCAGGCCCTTCGGCCGGAGGTCAACGAGCATCAGATGGTTATCGGTGCCGCCGGAGACAATGTCGAACCCGTGGCCCTTGAGCGTTTCGGCCAGCGCCTTGGCGTTCTCGACGACGTTCTTCGCATAGACCTTGAAGTCCGGACGCAGCGCCTCGCCAAAGGCCACCGCCTTCGCCGCGATCACGTGCATCAGCGGTCCGCCCTGAAGACCCGGGAAGATCGCCGAATTGAGCTTCTTGGTCAGCGCCTCGTCATTCCACAGCATCAGGCCGCCGCGCGGACCGCGCAGCGACTTGTGCGTCGTGGTGGTGGTAATGTGGGCATGCGGCACGGGTGAGGCATGCACGCCGCCGGCCACGAGGCCCGCGAAGTGCGCCATGTCGACCAACAGGTACGCGCCGACGCTGTCCGCGATCTCGCGGAAACGCTTGAAGTCCCAGGCGCGCGAATAGGCCGAGCCGCCGGCGACGATCAGCTTCGGCTTGACCTCTTCGGCCTGCTTGGCGACCGCGTCCATGTCGATGATCTGGTCCTCGCGGCGCACGGTGTAGTGCGCCGCCTTGAACCACTTGCCGCTCATGTTGACGGGCGAGCCGTGGGTGAGATGGCCGCCGGCCGCAAGATCGAGGCCCATGAAGGTGTCGCCGGGCTGGAGCAGCGCCAAAAACACCGCCTGGTTCATCTGGCTGCCGGAATTGGGTTGCACGTTGGCAAAGCCGGCGCCGAACAGCTTCTTGGCGCGATCGATCGCGAGATTCTCGGCGACGTCGACCCACTCACAACCGCCGTAATAGCGCGCGCCGGGATAACCTTCCGCGTATTTGTTGGTCATCACCGAACCCTGCGCTTCCAGCACGGCACGGCTGACGATGTTCTCGGAGGCGATCAGTTCGACCTCATGGCGCTGCCGGCCGAGCTCGCCCTTGATGGCGGCTGCGATTTCCGGGTCGGCCTGATCGAGCGAGGCGGTAAAAAACGAATCGGGGGCGGAGGCGGTTTTGGCGAAGGTCATCTTGCGAATATCTCCACCGCCGCAGCCTTTTGGCGGGCTACGGGCGGGTCTGGTGTGGCGATCGGAAGCGGCGAGCGCGATTTACCACATCGCCCGCCCCCGGCCAAGGGTTTGCGGGTCGGGCGTGAGATTTGTGCAAGATATGGTGGGAGTGAAGGTTTTCGGCGCTGGGGCGGTTCTATGGAATCACCCCATTTGCGACCCTCCGAAATGGGGCCGCTTTGAGCCTCAAACGCCGCGCCGGAGGCGAGGTCAGCGTCCCGTCACAGCCCGGTATACCCCGCCTTCACCGGGTCCACGCTGCCGTCGAGCTGGCGCAGATAGGTCAGGCCGCACACCGTCAACCTGTGGGTGTCCTTCTCGCCGGCTTCCATCAACGTATTGAGATAGTTCGTGACCTTGGCCCTCGCCTCCGCGCTCGCCGCAGAGCTGCGGTTGGCGAGCAGGTCATAGGTCTGCATGATGCGGTCGATGGCAGCTTCCATGGCATCCTCTGGTTCTTCGACATGTTGGGAGTCGTGATCAGGCAACCGCTTTGGCCTCGGACTGCGCTTCGAACCTGGCGATGGCCTTGTTGGCCAGCCTGATCTTGTTGAATTCGCCGTGCTGGAGCAGTTTGATGACGATCTCGAGCAGGCGTTCGTCGGTGACGAGGGTGTCGCGGATCGCGCCGGAGCGGCGAAGATAGTTCGCGGCGATGGCATAGGCCTCGCTCACGAGTTCCACGTTCGCCCCCACGCCACGCTCGACCAGCATCGTCAGCCTCCGATCCGAAGAGGATAAGCGCGGAACCGGGAACTCGTTCCCACCGGTTGGCGATTTTTTTCGCAACCGCGAAATGACAAAACGCACCGGCCAGGCAGAGAGCCGGGCCGATGCGCTTGGGGAAGTTCAGGCACGTTCGGGAGGCTTGCCGGTCTTGTTGTGGGGCCGGCTTGGCCAAGTCTCGTCGAACGAACTCAGAGACGATACAGGATCTGGTCGGTCCAGAACCGCTCGAGGCGGTGCAGCGACTTGTTGAGGGTCGAGAACTCCTCACCGGAGATGCCACCGACCTGCTCCACCGTCTTGACGTGCTTCTGGTAGAGAGAGTCGACGATGCGGCGAACTTCCTGGCCCTGCGGCGTCAGGCGGATGCGCACCGAGCGGCGATCAACGCGCGAGCGCTGGTGATCAAGGAAGCCGAGCTCGACGAGCTTCTTCAGATTGTAGGAGACGTTGGAGCCGAGGTAATAACCGCGCGTGCGCAGTTCGCCCGCGGTCAGCTCCTTGTCGCCGATGTTGTAGAGCAGGAGCGCCTGCACCGAATTGATGTCCGCACGGCCGCGGCGATCGAACTCGTCCTTGATGACGTCGAGCAGCCGGCGATGCAGCCGCTCCACCAGAGTCAAAGCTTCCAGATAGAGCGTCTGCACCGAACCCTGCTGGCCGGAGACGCGCTCTGCGGTATCTGCCGCAGTTGCGACGGCTTTCATCATGACACTTCCCCTGTTGTCGTTTTTATCGACACTCATTCGACGAAACTTGTGCTCCGTCTGATAGGTGCAACTTAAGGGGCTCGTTTGAAGATCGGCTTAAATAAGAGAATAAAGAGATCATGAATTTAAGACAGTGAATTGCGGATTAAGCCTGTGCCACAAGCACTTTTCGCAACCGTCTGTTGACTCTCGCAAGGTCCTGTTCACCCTCCGTCCGCCCCGATTGTCGCATTCCAGAACAGCCTCGCCCCGTTTCGAAACGGGCGCGTAAGAGCTGTGGCGAAATGCACGGAGTCAACGAAAAGTTACCTCGAATTTTAGGCAACCAACGGTCAACCAAGCGCGACACTCTCGTGTCCCGGACAAGCGAAGCGCAGATCCGGGACCCAGATAGCCAAGGCATGGATCGTGGAGAGATGGGCCCCGGCTCAGCAGCGCACCACGCCGCAAGTGCGGCGCGCTGCGCTGCGTCCGGGGCACGAGAATATTGGTGTGTCGAAAGCTTCGCCTATGGCGGCCGTTCGCGTGCGGCCATCCAGGCGAGCGCGAGATAGGCGGCCAGCATGAAGGCTTCGACCCCGACCACGACCAGGCTGCCGCCGTAAATGCCGGGGAACATCAGCTCGATCACCGCCATCGACACCACGGTCGTCAGCCACACCACCGCGCCCCAGGGTGTGGCGAGCCAGAGGCCAACCGCGGCAACGAGCTCGATCACGGCGAAATAAACGGTGGCGGCCTGCCAGGCCATCGACTGGTTCTCGAACGCCTCGTCCTCGCCGCCGACGAAGCCGGTGACCTGGGCCCAGTGATAGAGACCTTTCAGGATCGAGAGCAGCGCCATCACCCGCAGGAACAGCACGAGCCGGCGCGTCCAGACATTGTCGTCGGACTTGGCACGCTCCGACGAGATCGCCGCCACCGACATTGCGTTGTCTCTGGCGTTGTCTCGGAGGGCGTCCCTGGCGCTGTCGCGGGCCGCATCACGGGTGGAAATCTCGGACATGGCCCCTTCTGGCTGCTTTGCCCCGCAAAATCAATCGGCTGCCCAAGTCTTCAATTCTGCCTTGCGGCAGGTCAAGCCGCGGTGACGGGAACCATGCGAACTGGTATAAGAATAATTCCAGCCGGAGGAAGAATGATGGCGATCAAATACGGACGTCCGATCGAATTGCGCGAGGTTTCGCGCCGGGATGGCGCTGGCGCCTCCCCTGCCCTCGATCTGACCGTCCGGCCGCGCCGCAACCGCAAGGCCGAATGGGCCCGGCGCATGGTGCGCGAGAACGTCCTCACCACCGACGATTTGATCTGGCCGCTGTTTTTGATCGACGGCAACAACAAGCGCGAGCAGATCGCCTCGATGCCGGGTGTCGAGCGTCTTAGCGTCGATCAAGCCGTGCGCGAGGCCGAGCGCGCGATGAAGCTCACCATCCCCTGCCTCGCGCTGTTTCCCTACACCGACCCTTCCTTGCGCGACGAGGAAGGCTCGGAGGCCACCAACCCGAACAATCTGGTCTGCCAGGCGGTGCGCGCGATCAAGAAGGAGTTTCCGGAGATCGGCATTCTCTGCGACGTTGCGCTTGATCCCTTCACCAGCCACGGCCATGACGGCCTGATCTCCGACGGCAAGATTTTGAACGACGAGACGGTCGCCGTGCTGGTGCGTCAGGCCCTGGTGCAGGCCGAAGCCGGCTGCGACATCATCGCGCCCTCCGACATGATGGACGGCCGCGTCGCCGCGATCCGTGAGGGCCTGGATCGCACCGGCCTGCTCGACGTGCAGATCATGGCCTATGCCGCAAAATACGCCTCCGCCTTCTACGGCCCGTTCCGCGACGCCATCGGTTCGGCCAAGACGCTCACCGGCGACAAGCGCACCTATCAGATGGACAGCGCCAACACGGATGAAGCGCTACGCGAGGTCGAGCTCGACATCGCCGAGGGCGCCGACATGGTGATGGTGAAGCCCGGCATGCCCTATCTCGACGTGGTCCGCCGCGTGAAGGACACCTTCGCAATGCCGACCTTCGCCTACCAGGTCTCCGGCGAATACGCGATGATCGCGGCCGCCGCGAACAACGGCTGGCTCGACGGCGACCGCGCCATGATGGAGAGCTTGTTGGCGTTCAAGCGCGCCGGCGCCGATGGCGTGCTGAGCTACTTTGCACCGAAGGTGGCGGAAAAGCTGCGCGCGCAGGAGTAAGGCACGCGGGTCCCGGGTTTGTAGCGGTCGCAACTCGCCCCACCGCCCCCGAATCGCCGGAATATTCGGCTTGTTAACGCCAGCGCGCCCTTGGCACACGGACGGCCTGTTCCCATCTCCTGCCATGGGAGTTTTCCCTTGGGAGGACGGACATGTCTTATTCGGATTCAGGCAACGCCTGGCGCAATGACGGCGGAGCGCAGCCGCACGCCTACGATCCCTATCTGCACCCGGAACTGTTCCGCGGCGTTGCGACGCGGCGGGTGTTCGCCTTCCTGATAGACATGATCGTGATCTCGGTGCCGGTGATCCTCGGCTACCTCTTCATCGCGGTATTCGGCGTGGTCACGCTCGGCATCGGCTGGGCGCTGTTCTGGCTGGCCTGGCCGGCTTCCGTGATCTGGGCCATCGTCTATTACGGCGCCTGTATCGGCGGTCCGTCGTCCGCGACGATCGGCATGCGCCTGATGGATCTGGAGCTGCGCACCTGGTACGGCGCGCCGGGCTATTTCGTGCTCGGCGCCACCCACGCCGTGCTGTTCTGGGTGACCGTCTCGTTCCTGTCGCCCTTCGTGGTGCTGGTTGGGCTGTTCAACGGCCGCAGGCGCTTGCTGCAGGATTTCGTGCTGGGAACGGTCGTGATCAACAATTCCGTTCGCGCGCCGGTGCCGCAGGGCGCGCGGACCTACTAAACAACGACCTTTTGATCAAGGACCTACTGATCAAGAACCTATCAACCTGGACCCGCTATGCTGACCCATCTGACCTGCCGAGTTGACCGATTGACCAGGGGCTTTGGTAGCGCGATGCTGATACGTATTTTGGAGGCCCACGACGTCCCTTGACCCAGCACTCGCGCGACACCCCCCAATTTTACCTCACGGCGCCCTCCCCCTGCCCCTATCTGCCGGGCCGGCACGAGCGCAAGGTGTTTACGCACCTCGTGGGTGAGCGCGCCGGCGACCTCAACGACCTCCTGACCCATGGCGGTTTCCGTCGCAGCCAGTCGATCGCCTACCGGCCGGCCTGCGACCAGTGCCGCGCCTGCGTCTCGGTCCGGGTGATCGCCAACGAGTTCCGCCCCTCCCGCAATTTCCGCAAGGTGATCGCGCGTAACGCCGACATCATCGGCGAGCAGCGCAGCGCGGTGCCGACCTCCGAGCAATATTCGGTGTTCCGCGCCTATCTCGATTCCCGTCACCGCCATGGCGGCATGGCCGACATGACCGTGCTCGACTACGCCATGATGGTCGAGGACAGCCACGTCGAAACCCGCATCATCGAGTACCGCAGGCGCGGTCCCGACAGCGGCATCACCGGCCGCGGCGAGGAGCTGATCGCGGTCGCGCTGACCGACGTGCTCAGCGACGGCCTGTCGATGGTTTATTCGTTCTTCGAGCCCGGCGAAGTCAGCCGCTCGATGGGCACATTCATGATCCTCGACCACATCGCCCGTGCCCGACGTCAGGGCCTTCCTTACGTCTATCTCGGCTACTGGATCGAAGGCTCGAAGAAGATGGACTACAAGGCCCGCTTCCTGCCGCAGCAGCGCCTCGCGCCGTCAGGCTGGCTGCGCATCGACGCGCAGGGCGATGCGGCGTCCGAGCCGCAGGATTGATCGGCGCGCCGCTCTCATAAACCGGGCAGTTTGTAACTGCGAGAGTGGGACCAACTCCGGAGGTTTCCTTGTCGAGCACCTATGATCTGATCGCGCGGGGCATGGTCGAGCACCAACAGGTGCTCTGTTTCTATCAAGGCCACCCGCGCGCAATTTGCCCCGCAATATTGGGCCATACCGATGGCCAGGAACGCACGCTCGCCTTTCAGTTTGCAGGCAGTTCCAGCAAAGGCTTGCCGCCGGGAGGCGAATGGAAGTGCTTTAAGGTGGCGGAGATGACGAAGGTCGAGCTTCAAAGCGGGGAATGGCACGCGGGCTCAAGCCATCGCGAGCGCCAACAATGCGTGAAGGCCGTGGATCTCGACGTAAATCCCCTTAGTCCTTACCGGCCGCGACGCCGGGTCTAGTCTGTGCAGGTCGGTTCACCGCAAGCCAATGCGTGATTGCAGCTCAGCGCTTAATGCGCAGTGGCGCGCAACAATCACGATCCAAACAGCGTATCCACCAGCAGTTTCACGTTCAAAACCACGATGATGCCCGCGACGATCCACGCGATCGCCGCCACCCACACCGGTATCGCGAACTTGCCCATCTTGCGGCGGTCGGAGACGAAGCGGACCAGCGGGATGACGGCGAAGGGAAGCTGCATCGACAGCACGACCTGGCTGAAGACCAGCAGATCCGCCGTGCCGCGCTCGCCATAGATCGCGGTGACGACGATCACGGGAATGATGGCGATGCCGCGCGTCAGCAGGCGCCGCGCCCAGCTTGGCAGGCGCAAATCGAGAAAGCCTTCCATCACGATCTGGCCGGCGAGCGTCGCTGTGACCGTTGAATTCAGGCCCGAGGCGAGCAGAGCCACCGCGAACAGCGTCGAGGCGATGCCGAGACCGAGCAGCGGCGACAGCAGCTCGAAGGCCTGGCCGATCTCGGCGACGTCAGAGTGGCCGCTCTTGTGGAAGGTTGCGGCAGCCACGACGAGGATCGCGGCATTGATGAACAGCGCCAGCATCAGGGCGATGGTCGAGTCTGTCGTCGCCCATTTGATCGCCTCGCGCCGGCCCGTGTCGTTGCGCTCATAGGCGCGCGTCTGCACGATCGACGAGTGCAGATAGAGATTATGCGGCATCACCGTCGCGCCGATGATGCCGATCGCGATGTAGAGCATTTCAGGATTGGTGAAGATCTCGGTCTTCGGCACAAATCCCCTCAGCATCTCGGCAACCGGCGGTGCTGCCGCGGCAAGCTGGACCGTGAAGCAGACCGCGATCACAACGAGCAGTGCGATGACGAAGGCCTCCAGGAAGCGGAAGCCGCGATTCATCAAGACCAGAAGCAGGAAGGCATCCAGCGCGGCAATCAGCGCGCCGCCGATCAGGGGAATGCCGAACAGGAGTTTGAGGGCGATCGCCGTGCCGATGACCTCGGCGAGATCGCAGGCAATGATCGCCGCCTCGCAGGCGAGCCACAGCATGAAATTCACCGCCGGCGAATAGGTCGCGCGGCAGGCCTGCGCGAGGTCGCGGTCGGTGACGATGCCGAGCCGTGCCGCCAGCGCCTGGAGCAGGATCGCCATCAAATTCGAGAGCAGGATGACGGAGAGCAGCGTGTAGCCGAACTTGGACCCGCCGGCGAGGTCGGTCGCCCAATTGCCGGGGTCCATGTAGCCCACCGAGACCAGATAGCCCGGGCCGACGAAGGCGAGCAGGCGCCGCCACCACGCCCCCGCGATGGGGATTGCGACCGTGGCATTCACCTCGGCCAGGCTCTTGGTAACAGGCGCGTCGGAGCGCCAGCCGGCGGCGTCTCGGGTCAGATCGGGAGAGCGAGCATCCATGGGTAGAGAATACCGAAGCCGAGCCTTATTGCAACTAATTTGCAACTGCATCTAGCCGCATGAGTTCCCGCGGCAGCCGCTCCTTGTCGCCCATGTCGGGAAGCGGGTGGGTTTGGCCGTCCTCGGACGCCGATACTGGCGCCAACTCGACTTTGCAGGAAATGAGCCATGTCAAATCCCCCGCGCCTCCCCGAGACATTCAACCGCCTCGCCTGGTCCAACCTGGCGGCACAGTCGGCCGAACAGATCGCGCTGGCCGCGGCTCCTATCGTCGCGGTGCTGACGCTCGGCGTGGCCGAGGGCCAGACCGGCCTGTTGCAGACCGCGCTGACCCTGCCCTTCGTCCTCTTTGCCATTCCGGCCGGCCTGCTCGCCGACCGCATCTCCCGCCGTTCGCTGATGGCGGGGGCCGAGGCGCTGCGGGCTGCTGCCCTTGCGACGATCGTGCTCCTGCTCGCGCTCGGCGCCCTCAATCTGTCGCTGCTGGCGCTGCTCGGCTTTGCCGCCGTGTGCGGCACCGTCGTTTACAGCGTCGCCGCGCCGGCGTTGGTCCCCTCGCTGGTGAGTTCTGACCTCTTGCCGGCCGCCAATGCCCGCATCGAGCTCGCACGCACCATTGCCTTCGCCAGCGGCCCTGCGCTCGGTGGTGTACTGGTAGGATGGTGGGGCGCTAGTCCGGCCTTCGGCTTCGCCGCGGCTCTCTCGGTCATCGCCGTCGTGCTGCTCTCCGGCATCTACGAGCCCGCACGAACGCCGGCTCCACGGCGGCATCCGCTCCAGGACATCCGCGAAGGCGCGGCCTTCGTGTTTCACCATCCGCTGCTGCGGCCGGTCTTCATCACCCAGTTCATCTTCAACACGGGATGGTTCCTGCAGATCGCGGTATTCGTGCCCTACGCCGTGCGTCACCTCGGCCTGACGGCGGCCGGCATCGGCACGGTGCTGACGATGTACGGTGTCGGCATGGTGATCGGCGCGCTGTTCGCCACGCGCGTGATGAAGCGCATCGCGTTCGGCACGGTGGTCGGCCTCGGCCCCGTCACTGGCTTCGTCGCCGCGGTGGTGATGGCACTGACGGTGCTGGTCCCCTCGCCCTGGCTCGCGGGTTTGAGCTTCTTCCTGCTCGGCGTCGGGCCGATCCTGTGGGTGATCTCGACCACGACGCTGCGCCAATCGGTGACCCCGCCGCGCCTTTTGGGGCGCGTCTCCGCCATCAACATCATGAGCTACGGCGCCCGTCCGGTCGGCTCGGCACTCGGTGCGATCGTCGGCGGCCTCTGGAGCGCGGAAGCGTGCCTCTATCTCGCGTCGGCGGTGTTCGGCGTGCAGGCGCTGGTCATTTGGCTCTCGCCCGCGGTGACGCTGGATCGGCAGCCGGACATGGTGGGCGATGAGGCGGCGGCGCGGTGTTAGCGTCGCCGCATGTGATGGAGCAGCCAGCCTAGTTCGTCAGATACCGCTCGTAGCTCCCCGTCACCGGCTCGCTCGCGTCCACCTCCGGATCGAGCGTGTAGAGATCCTGCGCGCGGCCGATGCCGCGCAGCGCGTAGCGGCCGGTGGAGACGAGGTAGCGGCGGCCGGCGGCGTCGAGGCCCTTGTAGAATTCCGCCGACGCCAGCAGCTCGCGATCGACCGAACGGCTCATCGAGGCGATGCGACTGACCTCGTTGACGGTCGGACCGACCACGGTGAAATCAAGCCGGTCCTCGCTGCCGATGTTGCCGTAAAAGACCTCGCCAACATGCAGGCCGATATAGGCCGACGTGGTCGGACGGCCATCGGCCTCCCGCCGCACGTTCAACGCGGCGACGTTCTTGCGGAACAAATGCTCGGCGCGTAGCGCGGCGCGGCGGGCATCCGCCATGTCCTCGCCGGTGAACATCGCGAGCACGCCGTCGCCGATCAGCTTCAAGACGTCGCCGCCGGCGTCGTGGATCGCGTCGATCACGGCCTGCGCATAGTCGTTGAGGAACGGGATGATCTCGTCGGGGCCGATGCTCTCGCTGATCCCGGTCGAGCCGCGTAGATCCGAATACCAGAGCACGGCGTTGATGCGCTCGGTGACGCCGCGCGAGATCCGCCCGCGCAGCACCTGCTCGGAGGCATCGCGGCCGAGATAGACGCGGCCGAGCGTGCGCGCGATGTCGACCTGCTGCGCCGACTTGATCGCCAGCCCCAGCACCGGCACGAGATCGCGCAGCGCCTCGAGCTCGCCTTCGGCGAAGCCGCTGTCGCGGCGCGTGGTCCAGCAGGAATAGAGGCAGTCCATCAGGCCAAGCGCGCCATTCTCGCCAAAGCGATGCACGAAAGCCAGGTAGTGCCGGTGGCCGTCCTCGGCGAGCTCGCCGATCTGGGAAAAATCCATCGACGGCGCGTCGGCGAGGTCGATCACCCTCTCGTCGTCGCCATGCTCGAGCATGTGGAAGAACACCGAACGGCGCCAGCTCTTGGCCGCGTCGCCTTCGGCGGTCGATCCGTATTCGAACGCATCGCTCTCGTTGCTCGGACGGTCGCTCCAGCGGAAGCCGCGCCCTTCGTAGATCGGATGCAGCGTGTCGATCACGACGAGCCCGCGCGAAAGTTCCAGCCCTTCGGCGCGGCAGCGCTCGCAGAATCCGCGGAGCAGTTCGTTTTCAGGCAGGCCCGTGAGCCCCTGGCCGGTCAGCCAGTTCATCAGCGCGAGGCGGGGGGTCAATTGCATGCGCCATTATGCCGTGCATTCGTGACGGGCGAAAGGCCGCGCGCGAACGCGTGCGATTAAGGCTCCCGTCCGCAGCAGATCGAATATGTCACGGACGCTGTTGACGCGCTCTCGTCGCCGGCTGCAAATGGAACCGATGACACCGCTGACGAGACATCCAGAGACATGAGCCAGCGCCAGCTTCCGATCATCCTGGCGCTCGGCACCACGCAGACCCTGGCCTGGGCTTCCAGCTACTATCTGCCGGCGCTGCTCGCCGATCCCATGGCGCGCGACCTCGGCGTCTCCTCCAACTGGATCTTTGGCGCGTTCTCGGCCTCGCTGGTGATCTCGGCGATGCTCGGCCCGCGCATCGGGCGACAGATTGATCTCGTCGGCGGCCGGCAAGTGCTCTCGGTTTCGAACCTGACGATCGCCGCCGGCCTCGTCCTGCTGGGCCTCTCGCAATCGGTGGCGGTGATGGCGATTGCCTGGCTCGTGCTCGGCATCGGCATGGCGATGGGACTTTATGACGCCGCCTTCGCCGCGCTCGGCCGCATCTACGGCACCGAGGCGCGCAGGCCCATCACCGGCATCACGCTGATGGCGGGCTTTGCATCGACCGTCGGCTGGCCGCTCACCGCGTGGGGGCTGTCGCATTTCGGCTGGCGAGAGACCTGCTTTGCCTGGGCGGCCGCCAATATCTTGATCGGATTGCCGCTCAACTTCTTCATGCTGCCGGCGATCAAGGGTGCCAGGCAGGCCGCGGCGACCGCCGAGAAGCCGCATCTGCCGCTCAACCGCACCATGGTGCTGCTCGCCTTCGTCTTCGCGGCGGTCTGGACCGTCACCGGCGCGATGGCCGTCCATTTCCCGCGCCTGCTGGAGGCAACGGGCGCGACGCATGTCGAGGCGATCGCGGCCGGCGCGCTGATTGGCCCCGCACAGGTGGCCGCACGAGTTCTGGAAGCGGGCTTCCTCAGCCGCTTCCATCCGCTGTGGTCGACGCGGCTCGCGTGCCTCACCCATCCGCTCGGCGCAGCCGTTCTCGCCATCTTCGGCGCTCCCGCAGCGAGCGCGTTTGCGCTGCTCCACGGCTCGGGCAACGGCATTTTGACGATTGCGCGCGGCACGCTGCCGCTGTCGATCTTCGGCCCGAAGGATTTTGGCTATCGCCTCGGCATCATCGGCGCGCCGGCACGGATGGCGCAGGCCGTGGCGCCGCTGGCCTTCGGCCTGCTCATCGACGTCATGGGCACCAAGGTGCTGATCGTCTCGTCGGCGCTCAGCCTCTCGGCGTTGGCCGCGCTGTTCATGATCCGCGCGCAACCGCGGCCGGATTGACCGGGCCGGAGCTTTCGCGCACAAGCGAAGCATGACCGAGGACACAAGCCCGCCCCGCACATTCAAAGGCCTCTTGCGCTGGGCGACCACGCCGCCGCAGGCTTGGGGTGTCTATCTCCTCGCCATCATCCTGGTCTGGCTGATCTCGTTCTATGCCGGCTCGCTGAAGCCGAACAAGGCGCCCGAAGCAAGCCCGCCCGCCGTGACCGCACCGCGGAGCTAAGCCGCCTTGGCATCGCTGGTCGCGATCCAGATGCCGGCGAACACCGCAATCAGCCCGATCAATAGATTGGGTGTGATCGGCTCGCCGATCAGCAGCGCGGCAAGCAAGGTGGCGGCGATCGGATTGACCGTCATCGTATTGGCGACGCGGGTCGGCGTTGCGCGCGCCAGCGCCATGACCCAGAGGATGAAGGCGAGCGCGCCGCCGCCGATGCCGAGATAGATGCCGGCGATCCACTGCCCCATCGTGAAGTGATCAAGCGCGGCAAAGCTGCCCTTCACGAAGCCCGCCAGCACCAGCACGGCGGCGCCCGCGCCCATGCCGACGGTGAGAAAGCCGAGTGGGCTCGAGCGCTGCATCAGCGGCCGCGACAGCACGTTGTAGAACGCCATGCAGAACACGGCGCCGGTCATGATCAGCTCGCCACGCCAGGCGCCGGGCGGGCTCTGCGCCAGACCCGCGGCCAGCGCCGCCGCCACACCGAGCACGGCGATGCCGACGCCCGTGATCTTGCGCGCCGTCAGCCGCTCGACGCCGAGGATCGCGCCGACGACCATGGTGTGGAGCGGCAGCGTCGCGAGAGCGAGGCTGGCCCGCGCCGCGGTCGTGTAGGACACCGCGATGTTGTAGAGGATGAAGAACAGCCCGAAGAAGCAGATGCCGAGCAGCGTCACGGCCGGCCAGTCGGACCGCTGCGGCCAGCGCACGCCGAGCATCAGCGCACATGGAAGAAGGCAAAGAAAGCCGATCCCCCAGCGCAGGATTGCAAGCAAGATCGGATCGGCGCCACTAACGAGATAGCGGGTGATCGCCGCGGCCGTGCCGCCGAGACTGCTCGATACCAGCGCGATCGCGACCCCGGCCCATTCTCCCACAAACGTCTCCCGTTGCGGAGCTTGTTGAGGGCGCTAGCACGTCCCTGCTGCCACCGTAGTGGCAACAAGGCATTGCGGGAAGCTAGTCGTAAAACTCCGGCGCCATCTTCTGGCTGTCGCGCTGAGCCTTGTCGTGGTTGATCCAGAGCTGCGCCTTCTCCTTGCCGAGCGTGTCGGCGATCTTCTGCATCGAGGCCGCGCTCTGGTCCTTGTTGGCGTTCATGCTGGGCACGCGGCGGTTGTCCCAATTATCCCTGAAGTGCACCGCATCGCCGGACAGCACCACCGCGCCGGTCTTCGGCAACTTCACCAGCAGCGACTGGTGTCCCGGCGTATGGCCGGGCGTCGACAGGATGGTCACGCTGCCGTCGCCGAACACGTCCTTGTCGCCCGCAAGCAGCTCGACCGGATGCGACGGCTTGAAGCGCGGCTCGTTGTTGGCGCCGGGCCAATCATATTCGGTCCTCTGCACGTAGAGCGTCGCCTGCGGAAACAGCTCGACATTGCCAATGTGGTCGGGATGGGTGTGCGAGACGGCCATCACCTTGACGTCACCGGGCTTGATGCCGAGCTGTTCGAGCTGGGCGGCAAGCGTCTTCGGCCGCCGCCAAGTCACGGCCTTGGGATCGGCGGGCGGCAAGCCATTTGGCATCGCAGCGACTGCGTCGGCGATGCCGGTGTCCCACAGGAACCAGCCCTTGGTGTGCTTGATGAGATAGCAGCTATCGACGAAGTCCATCGTCTTGCCCTCGTTCAGGCCGGGCGTCCAGCGCGAGATGTCGCCGGCGGTGCCTTCCCCGCAATTGAGGACGTAGAGCTTTTCGACACCGGTCTTTTCCGACTGCGCCAGCGCCGCATTACCGGACAGAGCCAGTGCGGCGATGGCGAGAGCGAGCTTGATCCTTGGCATCATTCGTTCCTCCCTGGCAGCCATCTCGGCTGTGACCGAGGATCAACCCCGGCCCGTACGCAGAATTCCCGCCAAGCCATCGTCAATGCGAGCAGGTCTCAACCTCGATCGTGACGTGGCTCAGCCCCTTCAGGCCGGCGAGCCGCCGCTTGTAGACGGCCGGCTGCTTCGGCTGGTCCGACACCACCGAGAGCAGCACCGCGCAATGGCCGGGCCCAACCTGCCACAGATGCAGATCGGTGACGCGGTCGTCGCCGACTTCCATTCGCGCGCGGATGGTGCGCTCGAGCTTCTCGTCGGCGCGCACGTCGAGCAGCACCGCGCCGGATGTCTTGATCAGGCCGAACGCCCAGCTTGCGATCACGGCACTGCCGATCAGACCGACGGCCGGATCGGCCCAGACCCATCCCGAATACATGGCGACCACGAGCGCGGCGATCGCCAGCACCGAGGTCGCCGCATCCGCCATGACGTGGACGTAGGCGGCGCGGAGATTGTTGTCGTGGTGGTGGTGGCGGTCATGATGATCATGATCGTGGCCGTGATCATGATGCTCATGGTCATCATGCGCATGGCCGTGATGGTGGTGATCGTGGCTGTCGCGCAAGAGCCACGCACTGGCGAGGTTGACGCAAAGGCCGAGGGCGGCGACCGCGATCGCCTCGCCATAGACGATCGGCACCGGCGTGAACAGTCGCAGCACGCTCTCATAGGCGATCTCGACCGCGATCAAACCCAAAATGATCGCGCTGGCGAAGGCGGCGAGATCGCCGAACTTGCCGGTACCGAAGGTGAAATGCGAATTCCCGAGGTGCCGCCGCGCGAAGCGATAAGCGAACGCCGCAATCCCCAGCGCCGCCGCGTGCGTCCCCATGTGCCAACCGTCGGCGAGCAGCGCCATCGAGCCGAACAGCGAGCCGGCGACGATCTCGCCGACCATCATGACCAGCGTCAGGACGACAACCAGCCAGGTGCGCCGCTCATTCTCGTCGTGCTTGTCGCCCAGAAAGGCGTGGTCATGGGTCCATTGTTCGATGGAATGGGAATGCATCGAGAATTCTCCGATAAGGTCCGGTCCGTTGACCCGCAATATAGACCTGCGGGTCTTCCCGGCAAAATTGGCGAAAACGGGCCGATTGACAGGTCGGCGCGGTTTCGGTGTAATGAAGTCCATGGGGATTTGAGCGATCTCCCCACGAGGCGACATGCCCAAGTATCGCGTCCCGTTGTTTTTTACGAGGGCGCATCATGTCTTCCTACACGACGATATCATCTGAAAAACTGGCACGGCTGATCGGCACGGCAAATGCCCCGGTCCTGATCGACGTGCGCACCGACGAGGATTTTGCCGCCGACCGGCGGCTGATCCCGGGTTCGATCAAGCTCAGCCACGACAATGTTGCGAAATGGGGCGGCGAATTCGCTGGCCGCACCGCGATCGTCTCCTGCCTGCGCGGCGGAAAGCTCGCGCAGGGCACGGCGGCCTGGCTCAGGCAGCTTGGGGTCCAGGCCGAGACGCTGGAAGGCGGCTTCGAGGGCTGGAAGGAGGCAAACCTGCCGCTGCTCGACACAAGCAAGCTGCCGCCGCGCGACGCCAAGGGACGCACCGTCTGGGTGACTCGTGCGCGGCCCAAGGTCGACCGCATCGCCTGCCCTTGGCTGATCCGCCGCTTCGTCGATCCCAACGCGGTATTCTTGTTCGTGGCACCCCCCGAAGTGGTCGCCGTCGGCGAGCGATTCAAGGCAGCCCCCTTCGACATCGAGAACGTGTTCTGGAGCCACCGCGGCGAGCTCTGCACCTTCGACGTGATGATCGAGGAATTCGGGATCGCGGCACCGGCTCTGCTTCGCCTGGCAACGCTGGTGCGCGGCGCCGACACGGCGCGGCCCGACCTCGCACCGGAGGCCCCCGGCCTGCTCGCGGCATCGCTCGGGCTGTCGCGGATGTATGACGACGATCTCGAACAGCTCGAGGCCGGCATGCTGCTCTACGACGCGTTCTACCGCTGGTGCCGCGATGCCACGGCTGAGACCCACAACTGGCCGACCAACAAGGTGAAGGCGTAATGGATAGCCGTACTATCGAAACAGGAGCTGATGCCGGTCACGGCATCAGCTTCGGTGAAGCCTTTCGCGTCTGGCTCCGTGTCGCCTGCCTGAGTTTTGGCGGACCCGCGGGCCAGATCGCGGTGATGCACCGCATCCTGGTCGAGGAAAAGAACTGGATCTCCGAAGGCCGCTTCCTGCACGCGCTGAACTACTGCATGCTGCTGCCGGGCCCCGAGGCGCAGCAGCTCGCAACCTATATCGGCTGGCTGATGCATCGCACCGCCGGCGGGCTGATGGCGGGCGGGCTGTTCATCCTGCCCGGCATCATCGCCATCATGGGCCTGAGCTACGTCTATGCCGCCTTCGGCAATGTCAGCTTCGTCGAGGCGTTGTTCTTCGGGCTGAAGGCCGCCGTGCTCGCCATCGTCGTCGAGGCGGTGGTGCGCGTCGGCAAGCGCGCCTTGAAGAACCGCATCATGATTGCGCTCGCCGCGATTGCCTTCGTCGCAATCTTCTTTTTCGCGGTCCCCTTCCCCATCATCATCATTGCCGCCGGCATCATTGGCTATGTCGGCGCCAGGCAGGGCCGTCCGGAATTCGCTGCGGCCGGTCACGGCCCTGGCGGCAGCAGCGCCTTGGTCGACAGCATGCTCGGCGGAGCCGTGCCCGATCACGTCCGACCCGACACCGCCCGCACGATTCGCGTGGGTGCGCTGTGGCTGGCGCTCTGGCTGGTGCCGGTAATCGCGCTGCTGCTCGCTGTTGGACAAGACAACGTCTTCAGTCACATCGCGCTGTTCTTCTCAAAAATGGCGCTGGTCACCTTCGGCGGCGCGTATGCGGTGCTGGCTTATGTCGCCCAGCAGGCAGTCGAGCATTATCACTGGCTCAAGCCGCACGAGATGCTGGACGGTCTCGGCATGGCCGAGACCACCCCGGGCCCGCTGATCATGGTGCTCCAGTTCGTGGGCTTCATGGCCGCCTACCGCGATCCGAGCGGCCTCTCACCGATGCTCGCGGCTACGTTGGGCGGATTGCTCGCGACCTGGGTCACGTTCACACCCTGCTTCCTCTGGATCTTCGTCGGCGCCCCCTACATCGAGCGGCTGCGCGGCAACACCGGCCTTGCCGGCGCGCTCAGCGCGATCACGGCCGCCGTCGTCGGCGTGATCCTCAACCTCTCGATCTGGTTCGCGCTGCACACACTGTTCCGCGAGACCGTGCCGGTGCACGCCTTCCCGTTTGCCTTCGACATGCCGGTGCTGACGAGCGTCGACATCCCCGCGCTCGTGCTGTCGATCGCGGCCGCGACCGCGCTCTTCCGGTTCAAGCTGGGCATGCTCACGGTGCTCGCCGGCAGCTGCGCTGCGGGCGTGGCGCTGCGGCTGACGGGGGTGATCTAGGGAACGGGCTCATAGGTTCGTCGCATCCGGTTTGCCATTGAAAGGCGTAGCCGTCAGGGTTGCATGGCGGCCTTGGGCCATTCACGTCGCTCCATCCCTGCCTTCGAGACGTCCGGTCTAGCCCCTGACTTCGGACCTGTCGCTGCACTGCGCCAACCGACGCAATGGGCCAATAGGCGACATTTCCGAAAACAAGAGGCGGCCAACCGCCCGGACGTTCGCTGACGGCCATTGGCAGACGAACGACGAAGCGGTTGCAGTGCTCCGAAGAGCTGGTAGAGCCGCTTCATGCCGTTCCGCTATTCGTGATACGTTACTCTCAGCCGCAAACGTTTTCAGCCGTGTTGGACAACAACGGAGGCTTTGCCAATGAAATCCAATTTTTACTCACGGCCGGTAGATGAGTTCGCCACAAGTAAAGCTGATGCACTGATCTTGGTCGGTCGCATCCTATTTGCGTGGGTATTCGTCGGAAGCGCCTACGGAGCAATATTCAACTTCAGCGGCTCCGTCGGCTACTCCAGGTCGCTGAACCTTCCAGCACCCGAGCTGTTCACGGCGACGAACATCGCACTGGAAATATTGATATCCGTTAGTTTGGTATTGGGCATCGGTACGCGCTTCTGCGCAGTGCTGACATTTATGTTCGTACTGGTGGCAACTGCTATTGCACACCGCTACTGGGAGTATCCATCCGGTGCGCAGCAGATTGGTCAATACAATCATTTTCTGAAGAACATCTCGATCATGGGAGGCGCGATGTTGATCTTCGTCACTGGGGCGGGCCGCTTCAGTTTCGACCGAAAAATGTAGCCCGATCACTTCACTTTGACCTTGAAAGCCTCCTCGATCAGTCGGCGGATGCTCTTTGATAGCGGCTTGAGTGCCTCGCTCACGATCGCGAAGAGAAGCATCAGCCACGTCGCAAGCGCAGCACACCACAGCAATAGTTCAAATGTCTCCGGCATGATGACCTCATCAAAAATATCTGTTCTGAATCGGCAAATGCTACTTCAAATGCTACTTAACGGGACCGAGGCGGCAATCGGCGCGCTCCTGCGGCGTAGTGTATCTCCCTCAACTGCCAGGCTGGGAGTACTTGCCCCGAAGCTGGCTTACAGTTTGGCGGACTTTGGCAATTTCGTCCTGCGTCCAAAGCCTGATGAGGTTTACATTGTGGATGGGGCCGGATGCCACCACGGTACCGGAAATGGCCGGTGCCGCACTGGGATCGGGCACATCAAAAATCACCAGGACGCCCGGACCTTCAGAAGCGGTGCTATCCATTGAGATCAGTTTCCCGCCGGCGGCTTCGATGAGGTTGTTGGCCGCTTCCACGCGATTGGTCCCAGGCTTGTCCATAATGCTGTTGAGGGATTTTGGTGTGTATTGCCCCGTCATACAAAATGCATGGTGACTTCCTCCTGTCGGAGAATGTTCAGGTCACTAAAGCGCAAGATTTATATCGGGCTCAACAAAATAGGCGGTCATAACCGCGTTGAGCGAAAGACCATATACCCCGCCGTGGGCAACATGCCGCTGAGAATAAACGGACCTTCGGCACTGCCCGCTCGCGGCTGAATAAACAGCCTACATCAAAGATCTGTCGCGCGCCAAAAGAATCTGATTCGCTAGTCCTACCGCCAAGTGTCAGCGGGATTTACCTGCATCAGCCATCCCTCGAGCCAAACTATTGTCGGATCTGGGTTAAAGGTGGCGGTCGGACCCGAGTGGGACTACTTTCGCTGTACCTCTCGCTCCGGACATGTCGCTGCGCTGTGCCAGCCAACGTGATGGGCCAGAAGCGGTCGACGCAGCCTGGCGCGATGTTCGCCAGCTTCCGCCCTCAATAGCCGACATGAGTGGTTGTTACGTTCTTCTGCTTAGGCCGCAGCGGAAGTGGCTCGCCTATCCGCCAAACTTTTCTGCCCGCACGCACATCATTGTGGGCCGGGGAACTGTTACTGCCGCATTGGTTTCACCGAACGGCCACGAGAGAATCCAACGCTAACCAAAGTTCGTGGATAGTGCGTTTGGTTCCCAAACTGAGGAAAGGAATAACCATGCGCATCATTACTGCATCCGTCATTATTGCAGCACTCTCGCTTGGGATGACCGCTTTCGTGCAGGCTCAAGGAGCGTCCCCGCAACCCAGAGCGCAGGAACCGCCTGCTCAGTCCGACACGGTCATCCGAAGCATACAGGTAGTCGACATCAAGCAATTGCAACCTGCGGTTCGCTCAAAGGTCGATGAAATCGTCGCGCAGACAAGCGAAGAAGATTTGCAATCACTTCGGAAGTCCATTGACGCGGCACCGGCGGCAGTATCTGCGCTTAAAGCGAAGGGCTTGAGCTCGTCGCAGGTTGTTGCCATCAACATCGCCGACGGTGTGCTCACGATGTTCGCCAAGACGGCCTAAAGCGGGAAGTTCTAGTGAAAGCTCCACCATGGATTGTCACCACTCCAAGCTTAACGGTACCGTGTTCGGCATACATGATTGGCTTATCTATCTACGGGATCAAGCGGTCACGTGTCGGAAACTTGTCGAGCAGGCCGACGATCGTCTCGTTAAAACCGAACTGCTTGCGTTGGCGTCGGTCTGCGAGGAGATCGCCGATAACATCGAAGATCATTTGGCAGGCGGGGAAGGCCGCGCGCCGCGTGGGGCAAGGCTGTCATGAAAGAGGCCGCCAACTGCGGCGGCCTCAAATGTCCGCAAGGAGTCAAAATCCGAAATACTCAACCTGCGCGCTAATCTAGTCCGCCATGCCTCGATTAGCGGACTTTAATGAAGCGGGTCGCCACTTCGCCGATGGGCCAGGACCACACCTGATCGTCTGCAATCAGCTAGCTCCGAATCGAACGGCTTGGATCAGCCAAATCACTGCCGCGAGGTTCAGTAGAGCAGTGCCTGCAGGACCATAGGTTTTCATCGGATCTTTGATCGTCCCGCCTATGACGGCATCACCGGCCTGAACGATGATCATGCTCCATGCGACGGCTTGGAGCCATCCAGTTGACCCCGTAATAAATGGGACCGCGCTCGCGATCACTAAAGCCGTGCTTCTCGCACAGGCATAAAGTGCCATGGTGCGGGCAGTGTTGCTCGCACCCAGTGCCGCCGCCATGGAAAATCCAAGTCTGCCTGGCTCGACTGCAGTGACTCGACGCGGCTGGTTTGCAGGATCAGTCCTTCGATGTCTGCTAATGGAATGGTCCGGCCGTGCTCCGGCCCTGCCAGCAGGACAAGCTGGCAAGGGGCGCCCAAGACAAGGAGCACGCCATGTCTCAGAAACTCGACACTTCGCCCGCCGTCATCGGCATCGATATCGGCAAGAACTCGTTCCACATCATTGGCCAGAATCAGCGCGGCGGCATCGTGCTGCGGCAGAAGTGGTCGCGCGGCCAGGTGGAAACGCGGCTCGCCAACCTGCCGCCGTGTTTGATCGGCATGGAGGCCTGCGTCGGCGCGCATCACCTCAGTCGCAAGCTGCAAATGCTTGGCCACGACGCCCGCTTGATGCCGGCGAAATACGTGCGCCCCTATTCGAAGGGACAGAAGAATGACTTCCGAGATGCGGAAGCCATCGCCGAGGCGGTCCAACGCCCGACCATGAAGTTCGTCGCAACCAAGACCGCCGACCAGCTCGACCTGCAGGCGCTGCACCGCGTGCGCGAGCGATTAGTCGGTCAGCGCACCGGCGTCATCAATCAGATCCGTGCGTTCCTGCTGGAGCGGGGCATCGCGCTGCGGCAAGGCCTGCGCTCCCTGCGGTCCGAGTTGCCGGGTATCCTCGCGACGCGCACCGATGTGCTCTCGCCTCGCATGTTGCGCATCATCGAGGATCTGGCGGGCGACTGGCGCCGGCTGGATGAGCGTATCGAGGACCTCTCCAGCGAGATCGAAGCATTGGCTCGTCAAGACAAAGGCTGCGAGCGACTGATGATGGTGCCTGGCATTGGCCCGATCATCTCGAGCGCGATGGTGGCCGCGATCGGCACTGGAGACGTGTTCTCGAAAGGCCGCGACTTCGGCGCCTGGCTTGGACTGGTGCCGAAGCAGATATCGACCGGCGACCGCACGATCCTCGGCAAGATATCAAGGCGCGGCAATCGCTACCTGCGCGCGCTGTTTGTGCAGGCCGCGTGGGTTGTGCTGGTCAAGGTCAAGGGTTGGGAGCGCTATGGCCTCAAATCTTGGATCGAAGCCGCCAAGAAACGATTGCACCACAACGTGCTGGCGATTGCGCTCGCCAACAAGCTCGCCCGCATCGCCTGGGCGGTTCTCAACAAGGGGCGCGCCTTCGAGTGCGTCAAGACCGATGAGATGGCGTCCCGACCTGCTTGATCCTCGCGCCGTGCTCGGGGCCGTCAAGGCACAGCCTGGCAGCGGTAGAGCAAGACGTCAGGACAGCACGACGGCCGGCCTTGACGGCCCTTGCGCGCGGCGCGTCGGCGCGCGCAGGCCGGGACGAAGGAACGGCCGCCAGGCACGAACAAAGGAACAGTGCGACGTGAGGAGCGTTCGATGACGTAACAACATCCCTTACCCGCCGAGGTCTGCGAGAGGAATGAGACAACGATGGAGGATCGGTCTTCCCGGCGCATGCGAACACTGGTGACCCGAATGGCCCGTTCGAGGCCTGTCCGCTAATTAGCTCGAATGCGCGCTGATATCCATGATGGCCCGGAGCACAACACGCTCCAATCAGAGGCCGGATACATTGATGCAAGACCGCATCTGCCAGGTTGACGAAACCTCTTGCAACGCGCGGCCGGACCATACATTCGGGTCGCAAGCGGTCGATGATGACCGCGCCGAACCACTTCCGCTCTGCCCTCGGAAGCTGCCGTCTCTCAGCACGCGCCCTTTGGGCGAAAGCCGTCACCCTCGCCTCCCCGACCCGTCGGGCAAAACAGCCGCGACCACTTCCGCCACACCGCCTGTCAAGCCCATCTCGCAAAATATTCCACTTTACCGAATTTCGGATTTATCGTACAGACAAAACACCCTGGCCCGAGACAAGGGGCGGATCGCGATCGTCACGAACCGCGGGCTGGGCAGCGATGGACGCGACGGCGTCGGGCGTAACAGGCATTGCAGGGCGGCTTCGGCTGTGAGCAATCGCTTCGCGCCGACGACACGACGCCGACAGCGTCTTCGCATGGCTTCGGGTGTGAGCACACGCCAGCACTCGAAGTCCCAGCGAAGACGTGCGCGGACGAACAAGTCGTGTGGTCCTGACGCCCGGGGTCTGTGCGTCAAGTCCTGCGGTGATGAGGCGGCCCGACCGGGCGCGCGCATCAGCTATCCGCAGGGCGACGGGGGCAATAGTGCATCGCTCCCCGGGGAGAGCACGAAGGACACGTTAAAACCATCGCGCGGGGAAGGCCGGGCGATCCGGCGAACCTGTGGTCCACCCCGTGTGTATTTCTATGGCGCACGGACCTTGCGGGTGCCCGCCGGCGCCCGGCCTTCCCTGCGCCCTTTCCTTGAAGGTGGCGCGAGAGGTAGAACTCGGGCGAAATGCGCCGCGAGAATGCGAACTCTCGCCCGCTGTTTGAAATGTGAATTGAAGAGGAACGGCTGAATCTTGCTGCGTCATAAGACCCTCATGGTGAGGAGCGCGAAGCGCGTCTCGAACCATGAAGGCCCGGATATTTGCCCGAGGCCATCCTTCGAGACGCGCGTTCCGCGCTCCTCAGGATGAGGAGAAGAGTGGTTTGACGCAGCAGAACTAACGCCTCATCATCCGCGCAATCGCTTCCCCGATCACCACCGTGGTGAAGTGGGTGTTGGCCCGGCAATCCGACGGCATGATCGAGGCGTCGGCGACGCGCAGGCCCGCGATGCCCTTCACCGTACCATCAGGGTTGACCACGCCGTCGGCCTGCTTGAAGCCGGTCATGCGGCAACTGCCGGCGGCGTGCTGGATGTCTCCGGTTTCGCGCCGCAGCAGCGCATCGAGTTCATGATCCGGCAGCGCGGCTGCCTGCGGCAGCGTCAGATCGGTGTCCGCCAGCCGGATCCAGTCGGCGATGCCTGATAGCGCGGGTTGGGAGGTGATCACGGCCAGCCGTTTCACCGCATCCGTCATGCGCAGCATGTCACGGGGATCGGCCAGCATGTTCTCCTCGACAACAGGATCGATCGCGGGGTCGGTCGAGGCCAGTTTAAGTGTTCCACGAGAATACGCATTGAACAGCCCGGCGCCGATCGCTCCTGATACGCCGATGCCGCGGTGGTTGAAGGCGATCAGGATCATGTCCCGTTTGCCGCCATCGGCAAGGCCCGACGAATAGGTCACGCAGCAATTGGTGTGGCGGGTGTCAGGATCGCTCGGCCGCAGGTTTTCATGGAGCTGGACCGTGGCGCGAAACAGCGGATGGTCGAAGAAGTGCCGGCCGACCGGCAGGTCGCGCTCGACCGCGATCCCCATCCCCTTCAGCTCGTCGGCAGGTCCAATGCCCGAGCGCAGCAGGATCGCCGGACTGTGGATGGCACCGGCGCAGAGCACGATCTGGCGCGCGCTGATCTCGCTGGCGCCCTGCCCCTCGATGTGAACGCGAAGGCCGGTCGCCCGCCCGTCACTGATCAATACGCGATCGACCAGCGCGTGCCCGCGAATATCCAGATTGGCGCGGCCGCGCGCGGGCTCCAGATAACCCTCGTTGGTGGTGATGCGGCGGCTGTCCCGGCTGTTGATGGGATAGCAAGCGACGCCCTCGCCGTCGGGACCATTGACGTCGGCGCACCAGGGATAGCCGCTCGCCAGCGCCGCATCGCGCAAGCCGCGATCGATCGGCCCCCATTTTTCCGGAGGCGCGCGATAGACCGGCAGCGGTCCGCCGCGGCCATGGCCCGCTGCGTCACCGAACTCCAGATCATCCTCGATCACCGAGAACAACGGCATCACGTCTTTCGCGGACCAGCCGGTGCAGCCATTGGCGGCCCATTCGTCGAACGCATCGGCGACGCCGCGGATGGCGATCTGGCCGTTCATCATCGACGAGCCGCCGAGGCCCTTGCCGCGCCAGTAGAAGCGCGGCTCCTGCCCCGCCACCCGGCGCGTCAGAAGATCAGGCCATTGCCATTTCTCCTGGTACTCGCGCTTGTGGATGATCGGGATGGGATTTGGCGTCATCACTTCCCAGGGCGCCTCGTCGGCGCGCCAGTCGAGACCCGCCTCCAGCAGCAGGACGCGCCGTGCGGGATATTCGGAGAGCCGTGCCGCAACAGCGGCGCCGGCGGAGCCGCCGCCGACAACAATGACATCGTACATCGCGCTACTTCTCAACGTTCCAGAAAACCGGGATGGCGGACGGTATCAGACCGTGCAAACCGGCGCGAGAGGCGGCGGGCTGGGCGAGCGACGATCCGGCCTCACCCGCCGCGCGTTGCGTCGTATGAAAAGATAGGACGGAAATCGCCGGCGACGATAATTTGCAGGCGCGGCAGTGGCCTTGCGGCTGGTCGGGCGATCTGAGCCGAGCTCTATGGCGTGAACTTGTAGGACAGGCCGGCGCGAATGGTATCGATGGTCTGTCGGCCGCCTCGATCCGTGGTGGGCGTGCCGCCTGGCTCAGTGGTCGTGATGTTGCTGGTCGCTTCTACTGTGCCGAAATCGTAGTGCAGATATTCGATGCGGCCGATCCAGTTTGAGTTGCCGAGGAAGGTCTCGACACCGGCGCCGGCGGCCATCCCGAAATGATTGCGCGCCGTCTCGATCACAGCGGCCGTGACCGGGCTGGGGGCCGAGTTGGCCGAGCTATCGATGCGGTGCGCACGTTCGAACGCGAGACCGCCGGTGGCATAGAGAAGCCAACCACTCGAGGGTGTCCAGCCGAGACGCCCGCGCAACGTGCCCAGGTATTTGACGTTGTCCGACAGCGTGTCGCTGATGGTGCCCGCGAGCACGGTTGGCGTCGAGCCCTTGATACCGGTAGTGCTGCCGTCGATCTCGACACCCGCAACGACGCTCGCATACTGCCAGTTGTAGCCGGCCTGGCCGCCGCCGAGCCAGCCTTTCGACCTGATATCGCCGATGGTGACCCCGCCAAGCAGGGAGGCGTTCGAAAAATCGTTCTGCTTCCAGCCATAGCCGCCATGGGCGCCAAGATAGAAGCCGGACCAGCTTTGCAGCGATGGCGCCGGGCCCGCCTTGGCGTAGGCAAGCGCAGACACCGGCAAAGCCGCGTCCGGTCCGAACTTGTAGGACACGCCCGCGCGCACGAGATCGACGGTTTGATGGCCGATCGCGGTCGCCGCAGCAAAATTCGCGAGCGGCGGCGAGACGGAAACCAGGCTTGAATCGGAACGGACGCGGCCGAAATCGTAGTGCAGATATTCCAGCCGCCCGATCCAGTTGCTGCTGCCGAGCATCATCTCGCCCCCCACACCTGCAACCCAGCCGAAGCGGTCGCTCGGTGTGGCCGTCCGCGTGGTGGTGACGCCCGTCGCGGTGGTGTCCTGCTGCACCTGGGAGATCTCCAGCCGTTCCCAGCCGAGGCCGGCGGTACCGTACAGCAGTAAGGTGTCGATCGGCGTCCAGCCGAGACGGCCGCGCACGGTACCGAGATATTTCACCTTCTCGTCAAACTTCAGCGTCGAGGCGAAGCCAGGAACCGCGATCGAAGCTGTCGAGGTGCTGCCCTTGATGTCGGCCGCGCTGAGGTCGGCCTCGAGGCCGGCGACCACGCGATCATATTGCCAGTTGTGGCCGAACTGACCGCCGGCGACCCAGCCTTGCGACTTTGCGCCGGTC
Source organism: Bradyrhizobium sp. LB8.2 (assembly GCF_040548035.1). Taxonomy (NCBI): domain Bacteria; kingdom Pseudomonadati; phylum Pseudomonadota; class Alphaproteobacteria; order Hyphomicrobiales; family Nitrobacteraceae; genus Bradyrhizobium; species Bradyrhizobium sp. LB8.2. The sequence continues at coordinate 72,890 of NZ_JBEPQV010000031.1, read as the reverse complement.
AGTGCGCCATCCGGTGCAAAGTCGAGCAGCGGCAGCGGCAAGGTCGCGGGATCATCGCCCCAGCCATAGCCACCATGGGCACCCGCATAGAACCCGGCCCAGCCGTTGCGCGCCGATGCCATCACGGGCGCCTTGACGTAAGGCACCGGCGCGAGACGCGCCTGCTCGCCAAACTTGTAGGACACGCCGACGCGAACCAGGTCGATGGTCTGCGATCCCGACGTCGAGTTCACCTGGCCGATCGCAGCGGTGATCGCAGACGAGTCCGCGATCTGGCCGAAATCATAATGCAGATATTCAATGCGGCCGATCCAGTTCGGGCTGCCCAGCATTGCCTCGACACCAGCGCCGGCGACCCAGCCGAACCTGTCGGTCGGCGTGCGGATGGACGACAGCGTGGCACTGACCGGCGCAGTCGAGGTCTGCAATGTCTGCGATGTGGAGTCGAGCCGCTCCCAGGCGAGGCCTGCGGTCCCATACAGCAGCACATTGTCGGCCGGCAGCCAACCGAGGCGGCTGCGAACGCTGCCGAGATATTGCGCCTTCTCGCTGAGGGTGATGGTCGTCGCGTCGGTCCCGCCGAGGAGCTGGCTGACCGCGTTGCTGCCCTTGATGTCGGTCGCCGAGAAATCGAACTCGAGTCCGGTGACGGCGCGGCCAAATTGCCAATTGTAGCCGGCCTGCGCGCCGTAGACGGCGCCTTTCCCGCGGATGCCGTTGACCGATTGCGGCGTCGCCAGCGCAAACGCTTCCGACTGTGAGAAGTCGTCGCGCCCCCAACCATAGCCGCCGTGGACGCCGAGATAGAAGCCCGCCCAGGACGCGGCGAGCGCCGGCGCCAACCTGGCCACGGGCAAGTCCGCAGCGAGCGCTGAACCGGACAATGCGATGAGCGAGACGCTACATAGAAGCAGGCAGCGCGGCGGACGCAACACCGTGTTCGATCCCGGCCCCATTCCCAGCCCCCAACGAAATTCTCAAAATATCTGGTGCAGATGGAATCACGGAGATTCGTGATTCGCTATCTCTCGTTGAACGAGCGAATCGCGAAAGCCTTTCGGCGTGTTCAAACGGCAACAGCACGCCGCGGGAAATGCTGCGTTTGTCGGCACAAAGGACGAAATCGCAATCAAACGTTAGGAGGTGCGCGATTTGCGAATCAACAAACCGCACCTCCCGTTTGAAAGTCGAGCTACCCGATCACCTTGCCGAACTTGTTCGATTTCGGGAAACCCTTCGGCGCCAGGCGGCCGGCGTCTGCGCGGGTGCCTTGCCACTCGGCCAGTTCCTTCATCGTCGCCGAGAATTCGCGGCCAGCGGAATCCTTCCAGGTCAGCCCCGCCTTGGCGTCGAACACCGCGATGTCCGAAAGGCCGCCGTCCTTGTACTTCTGCAGTCGTGCGCCGCGGCCGCGTGGCATCTCCTGCGTCTGGTCGAGCGGGAAGACCAGCATCTTGCGGTTCTCGCCGATCACCGCGACAGTGTTGCCGAGCACCTCGGTGATCGCGCACGCCTCGTTCGGCATGTCCACGTTGAGGACCTGCTTGCCCTTCTTGGTGGTGCCGACGCAATCGTCCTCGTTGACGACGAAGCCCTGGCCCTCGTGGCTCGCGACCAGGAATTTGCGTCCGCCCTTGTTAACGAACAGCGTGACCGGCGCGGCCTCCGGCTCGAGATCGATGAACTGGCGGATCGGCTCGCCATGACCGCGGCCGCCCGGAAGTTTTGCAACATCGAGCGAGTAGAATTTTCCGTTGGTGGCGAACAGCAGCAGCTTCGAGGTCGTTTCCGCGAAGAACGCGAACCCGAGCTTGTCGTCCTGCTTGAAGGCCAGCCCCGAGAGATCCTCGACATGGCCCTTGAGGGTGCGGATCCAGCCCTTGTCGGAGACGACGACCGTCACCGGCTCGCGCTCGACCAAAGCCTCCTCCATGGCGGCGAGATCGTGCTCGGGCGCGTCCGCAAAGGTGGTGCGGCGCTTGCCGAGCGGGGTCTTCGGCCCGAACATGTCGCGGACCTTGCCAACCTGCTCGGCGACGTTCTTCCACTGCTCGGGTTCGGACGCCAGCAGTCCCTCGATGCCCTTCAGCTCTTTGCGCAGATCCTTGTCCTCGCTGCGGATCTCCATTTCCTCGAGCTTGCGCAGGCTTCGCAGCCGCATGTTGAGGATGGCTTCGGCCTGCACTTCGGTGAGCTTGAACGCCTTGATCAGCGCCGGCTTCGGCTCGTCCTCGTTGCGGATGATCCTGATCACCTCGTCGATGTTCAGATAGGCAATCAGTAAGCCGCTGAGAATCTCCAGCCGGCGCTCGATCTCGGCCTTGCGATGGTTGGTCCGACGGATCAGCACGTCGCGCAGATGGTCAAGCCATTCGCGCAGGCACTCCGCGAGCCCCACCACCTTGGGCACGCGGCCCTTGATCAGCACGTTGAGGTTCAGCGGAATCTTGTTTTCGAGCTCCGTCAGCCGGAACAGCGATTCCATCATCAGCGCCGGATCGACATTCTTCGACTTCGGCTCGATCACGACACGGACGTCTTCGGCCGACTCGTCCCTGATGTCTCCGACCAGCGGCAGCTTCTTCTGGTCCAGCAGCTCGGCGATCTTCTCGATCAGGCGCGACTTCTGCACCAGAAAGGGTATCTCGGTGACGACGACGACCCAGGTGCCGCGTGCGCCCTCTTCCTGCTCCCATCGGGAGCGGACGCGGAACGAGCCGCGGCCGGTGGTATAGGCTTCAGCGATCGCCTGCTTGGAATCGACGCAGATGCCGCCGGTCGGGAAATCCGGGCCCTTGACCCATTTCAGCAGCGCCTTGGATTTCGCGTCGGGCTTCTCGATCAGATGCAGCGCGGCTTCGCAGAGCTCGGCGGCGTTGTGCGGCGGGATCGACGTCGCCATGCCGACCGCGATACCCTGCGCGCCATTGGCGAGCAGGTTCGGGAAGCCGCCGGGCAGCACGACGGGCTCTTTCGACTGGCCGTCGTAATTAGGGCGGAACTCGACCCCGTCCTCGTCGATGCCGTCGAGCAGAAGCCGCGCGACGTCGGTCATCCGCGCTTCGGTGTAGCGGTAGGCAGCGGGATTATCGCCGTCGATATTGCCGAAATTGCCCTGGCCGTCGACAAGCGGATAGCGCGAGGAGAAGTCCTGCGCGAGGCGGACCATGGCGTCGTAGATCGCCTGGTCGCCATGCGGATGGAACGAGCCCATCACGTCGCCGACGATTTTGGCGGATTTCTTGAACGCCGTGCCGGGGTCGAGCCGGAGCAGGCGCATGCCGTACAGGATGCGCCGGTGCACCGGCTTCAGGCCGTCGCGGGCATCGGGCAGCGCGCGGTGCATGATGGTGGAAAGCGCGTACGCAAGATAGCGCTCTTCCAGCGCCTCACGCAGAGGCACCTCGTGAATTTCGGCCGGTTCCGCCGGCGGAATCAATCGTTTTCCCATGCCGCCCGGTTAAACCGTGGAAGCGAATCGGGCAAGGATCGATTGGTTCCCTGTGGGCGGCCTACCGGCCGGCCCAGCCTGCGGTGAAGGTCTGGGTGGGTTGCGCGTTTTTAGCCTGCGTGGTGGCCGGGGCATTGGTCAGGCACCGCCGCGCCGTCTCGATGTCGGCCTCCGTCGCGCCCTTGGACCGCGCCCATCCCTCTGCCGCTGCAGCGGAATATTTAGCCACATAAAACCTGACGACGGTGCAGGAGGCGCGGCGAAAGACGCCGGGTTGCTCACCTGCGAGGGCGTCCGGCGCCAGCGTGACAAGCGCTGCCGATATCACAAATCCCTTGATCAGCATGAGGCTATCCCCGGTTGGAACCCCGAGGGCAAGTCCAGGAAACCCGGTTTGGTTCCAATGACGGCTGCCCTATTGGGGCAATGCAGAGCCGCGCCAGCCTCATGGCGCGGGAATCACGGCCTTCGCCTGCTGTCTCGTCAGCGCGTTGATGAAGCCTGCCCGCGCGTCGGAATGGCCCTGCCCCCGCGGCTCCAGCACATGGCGCAGCAGGAACAGCCCAGTCAACCGAAGGCCGTCCTGAAGATCCTGGTCGGTGACGTCGCTCGCGGCTTCGCCACGACGCAAAAACGGCGGCAGCCGCAACAACCGATCCCGCCACGGCTCGCCCGCGCCGCGTGACACCGCGCCGCCTGATTTCGGCGAGACATAGATCAGGTCGGTAGTCTCCCCGGTCACCGCGCAGTTTTCCAGCGCAAGCCCGAAGCCGAGCGCGGCGAGCATCGCCAGCTCGAAATGGATCAGGTGCACGGCGGCGCCGCCGATGTCGTCGAAATCGTCGAGCGAATGCTCGAGCTGCGCCAAGATGTTTTCGTGCGGATCGCGCTCCGGCAGCAACCGCGCAATCGAGGCGAGATGGGTGATGCCATAGACGCCATGGGGGGATGTCAGCAGCGTCGCCGCGCGCAGCTTGAGGCCCTCGATGGCATAGGTGCCGAGATGCTCGTCGAGCCGCGCCCGCCACACCACGCTGAGGCTGTTGCCGGGCTGCAGCAGCGGCCGCATCCGCGAGCCGGCTCCGCCGCGGACGAGACCGAGATGGCGGCCGTGCGCACGCGTCAGCAGCTCGACGATGGAGCTACTCTCGCCATGCCGCCGCACACCCAGCACGATGCCTTCGTCGGTCCATTCCATGTGCGGAGTCTAGCGCATTTCAGGCGATCGTAGGGTAGGCAAAGCGAAGCGTGCCCACCAATTTGATCAACCGCGCAAAGCGGCGAATCCTCACGCGTTGAACCAGCCCTGTGCATCTCCGCTGAACGAGAAATACAATCCCATCGCCGTCAGCACGCAGGAGATGATCTCGATGGCGCTGTCGAGTTCCATGCCCTTCTCGCCGATGATCTGGCCGAGCGAGATCACCGACAGCACGAGCGCTGCCGCCAGCACCCATCGCGGCCAGTTCTTGCGCCAGCGTGCAGCGAGCCAGACGAAATAGACCAGCAGCAGGATCATGCCGCCGGCGAGCAGCGTCGCCGTCATGATCATCTGCTCGGTCATCTCGGCATTCGGCGTGCGGTCCTGCACCGCGACCGACAGGGCATCCAGCATCAAGGATGCATAGAGCAACGCTTCGAAGCGCCGTACGTTGCCGGGTACGCTCATCGGTGACCGATCTTTTCTTGGTTATTCTTTGGGAAATTCCAGGCCCATCTCGCGGTAGCGATCGGGATCATCGCCCCAGTTCTCGCGCACCTTGACGAACAGGAACAGATGCACCGGCACACCGAGGATCTCGCCGATCTCCTTGCGTGAGTCCGCGCCAATCGACTTGATCGTCGCGCCGCCCGCGCCAAGCACGATCTTGCGCTGGCTCTCGCGCTCGACGAAGATCGTCTGCTCGATGCGGACCGACTTGTCCTTGCGCTCCTCCCACTTGTCGGTCTCGACCGTGGACTGGTAGGGCAATTCCTGGTGCAGCTTGCGAAAGATCTTCTCGCGCGTGATCTCGGCCGCAAGCTGCCGCATCGGCGCGTCCGACATCTGGTCTTCGGGATAGAGGAACGGCCCCGGCGGCACGATCTCGGCCAGAGTATGCCTGAGGTCGTCGACGCCGTCGCCGGAGATCGCCGCGATCATGAAGGTCTTCGCGAAGGCCATGCGCTCGTTGGCCGCCCGCGCCAGTGCCAGCAGCTTCTCGCGCTGGACCAGATCCACCTTGTTGATGACCAGAATCTTCTCGTGCTTGACGCTCGCGACCTTGGTGAGGATCGCCTCGGCTTCCTCGTCGATACCGGCCTTGGCATCCAGCAGCACGCAGACGAGGTCGGCGTCATGCGCGCCGCTCCAGGCGGTCGAGACCATGGCGCGGTCGAGCCGGCGCTTGGGCAGGAAGATGCCGGGCGTATCGACCAGGATGATCTGCGCGTTGTTCTCGATCACGATGCCGCGGATCAGCGCCCGCGTGGTCTGCACCTTGCGCGAGACGATCGTGACCTTGGCCCCGACCAGCGCATTGACCAGCGTGGACTTTCCGACGTTCGGGGCGCCGATCAGCGCGACAAAGCCGCAGCTCGTTGCGGCGGGCGCCTCGCCGCTTGTTTCAACCGTCATTGCCGCCGCCAACACCTTCGCGTTCGATCATCACTGAAGCCGCTACCTTCTCCGCTGCGCGCTTGCTGCCGCCGGTGCCTTCGGCCGACGCCAACCCCGGCAGGTCCACCGCGACACGAAACTCCGGATCGTGATGCGGACCGGTGCGCTCGACCTCGCGGTAGACCGGCGTCGGCAGTCCCTTGCCCTGCGCCCATTCCTGCAGAACGGTCTTGGGATCGCGCAAGGGACGCCGCGGCTTGTGCATGCGTTCGGTCCAGTTGCGCTTGACGAACTCGGACGCCGCCGCGTAGCCGCCGTCGAGGAAGACGGCGCCGATCACGGCCTCGCAGATGTCGCCGAGCACGCTCTTGCGCAGGCGCGCGTCGGCACTAGGACCGACCGAGCCGAGCTTGATGTCGTCGAGGAGACCGAGCGACTTGGCGACGTCGGCGCAGCTCTCCTTGCGCACCAGTTCGGCAAGTCGCTTGGACATCTCGCCTTCGTCGGCGTTCGGGAACGCGTGATAGAGCATGTCGGAGACGACAAGTCCGAGCACGTGGTCGCCGAGGAATTCCAGCCGCTGATAGCTGTCGCCACGCTTGCGCCCGGACTTCAGCGCCGAGACATGCGTGATGCCCTGCATCAAGAGGTTCGGATCGGCGAAACTGTGGCCGATGCGGGCCTCGAGCGCCGCGTTCGCATCCGGGCCCTTGGTCTTGCTGCTCCGCACCCGCTTCTTCTTTGCAGGCGTCTTGATTTCAAGGGTGTTGGCCGCAGCTTCGCCGTCGGGGCCCGCTTGCGCCTCGATCGGGTGGGTCGCGATGTCCTTGACTTCGTCTTTCATCGGACGATTTTGAAGAAGCGATTCCAGCGCACCGCCCACGGCCAGCGCCAGAACATCCAGGCATGCTCGCCTTCGGCGATCGAGAAGAAGATCATCTGGGCGCGCCCGATCAGGTTCTCCTGCGGCACGTAGCCGACCTGGCCGAGGAAGCGGCTGTCGGTGGAGTTGTCGCGGTTGTCGCCCATCATGAAGAAGTGGCCGGTCGGCACGGTGTAGACGTTGGTGTTGTCCACGTAGCCGTTGTCGGCGCAGTCCAACGTCTCATAGGACACGCCGTTCGGCAGCGTCTCCTTCCAGCGCTTCACCCGGGAGACGCCGCCGCCTTCCGAACCGCAGGGATCCTCGCCGACAAATTCGCTCATGCGCTGCCGCTCGACCGGCGTGTCGTTGATGTAGAGCAGACCGTCCCGCATCTGGATGTGGTCGCCGGGAAGCCCTATCACGCGCTTGATGTAGTCGGTGGAGTCGTCCTTCGGCAGGCGGAATACGACGATGTCGCCGCGGCTCGGGTCCGAGCCCCAGATCCGCCCCGAAAACAGCGGCGGCGAGAACGGGATCGAGTAGTGGCTGTAGCCGTAGGAATATTTCGAGACGAACAGATAGTCGCCGACCAGCAGGGTCGCCTTCATCGAGCCGGATGGGATGTTGAACGGCTGGAACAGGAAGGTGCGGATCACGAGCGCGATCAAGAGGGCGTGGATCACGACCCGGATGGTTTCGCCCACGCCGGTCTCAGTTTTGGTCCCTGAAGTCACGCTCATTGCTCTCTCAATTCCGGCCGGCGATCCAAAGCGCGCCCCCCTCCCGCGAACGGCCCGTCGGTTCGCGTCCCAAGGAGATTGTCCTGATTCTGATAATGAGAGCCAATTCCGGCGTAAAGCCGAATTCGCCCAGGCTGATTTGCGTCCGCCGACTTTTAGACGGTTGTCGGAGGCCACGCAATCAAGGAACGCATCAAAACTGGATAAGTATTTGATTTTTAATGATAATTATAAAATCGCGGGAGACCGGTCAGGGATTGGCCAGCGGCACGGCGGAAATGACGACGAAGGCCTGGGCCAACGGCCAGTCATCGGTGATCGACAGGTCGATCTGTGCCTCGAACCCCTCCGGCGTCAGGGCCTGGAGCCGGGCCAGCGCCCCGCCCGTCAATTGCATGGTTGGCCGTCCTCCCGGCAGGTTGACCACCCCCATGTCGCGCCACCACACGCCGCGCCTTATGCCGGTGCCGAGCGCCTTGGAGCAGGCCTCCTTGGCGGCGAAGCGCTTGGCGTAGGTCGCCACAACCATCTTCTCGTTCTTGGCGCGCCGCTCCGCCTTGGCTCGCTCGGCCGCGGTGAAGATGCGATCGAGGAAGCGCTCGCCATGGCGCTCGATCACCTTGCCGACGCGGGTGATGTCGATCAGATCGGAGCCGATGCCGATGATCATGCCCGGCTCCGGCCGCGGTCCATCGCTGCGCGCATGTTGCGCACCGTCTCGGCGAGACCGACGAACAGCGCTTCGCCCATCATGTAGTAGCCGATGTTGAGCTCCATGATCTCCGGCAGGGCCGCGATCGTCTCCGCCGTGGCATAGTCGAGCCCGTGTCCGGCGTGAATCTCCAGCCCTGCTTGCTTCGCCAGCTTTACGCCCGCCACGATCCGCCGCCATTCGGCCTCGGCCTTGTCGGTGTGGCCGTCGACGACGGCGTCGCACCAGGCGCCGGTGTGGATCTCGATCACGGGCGCGCGCAGCCGCGCCGCCATCTCGATCTGGGCGGGATCGGCGGCGATGAACAGCGACACCCGGATGCCGGCATCGTTCAGCCGCGCGATATAGGGCGCCAGCGCGTTGTGCTGACCGACCGCGTCGAGCCCGCCCTCGGTCGTCACCTCCTGGCGCCGCTCCGGCACGAGGCACACCGCGTGCGGCTTGGTGGCGAGCGAGATGCGCATCATGTCGTCGGTCGCTGCCATCTCGAAATTGAGCGGCTTGGAGATTTCGGCTTTCAGCCGCGCCATGTCCTCGTCGCGGATGTGCCGGCGATCCTCGCGCAAGTGAGCGGTGATGCCGTCGGCGCCAGCCTCGATCGCCAGCAGTGCGGCGCGCACCGGATCTGGATTGCGGCCGCCGCGCGCGTTACGCAGGGTCGCGACATGGTCGACATTGACGCCGAGGCGGAGCGGAGGTGCAGGCATTTCAGGACTCACGGAACCATAGGACAGACCAAGACGGAAAGCGTCTATCCATTAACACGTTCGACGCGGGCGACGACCGCCTTCGCGCGCAGCTGGGCCAGGATCGCACTCAAATGCTTCAGATCGTAGACTTCGAGATCGATCGTCGTCTCCGTGAAGTCCGGTGAGCGGCGCTGCATGCTGATGTTGTCGATGTTGCCGTCGTGCTCGGCAATCACGGTCGCGATCTGCGCCAGCGCGCCGGGCTCGTTGACGTTCTCGACCCTGATGCGGGCCGGGAAGCGCTGCGGCGCGGAGTCCTCGATGTCCCAGCGGACGTCGAGCCAGCGCTCCGGCTCTTCCTCGAAATCCTTCAGGGCCGGCGCCTGGATCGGGTAGATGGTGATGCCCTCGCCCGGCGTGACGATGCCGACGATGCGGTCACCGGGCACGGCGCCGCCGTTCGGCGCGAACTTCACCGGCAGGTCGGAATTGATGCCGCGGATCGGGATCGCGACCGGGCTGCGCGGCGGTTCCGACGACTTCTCCTTGAACTTGGCGGCAAGCCCCTTCTTGACGCCGTAGCGCGCAATGCGCTCCTCCTTGTAGTCGGGATACATCGCACGCGCGACGTGGGAGGCCTTGATCTCGCCGCGCCCCACAGCCGCCATGACGTCCTCGATCGAGGTCCGCGCGAGCCGCGGCAGCGCGCCCTTGAGCTTGTCGTCGGCGTATTCGATCTTGGCGCGCTCGAACAGGCGTTCCACGATGCGCCGGCCGAGACCGACATATTGATCGCGCACCGCAGTCCTGGTGGCGCGGCGGATCGCGGCGCGCGCCTTGCCGGTGACCGCGAGCGTTTCCCAGGCGGACGGCGGCGCCGCTTGTGCTTCCGAGGTCAGCACCTCGACCTCATCGCCGTTCTGGAGCTCCGAGGACAGCGGCGCGAACTGGCCGTTGATCTTGCAGCCCACCGCGCTGTTGCCGACGTCGGTGTGCACGGCATAGGCGAAGTCGATCACGTTGGCATGGCGCGGCAGCGCGATCAGCTTGCCCTTCGGAGTGAAACAGAACACCTGGTCGTGGAACAGCTCGAGCTTGGTGTGCTCAAGGAATTCCTCCGGGTTCGCACTTTCGGAGAGGATGCCGATGGTGTGGCGCAACCAGGCGAACGCGTTGGACTCGCGCTTGAGGAACTCGGTCGGCGAGCCGGCGCCCTCTTTGTAGAACACGTGCGCGGCGATGCCGCGCTCGGCGATCTGGTCCATCGCCTCGGTGCGGATCTGCAGCTCGACGCGCTGGTTGCCGGGGCCGATCACGGTGGTGTGGATCGAGCGGTAGTCGTTTTGCTTCGGGGTCGAGATGTAATCCTTGAAACGCCCAGGTACGACCGGCCAGGTGGTGTGGACGATGCCGAGCGCGCGATAGCAGGACTCGATGTCGTTGACGACGAGGCGAAAGCCGAAGATGTCGGACAATTGCTCGAAGCCGACCGACTTGCGCTCCATCTTGGTCCAGATCGAGAACGGCTTCTTGCTGCGGCCATAGACCCGCGCGCCAAGGCCCCTGTGCCGCAGATTGTTGGAAAGCTGCGCCTCGATCTCGCCGATCAGATTGCGGTTGCGCTCGGCGAGCGCATCGAGCCGCTGCATCACCACCGAATAGGCTTCGGGATCGAGAGTCCGGAAGGACATATCCTCCAGCTCCTCGCGCATTTCCTGCATGCCCATGCGCCCGGCCAGCGGCGCATAGATGTCGAGCGTCTCCTCGGCGATGCGCCGTCGCGATTCCGTCGGCACGAAGTCCAGCGTGCGCATGTTGTGCAGGCGATCGGCGAGCTTCACCAGCAGCACGCGGACGTCGTCGGCAATGGCCAGCAACAATTTGCGCAGATTCTCGGCCTGCTTGGCCTCCCGCGACACCAGCTCCAGCCGCTTCAGCTTGGTCAGACCCTCGACCAGCGCGCCGATCTCGGGCCCGAAGATCTGGTCGATCTCGGCCCGCGTCGCTTCGGTGTCCTCGATCGTGTCGTGGAGCAACGCAGCCACGATGGTTGCGTCGTCGAGCTTCAGATCGGTGAGAATCGCCGCCACTTCGAGCGGGTGCGAGAAATACGGGTCGCCTGAGGCGCGGGTCTGCGAGCCGTGCGCCTTCATGGCGTAGACATAGGCGCGGTTCAGCAGGTCTTCGTCAGTGTTGGGATTGTAGGACCTGACGCGCTCGACGAGGTCGTATTGACGCATCATGCGCGCGCGGGACTTCGCCGGACGCGCCACCGGCGCAGTCGGGGCCACGGCAACCGATTCGGTTGCGGCCTGCATCTGCGTTTGTGTGCGACGCCGATATACCATGCCGTCCTGCCTTCAAACGGACCACGAAGCAGCCCGTTGCATACATCTTAGCTCCGATCGCGCGCGTGTCCGATCAATTCGGTGACAGGGCCCCGCGCGAACCGACAACACTATGGTAACCACGAAAACGCCAACAAAAGCAAAGGCCCGAACAACGGTTCGGGCCTTTGACAAGATCACAAGAAGTCGATGACTGCGACGGGACGATCTACTCGTCCTCCTCGGGCTGCTCCTCGGGTGGCGCGAGGCCTTCGAGACCCTTCAGGAGCTCCTCTTCCGTCATGCGCTCGACCGCGACTTCGGTATCGTCCGCGTCTACGCTTGCACCGGCGGAACCGATCAGCGGCACAGTGTCCGGCTCCGGCTCGTCGACTTCGACGAACTTCTGCAGCGAGTGCACCAGCTCCTCGCGGAGGTCCTCCGGCGAGATGGTCGAGTCAGCAATTTCACGCAAAGACACAACAGGGTTCTTGTCGTTATCGCGGTCAACCGTTAGTTGTGAACCAGACGAAATCATGCGGGCACGGTGGGCGGCCAGCAGGACCAGGTCAAACCGGTTGTCGACCTTGTCGATACAATCTTCTACGGTGACGCGAGCCATGGACTGTCGCTCCGTTGTGGGTGGGACGAAATATGTGGATGATTGGCGCTAGTTATAGGGGCCGGGACGGTTTCGCAAGGCCAATTTGTAATTTGGCCTCGCCAAACGGCTCTGCTACGCCCACATTGGGGCTGGGATGGGTGGTTTCCCGGGCTGCCATCGAGGGCGGCGCGGGGTGTATGCAAGTCCGCCATAACTATACCTTGATTGCCCCGGCTTCTCCGGATTTGCGGTTTCGACGGGTTTCGGCGGGACTTTAGAACTGCGCGGCTTGCTGTCGCCGCGCCAACAATAAACGATCAATCACGAACTCTACGCGAGCAAACTGAATGTCACCTTCCTCTACCGACAAGATCGCGCTCTTCATCGACGGAGCCAATCTCTACGCGACGGCGAAAACTCTCGGCTTCGATATCGATTACAAGCGCCTTCTGAAGGAATTTCAGAGCCGCGGGACACTGACGCGGGCATTCTACTACACCGCGATCATTGAGGATCAGGAATACTCCTCGATCCGCCCCCTGATCGACTGGCTGGACTACAACGGCTACACGGTCGTGACCAAAGCGACCAAGGAGTTCATCGACGCCTCCGGCCGCCGCAAGGTCAAGGGCAACATGGACATCGAGCTCGCCGTGGACGCCATGGAACTCGCCGAACACATCGACCAGATGGTGCTGTTCTCGGGTGACGGCGACTTCCGCTCCCTTGTCGAGGCCGTTCAACGCCGCGGCGTGCGGGTCACCGTGATTTCCACGATCGCCAGCCAGCCGCCGATGATCGCCGACGAGCTGCGCCGCCAGGCCGACGTCTTCACCGACCTCGTCGAGCTGCAGGCCAAGCTCGGCCGTGACCCGTCCGAACGCCCCGCCCCGCGTGACCGCGGTGACCGCGAGCCGCGCCATCATGCCCCGCAATTCCTCCAGCGCGCGACGACGATGGCGCCGAGGGGCGATGACGACCTCGACGAGTGAGGCGGCGCGGCCAAGCCGCCCGCCCCTCACAGTCGTCCCCGACCGTGACTGTCCGCTCTGTCCGCGCCTGGTTGCCTTTCGCGAGGCCAACCGCGCGCGCGAGCCATTGTGGCACAATGCGCCGGTTGCGCCTTTCGGCGACATCAAGGCGCGCCTGCTGATCGTCGGCCTCGCGCCGGGGATGCAGGGGGCCAACCGCACCGGCCGTCCCTTCACCGGCGATTATGCCGGCGACCTGCTCTACGCCACGCTGCTCGAATACGGTTTCGCCAAGGGCAAATATCAGGCGCGTCCCGACGACGGCCTGAAGCTGGTCGACTGCCGAATCGCCAATGCGGTGCATTGCGTGCCGCCGCAGAACAAGCCGCTGCCGGTCGAGATCCACACCTGCCGCCAGTTTCTCTTGGCGAATCTCGCAACGATGCCGAACCTGCGCGCGATCGTCGCCCTCGGACGCATTGCGCACGACACTGTGCTCAAGCCGCTGAACCTGAAGGCATCGCAAGCCCCCTTCGGCCACGGCGCGGTACACCAGGCCAGCGCGTTCAGGCTCTACGACAGCTATCACTGCTCGCGCTACAACACGAACACCCGCGTGCTGACGCCGGACATGTTCCGCTCCGTGTTCGCGAAGGTGAAGGCGGATCTCGACTAGGTCTTCGCCGGATTGGCCTGGAGCCAGTCCAGGACATCGCCGGCGTTCCGGTCGGGCGGGAACACCGGATAGAACACATGCGTGATCTCTGCGTCGTCGACGATCAACGCCAGGCGCTTGATCAGCGTGAGGCCTGCGACCTCCATGGTCGGCAAATTCAGGGTGCGCGTGAGCGCCAGCTTCTCGTCCGACAGCACCGGGAACGGCAGATGCAGCCGCGAGGCCATCTCGGTCTGGTACGCGTTGCTCTGGGTCGAGAGGCCGAACACCTGCGCGGCGCCGGCGGCCTTCAGTTCGGCGAACAGATCGCGAAACGCGCAGGTCTGCGGCGTGCAACCGCGGGCGCCGGGAATCATGTCCCAATCGTCGACGAGCGAGATTTTGCCGGGCTCGCCAGTGCGTGGATAGGCGAACACCACGGTGCGACCGGAGAGCGCCGACAGCGTCACCGAAGTGTCGTCGGTCGCGAGCAGGCTGATCGCGGGCAGCGTCATGCCTTTCAGATGCGCCGCGCCGCCGTCATCTGCGGGGGCGGGAATCCGGCTCCAGTCGACCTCAAGCAGGTTTTTCTGAGTCATCTCGCTAGCCCCTAGCCCGCAGCAGGCGGCCCTTCTCCCGGCTCCAATCGCGCTTCTTCTCGGTTTCGCGCTTGTCGTGCAGCTTCTTGCCCTTTGCAACCGCGAGTTGCAGTTTGGCGCGACCGCGCTCGTTGAAATAAAGCTTGAGCGGGATCAGCGTCATGCCTTCACGATCGACCGCGCCCATCAGCTTGTTGATTTGCTTGCGATGCAGCAGCAGTTTGCGCGGCCGCTTCGGCTCGTGATTGAAGCGGTTGCCCTGGAGATATTCCGGAATGGTGGCGTTGATCAGCCAGATCTCGCCGTCCCTGGAATCGGCGTAGGACTCCGCGATCGTGCTCTTGCCGCTGCGGATCGACTTGACCTCGGTGCCGGTCAGCGCAATGCCCGCCTCGACCGTATCCTCGATCGCATAGTTGAAGCGGGCCTTGCGATTCTCCGCCATGACCTTGATAGGACGTTCGTTCTTATCGGCCATGACAGACAGATCCGGTCGAGATGCGCGCGTAAGCTAACAGTTTGGATGAAGCGCGCGCGTCACTTCTTGAGGAGATCGCGGATCTCGGTCAAGAGCGCGACTTCCGCTGACGGCTTCGGCGGCTCCGCGGGCTTGGCCTCGTCCTTGCGCTTGAACTGGTTCATGGTGCGGATGACCATGAACAGCACGAAAGCGATGATGACAAAGTTCACGACCAAGGTGAGGAAGTTGCCATAGGCCAGTACCGCACCCTGCTTCTTGGCTTCGACAAGATTGGTCTGCGTGACCTGCTTGGAGAGTCCAACGAAGTAGTTGGAGAAATCCAGGCCGCCGGTGGCTGCACCGATGATCGGCATGATGATGTCGTTGACCATCGACGTCACGATGGCACCGAAGGCGGCGCCGATGATGACGGCAACGGCGAGATCGACGACGTTGCCCTTCATTGCGAATTCGCGGAATTCCTTCAGCATATCCGTCCCCTTCCTTCGATGTCACGCACGGGACCAGCCAGCGCGGATTCCCAGATCTCAGTTGATCAGGCCGGCGTGCACCATGGCGCTGCGCACGGCAACGCGCGTCGGTTCGGTGACCGGCACCATCGGCAGCCGCAGCGTCTCGTCCAGCTTGCCGAGCAGCGACAGCGCGTACTTGATCGGCGCCGGGTTGCTCTCGATGAACAGGTTGTTGTGCAGCGGCATCAGCTTGTCGTGCAGCTTCAGCGCAGTGGCATGATCGCCCTTGGCCCAGGCAGCCTGGAACTCCGAGCACAGGCGCGGCGCGACGTTCGAAGTCACCGAAATGCAGCCATGGCCGCCATGGGCCATGTAACCGAGGATGGTCGCATCCTCGCCGGAGAGCTGGTTGAATTCCTCGCCCATCGCCGCGCGTTGCTGCGAGACGCGGACCATGCTGGCAGTGGCGTCCTTGACGCCGGCGATGTTCTTCAGCTCCCACAGCCGCTTCATGGTGTCGACCGACATGTCGATCACCGAGCGCGGCGGAATGTTGTAGATGATGATCGGAATCCCGATCGCGTCGTTGATCGCCTTGAAGTGCTGGTACATGCCTTCCTGGGTCGGCTTGTTGTAGTAAGGCGTTACGACCAGCACCGCGTTCGCGCCCGCCTTCTCGGCGTGCTGGGCGAGCTCGATCGCCTCCTTGGTCGAGTTGGAGCCGGCCCCGGCGACGACGGGCACGCGGCCCTTCGCTTCCTCGATGCACCATTCGACGACCTTCTTGTGCTCGTCATGGCTCAGCGTCGGGCTCTCGCCGGTGGTGCCGACGGGGACCAGGCCGTTGGTGCCCTCTGAAATCTGCCAGTTGACCAGGGAGCGGAACGCCGACTCGTCCAGCGAGCCGTTCTTGAACGGCGTGACCAAGGCGGTGAACGAACCCCGGAATTTCGTCTTGGCTGCCATGGACTTCCTCCTCCGTACGCGGCGATCTCGAGAGCAAGCCGCATTCATATCGGGTCTATCCCGCCGGTAAAAGACCCGCCTCCGTGTGACGCACCGTTTAGGCCGCGATTTTGCCGCTGTGGTGGTGCAAACCCGGCAAAGGTAAGCGGCTGTTGGTATTTTGTCCGCATATTCAATCAAATACAGCCAAATCTTGTACAACTGGGTCTGAGCCAATTGACTGATTCGGGGGACGAAACGCCATGACCTCCTTTCCGCGTGCCACATGGCGATTGACCGGTCTGGCCGTGTGCCTGATGGCAGGGCTGTCGGTCGGCTGCGCCGCCTGGGCCAAGTCCAATGAGACGACCGCGGAAGGGACCAAGGATACCGCGAAGGACACCGCGAAACCAGCCGCCAGGACCACTGCAAAAGGATCGTCCAAGGGAACCGGCAAGGAAACTTCGAAGGACGCCGCCAAGGACGGCGCCAAGGGCGCGAGCAAGGGTGCGACCAGCGCCCCCGCCAAGGATGCCGCGAAGAAGCCTGCCACGAATGCCAGCAAGGATGCTGGCAAAAACGCCGACAAGCAACCCGCGAAGGACAAGCCCAGGCCTGCGGCGGCCGCCGCGCCAAAATCAAGGCCGACCGCCAACGGTTCGCCCCCCAAACCCGCACCCGCGCCGTCCGTGACGGCCACCGTCAGACCGACCGCCCCGACCCCCGCCAAGCCCGTCGCGGCTCCGGTCCTGGCGCCGGCGACCCGCCAGCATGCCGCGCCGCGCAAGCCGGTCACGCCGGCCGCGGTTGCTGCGACCTCCTCGACGTCGCAAGCCGACAAGGACACGCTGGAGACCGTTATCGAGCTCGTGCGCAAGCGCAAGTCGGGCGACGCCACCAATGCCGCGGCCACGATGTCGGATCCCGTGGCGCGAAAACTCGCGGAATGGATCATCCTGCGCGGCGAGGATAATGGCGCGACCGTGGAGCGCTACCGCGCCTTCCTGTCCGCCAATCCGAGCTGGCCGTCGCAGACATTCCTGCGCCGGCGTCTGGAGGCCGCGATGTGGGACGACAGGCGCGACGATTCAGTCGCGTGGTCGTGGTTCGAGAATGAATCCCCCGTGTCCGCCAAGGGCCGCTTCACGCTCGCCAAGGCGATGCTGGCGCGCGGCGACCGCGCCAACGCCGAACGTCTGGTGCGCGAGGCCTGGCGCAGCGATGCGATGTCGGAAGACACCGAGAACAACGCGCTCGACCAGTTCGGCGCGCTGCTGACGCCCGGCGATCAGAAGGCGCGGATGGACACGCTGCTCTACGGCAGCGAGAACGAGGCCGCGCTGCGTGCTGCAAAGCGCCTCGGTGCCGGCTATGTCGCCCTCGCCAAGGCCCGCATCGCCTCCCTCAGGAAAGCGCCGAACGCACGCGCGCTGCTCGAGGCCGTGCCGCGCGAGCTGCATGGCGATCCCGGCTTCATCTTCAGCAAGATCCAGCTGCTGCGCCGCGAGGAGAAATTTGCAGAAGCCGCCCAGCTCATGCTGTCGGCACCGAAGGATCCGGGCCGGCTCTACAATCTCGACGAATGGTGGATCGAGCGGCGCCTGCTGGCGCGCAAGATGATCGACACGGAGGAATTCCGCACCGCCTATCTGATCGCGCGCGATGCGGCCCTGCCCTCGCGCGACATCTACAAGACCGAGCAGGAATTCACCGCCGGCTGGATCGCGCTACGCTTCCTCAACGATCCCGCGGCGGCCACCCAGCATTTTGCCCGCATCGGGATCGGCAGCGTCAATCCGACCACGCTGGCGCGCGCCGGCTATTGGCAGGGCCGCGCCGCCGAAGCGGCAGGCCGCCAGCAGGAGGCGCGCAACGCCTACGCGCGGGCAGCCGAGCAATCCACCAGCTATTACGGCCAGCTCGCACGCGCCAAGCTCGGCCTGCCGCAGATCGAGCTCAACAGCCAACCACGCGGCCGCGGCGCCGAACGGCTGGAGATCGTGCGCGCCGCGCAACTGCTCTACGAGCTCGACGAGCGGGAGATGGCGGCGCCTGTTCTCGCCGATATGGGCGAGAATGGCGATCCCGAAGCGCTTGCCGGCCTCGGCGAGCTCGCCCAGCGCTACAGCGACGCGCGCGGCATGCTGCTGCTCGGCAAGGCCGCGCTCAATCGCGGGCTGCCGTTCGATTTCTATGCCTATCCCGTCAATGGCATTCCGCAGTTCACGCCGATCGGCCCCGAGGTCGAGCGTAGCATCGTCTACGCCATCGCGCGGCAGGAGAGCGCCTTCAACCCCTCAGTCGTCTCGCCGGCGCAGGCCTATGGGCTGATGCAGGTGACGCCGGACGCCGCGCGCTATGTCTGCAAACGGCACGGCGGGACCTACGATCTGGGGCGGCTGAAGAACGATTCGGTCTACAACGCCACACTCGGCTCGGCCGAGCTCGGCGGCCTGCTCGAGGATTATCGCGGCTCCTACATCATGACCTTTGCCGCCTATAATGCCGGCCGCGGCAGTGTGAAGAAGTGGATCAATCGCTACGGCGATCCGCGCGACCCGAAGGTCGACGCGGTCGACTGGGTCGAGCTGATCCCGTTCTCCGAGACGCGCAACTACGTGCAGCGGATCATGGAGAACCTTCAGGTCTACCGCGCTCGCTTCGGCGGCGGCACGCGCTTGCAGATCGAGGCCGATTTGCGCCGCGGCGCCGGCAGCGTGGAATAGAGGCCACCCTCTTCGACTCGCTGCCGGGAAAGCCCATTGAGGACGACGGCCCGGTGCGACAGAAAGAAATAATAAAATCAACGGCTTAACAGCATCTGCGGGACGGATTCGAACCCTTGACAGGCTTCTCTCGATCAAGCCGTCTCCCCTAATTTATAAGCAAATTCAATTATTTAGCCGGAAGATTGGTTCAAAGTGACCAAAACCTCCTTGCTACATCCGCAAAAGGTCCAGCGCTGTGTCCGTTGTCGCGTTATGTTCCCGTTCCGGGAGCAAACCGCTTCGTTTCGAAAATCGCTGGGAATATTCGAGCGAAAACACGCGCTTCCAAATTGACCGGCCCAAGTAATTAGATGCATAAGGCTCGCACCGGAGAGGTGGCCGAGTGGCTGAAGGCAACGCTTTGCTAAAGCGTCATACGGTCTCAAGCTGTATCGAGGGTTCGAATCCCTCCCTCTCCGCCACCCAGCGCCTGTCCAGCCCGGAGACATCGGTAACAGGTTGTACCTAAGACATGGGTGGCGGCCTTGAGCGATCGATCGAGGCGGCCGGTGCGCTATGCCACCTATGTCTCGGGCCGCTCAATCAAAGATCCGTGCGTTCCATCATCTGAAAGCGATCGTTGAGACGGTGCGCAAGCCTGGCGCAAGGATCGGCGCCACGAGCTCAGCTCGATTCGCGCTCTCCTGATATAGGTGTGTCCGCATCCGGCGGATGGATCGCCAGATCGGCCCATGCGAGGGCCAATCGGCACCGCGGCCGTCCGAGTTCCAGATCGCCGTCGTCGCTCGCGATCTGAATCGGCAGCCATTGAGGCAGCCATTGAGTAAGTCTCGGACCAACGCCGGGTCATTCCCGTCGGGGTCGCTCACGCCGCGCCGGTTCAGATGGCGGCACGACGAACACATTTGACTCAGCGTAATCAGGCTCAGCTATGAAAACACCGCCCCGGATGTGATGCTGGGCTCAGTGGGCGGAGACCCACGCCCTCGCATCGCGCTGCGCGGCCGAAATCTCGGCTTCCGACATCTGCCCGGCGATTTCCTGGCGCAGCGTCACGGCGTCCTTGCGGCCCTTCAGGGCGGCAAGATTGAACCATTTATGCGCGGCGACGAGATCGACGAGACCGGAGCGTCCGCTCGCCCAATAAATCCCGCGCTCGAACAGCACGTCCGACAGCGCGCCTGCGTCGATAGGTGTCGCGGTCTCCAGATCGAAAGTACCCTGAAACATAACGCATCCCCTTTTTTATGCCGTCTCGTCCCCCGAGCGCGGCTCCCGTCCGATCGACTGTTCAACTCATCCCAGCGTCTTTTTGCCCAAGCCGTTTGCCGGCTTGTTGGAGGTAATGATGGCGGGCAAATTTGAATGGCAGTTTAAGTATCGCGATGAAGCAGACGTAAACGCGCCCGCTTGGGGCGCGCGCTAAAATACAAGAAGTCCCTGTTTTGCAGGCACTTCTGCAATTCGTCAGATTCGGTTTACCTTGGGATCTTGGGAGAACGATAACCATCGCGCACGGTGACGCGGGTCCTGTGGCGTCCCCGCGCGCTGTCGTCACCTGCATTCCAGAGACAGCAATTGTCCCACGGGAAGCCGCGGCGTACCGGATCGCCCGGGCGGGGCCCGGCGAAGACACCGCGAATGGAGAAGCGGCGCGGGAACAGCGTGCACTTGCGCCGCAGCCCTCGCCCCAAGGCAGAGCAGCCACGTCAGCGCAGCCACGTCGCGGTCAGATCAGCAATGTCGGGATATGGGAATGCCGGCAATACCCCGGCCTCAAGAGAACGAGGGCGTCGGCGAACACGTCAGGACCAGATTTCACGTTGGCCCGAAGGCCGCCTGTGAAATTGCGGAGCTCCTTACGGAGAGCCGCACCGAACGAAGAAAACTTGTTTCTTCTGCCGGACCGGGCTTAGCGAGCGAACCCGCGAAGAGAACGATCCGACCGTTGACCTGATGTCTCGCCGACACCCTCTATCGTCGACCAGAACCTTTTAAGAGGCGCTGATGACGTGCCGGCTCTCTAGGAGCCGGCAACTTCAAAAAGCGAAGTTACTTCTTCTTCGCGACCTTGCGGGTCTTCTTCGCAGTCTTCTTCACTGCGGACTTCGCCTTCTTCGCCTTCTTCGCCTTCTTAGCTTTCTTGGCCATGTTGCCCTCCGATGTGTGAGATGGCTTAATCGCTGCATGCAGTCGGGGATCGAGTGCACACTCATCCCGAATACACCAACACAACAAAAAAAACAGCGTCTCGCTTAAAGAAGTGTTGACGAGCAAAGACGCGTGCGCTTGGCGAGCGCGATGCAAGCGCACTGCATGACGTGTGCTTGCGATCGCGGAGAGTGCCCGCCGCATCAGCTTCCGCGAGAGATGCAATTGCAGGAAACACTATGCAGCAAGTATTTTTCTGCACGCACACATCGCGCGCGATCGTCGCGACGACGCGCATCTCCAATCCCGCGACGGCCTCGCGAAGGCGCTTCGCGGACTCTGAGTCGCGACTTTTGGCAACGAAAATATTTTCATGATTAACGCCGCGAGCGCTCGTCAGAGCGTGTGCAAGCCGCCGTTTTGCGCGAATCGCGTGCGGCGATTCGGTCGGCGTATCGCGGTCGATCAGGATGAAGTTTGCCGCCGAGGATGCGCGCGAGCATCGCATCGCGAACCGAAAGCGAGGTGACGACGCGTGTCCGTCACCTCGTTCGAGCGCGCGAAGTCAGATGCCGAGCTTGGACTTGAGCAGGTCGTTGACGCTCTGCGGGTTGGCTTTGCCGCCGGACGCCTTCATCACCTGACCGACGAACCAGCCGAGCGACTGCGGCTTGTCCTTGACCTGCGCGGCTTTGTCGGGATTGGCCGCGATGATGTCGTCGACCACCTTTTCGATCGCCGAAAGATCGGTCACCTGCTTCATGCCGCGGCTTTCGACCAGCGCGCGGGGATCGCCGCCCTCCTGCCAGACGATCTCGAACAGATCCTTGGCGATCTTGCCGGAGATGGTGCCCTCGCCGATCAGGTCGATGATCGCAGCCAACTGCTCGGCGCCAACCGGAGTGCCCGTAATATCCCGGCCTTCCTTGTTGAGACGGCCGAACAGCTCGTTGATGACCCAGTTCGCGGCGACCTTGCCGTCGCGCGCGCGGTTGGCGAGCTTCTCCAGCACGGTCTCGTAGAACACCGCGCTCTCGCGCTCGGCGACCAGCACGCTCGCGTCATAGGCCGACAGGCCGAGATCCGCGACGAAGCGCGTCTTCTTCTGGTCCGGAAGCTCCGGCAGCTTCGCCTTCAGCCCGTCGACGAACTCTTGGCTGAACTCCAGCGGCAAAAGGTCGGGATCGGGGAAGTAGCGATAGTCGTGCGCCTCTTCCTTGGACCGCATCGACCGCGTCTCGCCCTTGTTTGGGTCGTAGAGCCGGGTCTCCTGGTCGATCGCGCCGCCGTCCTCGAGGATTTCGATCTGGCGCCGCGCCTCGTACTCGATCGCCTGGCCGATGAAGGTGATCGAGTTCATGTTCTTGATTTCGCAGCGGGTGCCGAGCGGCGCGCCCGGCTTGCGCACGGAGACGTTGACGTCGGCGCGCAAGCTTCCCTTCTCCATGTCGCCGTCGCAGGTGCCGAGATAGCGCAGGATCGAGCGCAGCTTGGTCACATAGGCCTTGGCCTGCTCGGCATCGCGGATGTCCGGTTTTGATACGATCTCCATCAGTGCGACGCCGGAACGGTTGAGGTCGACATAGGACAGGGTTGGCGACTGGTCGTGCAGCGACTTGCCGGCGTCCTGCTCCAGATGCAGTCGCTCGATGCCGATGGTTGCGGTCTTGCCGCCGTCCAGTTCGACAACGACCTCGCCCTCGCCGACGATCGGCGACTTGTACTGGCTGATCTGGTAGCCCTGCGGCGAGTCTGGATAGAAATAGTTCTTGCGGTCGAACACCGAGCGCAGATTGATCTGCGCATTGAGGCCGAGCCCGGTGATGACAGCCTGCCTGACGCATTCCTCGTTGATGACGGGCAGCATGCCCGGCATCGCGGCGTCGACCAGCGATACGTGACTGTTCGGCTCGCCGCCGAACGCGGTCGAGGCGCCCGAGAACAGTTTTGAGTTCGACGTCACCTGAGCATGGATCTCCAGGCCGATGACCATCTCCCAGTCGCCGGTGGCGCCTCTGAGAAGCTTGTGCGTGGCCGTGCTCATGTCTCGCTCCCGAGCAGCGTGGCAGCGATCCGCTCCCACTCCGCCTGCAATGAATCCTTCGCCACCGGCTGGCCGGCCTGGCGGTACCAATAGCCGGCATTGCCGAGGTCGCCCTCGACCCGGTGCAGATAGGCGTGCACCCAGGCGGCTTCGCGGCTGCCCTCGTCCTGAACGATTTTGTGCGCCTGGTCCCAGTCGCCCTTGGCGGCCCACCACAGGCCGGCGAGCGGCGCGCTGAGATCCGGCGCCGGCGCGGCGCCGTCGAGGCTGGCGATATACGCCGCCATATTCACCACCATTTCGCCGGCGTGAAGCGGCCGGCCGCCTGCTCGATCACCTCGCCGAGCGAGAACAGCGTCTCCTCGTCGAAGGGCCGGCCGATCAGCTGAAGGCCGAGCGGCAGGCCCTGCGCGTCCTTGCCGGCGGGCACAGCGATGCCGGGCAACCCCGCCATGTTCACGGTCACCGTGAAGATATCGTTGAGGTACATCTCGACGGGGTCGGCGCCGCCCTTCTCGCCGATGCCGAAGGCCGCCGACGGCGTCGCCGGCGTCAGGATCGCGTCGACGCCCTTGGCGAAGCAGTCCTCGAAATCCTTCTTGATCAGCGTACGCACCTTCTGGGCGCGCAAATAGTAGGCGTCGTAATAGCCGGCCGAGAGCACGTAGGTGCCGATCATGACGCGGCGCTTCACCTCCGCGCCAAAACCTTCAGCACGGGTGTTCTCGTAGAGTTCGTTGATATTCCTGCCCTGCTCGCGCAAACCGTAGCGCACGCCGTCGTAGCGCGCGAGGTTGGAGGACGCCTCCGCCGGCGCCACGATGTAATAGGCCGGCAGCGCGTACTTCGTATGCGGCAGCGATATCTCGACCAGTTCGGCGCCGGCCGCCTTCAGCCAGGCCGCGCCCGCTTCCCAAAGTTTTTCGATCTCGGCCGGCATGCCGTCGAGACGGTATTCCCTGGGAATGCCGATCTTCATGCCCTTCACGGACTTGCCAATCGCGGCCTCGTAGTCCGGCACGGGGATATCGACCGAGGTCGTGTCCTTCGGATCGTGGCCGGCCATCGAGCGCAGCAGCATCGCGGCATCGCGCGTGCTGCGCGCGATCGGACCGGCCTGGTCGAGCGAGGAGGCAAAGGCGACGATGCCCCAGCGCGAGCAGCGGCCATAGGTCGGCTTGATGCCGACGGTCGCGGTGAACGCCGCCGGCTGACGGATCGAGCCGCCGGTATCGGTCGCGGTCGCGCCCATGCAGAGCAGCGCGGCCACCGCAGAGGCCGAGCCGCCGGACGAGCCGCCCGGCACCAGCGTCGTGTTGCTTCCGTCGCGCCGCCAGGGATTGCCGACCGGGCCGAAGCACGAGGTCTCGTTCGACGAGCCCATCGCGAACTCGTCATTGTTGAGCTTGCCCAGCATCACCGCGCCGTCGCGCCAGAGCTGCGAGGTGATGGTGGACTCGTAGGTCGGCACGAAATTGCCGAGGATTTTTGAACACGCCGTGGTGCGCACGCCCTTGGTCGCGAACAGGTCCTTGATGCCGAGCGGAATGCCGGCGAGCGGCCCCGCATCGCCTTTCCCGATCCTGGCATCCGCCTCGCGCGCCATGGTCCGCGCCTGATCCGGCGTCTCCATGACGAAAGCATTGAGCACGCGCGCGGCTTCGATCGCGTTCAGATGCGCATCGGTCAGCTCGAGTGACGTGAAAGTCTTGGCCGCGAGGCCCTTGCGGGCTTCGGCGAGCGTCAGCGATGTCAAATCGGTCATTTATTGATCGGGCTGCAGAAGAACGGAGACAGGGACTTGTCGTTGGCCGGGTCGTCTTTCTTGGCGGCCGCTTTCGCAGCCGCCTCGATCTCGTCGAGCACGGCATTGACGGCGACGTTGGGGTCGGCAGCCTTGCCCTGCCTCTCCATCTTGTCGAGATAGTTCATGTAGGCCTGATAGGCCTTCTCGTCGTCGCAAAGCATGCACATCGGACAGCGTCCTGAGAATTACTCGACCACTTTGGGCACAAGAAAGAAGTGACCTTCGGTCGCCGGCGCATTGGCAACGATATCGTCGGCGATCTCGCCGTCGTTGACCACGTCTTGCCGCTTCTTCATCTGCATCGGGGTGACCGAAGTCATCGGCTCCACGCCCTCGACACTGACCTCCGAGAGCTGCTCGACAAAGGCGAGCATGGCGTTCAGCTCGCCCTGCAGATGCGGAACCTCGCCTTCGGAAACAGCAATGCGCGCCAGATGCGCGATGCGGCGGACGGTAGCGGCGTCGACGGACATAATATAAGGCCTCTCACGGCAAAACCTATGTGCCGTATAGCAGAGGCCGCTTTTGCGCCGCAACCGGCGCTGGGGACTAGCCGGCCAGCGCCTTCATCCGGGCAAGTGCCGATCTGGCGAGATCCCGGGTCAATTCGGCCGCCGGGACCTCGCGGCCCAAGGCAATGGCCTGGCCGGCCCAGAGATTGGTGAAATCCACCCTGCCCTGCTTCTCGGCAGCCGCCTTCAGCGGTCCGAGCGCCGTTGCGGCATGGGGAAATGGCGGCGCATCCGGCGAGATCGGGCCGGCCTCGCGCATCAGACGGTTCTGGACGCCGCGCGCCGGCCGCCCGGTCATGACATTGGTGATGACGGTGGAATCGTCCCGTCCTTCGGCGAGCGCCGCGCGGGCCGCCGCACTGACCTTGGATTCCGGACAACGCAGATAGGCGCTCCCGATCTGCACGCCGGCCGCGCCGAGCGCAAACGCCGCCGCGATACCGCGGCCATCCGCAATGCCGCCGGCCGCAATGACCGGCACCTTCACCGCGTCGACCACCTGCGGCACCAGCGCAAAGGTGCCGGGCTGTTCCGAGATCTTGTCGGTCAGGAACATGCCGCGATGGCCGCCAGCCTCCGCCCCTTGCGCGATCACGGCATCGACGCCGCGCTGATCGAGCCAGACCGCTTCCTTCACCGTCGTCGCCGAGGCGATCACGAGGCACCCGGCCGCTCTGACCCGGTCAAGCAGTGCCTTTTCCGGCAGGCCAAAATGGAAACTGACGATTTCCGGCTTCAACTCTTCCACAACCGCGCACATCGCCTCATCGAACGGCGCCCGGTTGGCCGCGTTGACCGGCGCTGCCGGATCGAGGCCATGTTCCCCGTAATAGCCCGCAAGGCGCTGCTTCCAGCGCGCCTCCGCTTCCGCCGTGAGGTCGACGGGCGTGTGGCAGAAGAAGTTCAGATTGACCGGCGCCTTCACGCGCTGGCGGATGAGATTGACCTGCTCGCGGATCTTCTCCGGCGACAGCATCGCGCAAGGCAGCGAACCCAGCGCCCCGCCTTGCGCGGCCGCGATCACCAGCTCCGCATCCATCACACCAGCCATCGGCGCCAGCACGATCGGAAATTCGGTCTTGAAGAGGTCGATCAATCGACGGTCAGGCCACATGGTTTTGCTCTCTCGTGGTTCAGGCAAGCGGTGCCATGGAATTACGCCGGCCGGTTAGCAGTTGCTCGGCCTCGGTCGCGATACGTTCGACGATCTCGGCGGCGGGCGGAATATCATGGATCAGGCCGACAGCCTCGCCGGCAAAGACCGCGGCGACCTCAAAATTGCCCGCGGCCCTTGCCGCAGCAAACTCAACGGTCACCTCGGCCGCGCGCTGCATCAGCTCGATCTCGCGGCCGGTCCAGCGCCTGATATGATCGTTGACCAGCGTTCGCGCGGTGAACGGAGCCGGCCAGAACAGGCTGCGCGACCAGTCGACGATGACGCCGCGCACCGTGTCATTGGGATCAGCGTCGCGAATGCGCTGCTTCGCTTCCTCCGCACCGGCGGCCTCCACGCTCGCATAGAAGCGCGTTCCGATCAGCACGCCGGAGGCGCCCAGCATCATCATCGCCGCGAGCCCGCGGCCATCGGCAATTCCGCCGGCGGCAACGACCGGCACGCGCCCGGCCGCGAGATCGACGATAACAGGCACGATGTCGACGGTGGTGCGCGATGCGCCATGGCCGCCGGCTTCGGTGCCCTGCGCGATCAGGATGTCCGCACCTGCGTCGAGCGCCTGCTTCGCCATGTCCTCGCTCTGCACCTGGCAGATCAAGCGCGCCCCGCACGCCTTGATGCGCGCCGCAAACGGCGCGGGATCACCGAACGACAGCATGATCGCCTGCGGTTTGGCATCCAGCGCAACGTCGAGAAGTTCAGGTTGTTTTGCGAGGCTCCAGGTGATGAAGCCGATGCCGAATGGCGCAAACCCGCTTAATCTCTTTGCCTCGGCCTCGAGCCGGGCCCGGTCGCCATAGCCGCCACCCAAAATCCCGAAACCGCCGGCTTCGCTGACGGCCCGCGTCAGCCGGCTGCCCGCGATCGTATCCATCGGCGCCAACAGGATCGGATGCCTGATTCCCAGCAGCTGGGTCAGCGATGTCACGATCGGCATGGTCTCCCTCCCGGCTGGACACGGACACTAGGCTTGAATAACATTCTGGAAAAATGATTTGCAATGAACGCTGTCATCTCAAAAGCGAAACGATACGATGGAACTCAGCGACATCCAGACCTTTGCGGCGGTTGCCCGCACCGGCGGCATCACCCGTGCCGCCGAAGAGCTCAACACCGTGCAGTCCAACGTCACCCAGCGTGTGAAGGCGCTGGAGGCCGAGATCGGCACGCCGCTATTCGAGCGGCACAGCCGCGGCATGACGCTGACGAGCGCGGGCAAGCGCCTTTTGCCTTACGCGCAGCGGATGGCCGCATTATCACGCGAAGCTGTGCTTGCCGCCCGCGACGACGGCGAGCCGAAGGGACCCCTTGCGATCGGCTCGATGGAAACCACCGCGGCGGTGCGGCTGCCGCCATTGCTCGCGGACTTTCATCGCCGCTTTCCTGCCGTCCGGCTGAGCCTGCGTACCGCGCCCACCGCCGACCTCGTCGCGAGCGTGCTCGAAGGCACGCTCGACGGCGCCTTCGTCGCGGGTCCGATTGCGCATGCCGATCTCACCGCGACAAGCGCGTTCCGCGAAGAGCTGGTGTTGGTCAGTGCGCGACGCTGGGCCACGCTCGCCGAGCTACGTGCCGGCACGCCGGAGTCCGGCCCGACCGCGCTGGTGTTCCGCACCGGCTGCACCTACCGGCAGCGGCTCGAACAGATTTTTGTCGAGTTCGGCTGGCCGTCAGCCGCACGCTTCGAGCTCGGCACGCTCGACGGCATGATCGGCTGTGTCGCCGCCGACATGGGCGTGACGCTGCTGCCGCGTGCGGTCGTCGAACGCAGCGCGATCAACGGCAGCGTGACCGTCCACGCTCTCGGCGCCTTGCATGCGCGCGTCGAGACCCTCTTCATCCAGCGCCGCGCCGGGCATCAAACCAGCGCGCTCAGCGGGTTTTCCGCCGCCTGCCTGAAGAAAAACGACGACGTCATCGCGGCCTGATACGCCATCGCCGCAGCGCCACGACGGCCCAGATCGCCTCGACCACGCCGAACGGCCAGGCCCCTTGCAGGAAGCCGTAAGCCGAACCGAGCACGCAGGACATCGCGAACAGCAGCACGAACCAGTGGCCGCGGTCTTCCAGGGCGTAAGTGACCAGCATCGCCGTCACGGCGAACAGGCCAAATAGTGTCAGCGCATCCATTATTTCGGGTTCACTCCGTAGCGCGACGCGTGATATGCGCTAATCCCATGCCGGCTCTTATCCTGCCTCTCGTCGATGCTGCAACCCACTGGCCCGAACGCGGCGGGTTGGTCGGGCTCGATCTGGGTACCAAGACCATCGGCGTTGCCGTCTCCAATCCGGACCGCCGGCTCGCGACCGGCGTCGAGACCATCCAGCGCAAGGCCTTCAAACAGGATGCCGCCCGGCTGCTCGCGATTGCCGGTGAACGCAAGGCCGTCGGCTTCGTGCTCGGCCTGCCCATCAACATGGACGGCAGCGAGGGCCCGCGCGCGCAATCGACCCGGGCGTTTGCCCGCAACCTCGCCGGCCTGACCGCGCTGCCCATCGGCCTCTGGGACGAGCGTCTGTCGACCGCCGCGGTCGAACGCGAACTGATCGGCATGGACGTCAGCCGCGCCAAGCGCGCCGAGGTGATCGACGAGCACGCCGCGATCTTCATCCTGCAAGGCGCGCTCGACCGGCTCGCCAATCTGCGCGCAGCGCCGGGGCCTGACTGATCCATGGCCGTCGTGATCGCGGCGCTCCTCCCGGTCTTTATCCTCATCGTGCTCGGCATCGTGCTGAAGCGCACCCTGATGCGGCTCGACACGCAATGGCACGGGCTGGAGCGGCTGACCTATTTCGTGCTGTTTCCGATGCTGCTGATCCAGACTCTGGTGAAGGCCGACCTGTCCAGGGTCCCGGTCGCCGGCGTCGGCGGCGCGCTGCTGCTGTCGGCGCTCGCGATGTCGCTGCTCTGCCTCGCGCTCCGCCCGGCTCTCGCGCGGCTCGACATCGACGGTCCCGCCTTCACCTCGATCTTCCAGGGCGCCACCCGCTGGCAGACCTATGTCGCACTCTCCGTCTCCGCCAACATGTTCGGCGATGTCGGGCTGGCCCTCGCCTCGGTCGCTATGGTCGCGATCATCCCGCTGGTCAACGTGTTCAGCGTCGCGGTGCTGGCCCATTACGCCGCGCCGGAAAAGCAGTCTGCCCGCGCGATCGTAATGACGCTGGTCCGCAATCCCCTGATCTGGGCCTGCGTGATCGGCCTCGTCATCAATGTCGGCCATCTGCCGCTGCCAAAAATCTGGCACGAGGTCGCGGATGCGCTCGGCCGCTCCTCGCTCGCCATCGGCCTGCTCGTCACCGGTGCCGGCCTGCAGCTCAAAGGCCTGCTCCGCCCGAGCGTGGGCGCGACGATCGGCGTAACGTTCAAGCTGGTGCTGATGCCCGTGCTCGCGCTGACGCTTGCCGTCTGGTTCGGGCTAGCAGGCACCAACCTCGCGATCATCGCGATCTGCGCGGCGGTGCCGACCTCGCCCAGCGCCTACGTGCTGGCCCGCCAGATGGGCGGCGACGCGCCATTGCTGGCGCAGATCATCACGCTGCAAACGATCCTGGCGGCAATCACCATGCCGATCGCGATCGCGATCGCGCTGGTGGCCTAGCTCCCCAGCCACATCGTCAGCACCACCGCCGTCAAATTGTTTAGCGCATGCAGCACGATCGTGAGCCAGAGCGAGCTGCTGCGGTAGCGCATGTAGCCGAACCACAGGCCGATGGAGAAGACCTCGGCGAGGAAGTACATGTCGTATTGCAGATGCACCGCCGTCCACACCAGCGACGACAGGACGATCGCGCCGGGCACGCGCAGGAAGCTCGCCGACCAGCCACGGTAGAGGAATCCGCGCGCCAAAACCTCCTCGGACATCGGCGCTGCCACGCTGAAGGCGAATAGCAGGAAGAAGGCTGCGCCCTTGTCGCGGCCGGATTTCAGCAGATCGGTCATGAAGCCCGGCGTCGCCTCGCGGCCGAGGCTCCGCGACATCGTCTCCCAGGCCACCACGATCAGGACAAGCCCGACGGCGCCGAACAGGAGTTGCTTCCAGGACGGCCAATGCAGCGCGAGATAATCGGCGAAAGCGGCCTTCTTGATGCGGATGGCCAGCCACACCGCGGCCAGCGTCGCCGGCAGGCCCATGGTCACCGACAGCGCAAGCGCCTGCGGCTCGCGGCCGATGAGCTGAAGCGAGGCGAGGTCCATCGGCAGGCCACGCTGCACCACCAGCAGAACGATGGCGCCGATCTGCCCGACGAACATCGCGACGAAGATGAGCAGGCCCCATATCGCCGTGCCCCAAAACTTCCAGACGCGCGGCGTCGCAAGGGTCACGGTAAGCGGCGGATAGTCGGGATTGAGGGAGTCCATTAGGGGCTTTCGTTAGAAGCAGTCTATCGAGCGACCGTGATGCCCGGGACGTAGGCGAACGGAAGCGACGCCGTCCTTCGGACGGATGTGCCCGGCCATGACGATGTGGTTCCAGCATGCCCCGTTCAAGGCAGCGCCCGCTCCAGCAGTGCACGCACCTCACCGCTCTCCAGCTCCACCGCGCCATACATGCTGGCGTGGTTGGCCGCGAGCCGAGTGACGGCGAACAGCTCGGCATGGCGGGGCGACACAGCGTTGAGCGCGGCGGCTGCGGCAAGTAGGGCCAGCTTCTCGACCGCAAGCCGCGCGACGCGCTCGCCGTCCGCCCGGCGGAAGCTCTCGCCGATGAAAGTGATCGCCTCGCCTGCTCCGGACAAGCCCTTCGTCTCAGCCGAAAGTCCTTGCAGCACCGCCATCGCCGCATCCGCCTCGCGCGAGAGCGCGCGCAGCACGTCGAGGCACATCACATTGCCCGAGCCTTCCCAGATCGCGTTGACCGGCGACTCCCGGTAGTGACGTGCCAGAATGCCGTCCTCGACATAGCCATTGCCGCCGAGGCACTCCATCGCCTCGTAGAGAAACGCCGGCGCGCTCTTGCAGGTCCAGTATTTGATCGCGGGCGTGAGCAGCCGCATATAGGCGGCGTCCGCCGCATCGTGCGGCGTGCGGTCGAAGGCGCGGCAGAGCCGCATAATCAGCGCGACGCTCGCCTCGACATGCAACGCCATGTCCGACAGCACCGCCTGCATCAAGGGCTGATCGGCAAGATGCTTCTGGAACACACTGCGGTGACGGGTGTGATGCAGCGCGTGCGCGAGCCCCGAGCGCATCAGGCCGACGGAGGCGATTGCGCAATCCTGGCGCGTGAGCTGCACCATCTGGATGATGGTGCGGATGCCCTTGCCCTCCTCGCCGACGGCTTCCGCGTAGGCGCCGACGAACTCGACCTCGGATGAGGCATTGGAGCGGTTGCCGAGCTTGTCCTTCAGACGCTGGAACTGGATCGCGTTGACCGAGCCATCAGGTGCAAACCGGGGCATGAAGAAGCAGGTCAGCCCCTGCTCCGCCTGCGCCAGCACCAGGAACGCATCGCACATCGGCGCCGACATGAACCATTTGTGGCCGGTGATGCGATAGGCATCCCCATCGCGCACCGCCCGCGTCATGTTGGCGCGCACGTCGGTGCCGCCCTGCTTCTCGGTCATTCCCATGCCGAGCGTGATGCCGCGCTTGTCCCGCCACGGCGCGAAGGCGGGATCATAGCTCTTCGTCGACAGCACCGGCATCACCTTGCCGAGCAGATCCGGCTGCATCACCAGCGCCGCGACGGAGGCGCGCGTCATCGTGATCGGACAAAGATGCCCTGTCTCGACTTGCGCGGCGATGTAGAATTTTGCCGCACGAATGACCTCGGCGGCATCGCCCGTAGGCTTTCCATCCGTCGTCCACGTCGAATTGTGCAGGCCGGCATGCGCGCTGTGCGCCATCAGCTCGTGATAGGCGGGATGAAACTCGACCTGGTCGCGGCGGTTGCCCTTGGAATCGAAGGTCCGCAGCTTCGGCGTGTTCTCGTTCGCGACGCGCCCGCGGTCCGCCATCGCGGCCGAGCCCCAATGCCTCCCGAACTCCGACAGCGCCCGTTCCGCCGCCGCGCCGCCATTGGCCTTCACCGCCTCGACTAGCGGCCGATCCATGGCGAACAGGTCGACGTCCTCGAGCGGCGGCGACTGGTTGAAGACCTCGTGAGTCGCGAAGCTGGGCTGGGTCATCTTGTTTCTCGGCGCGGGATCAGTTCCGCCGCGGCGGAATCGGGAAATCATAGGCCGCTCCACCCGTCCCCGGCAGGGAAAAATGCCACCACTCCTTCGAATAGTTCACAAAGCCTTGCTTCGCCATCGCAGCCACCAGCCGCTTGCGCCAGGCGCGCTGATCCGGATTGATCGACGGTGCGGCGGTATGCCCTTTCATGTCGGTGCAGTCATAGCCCGTGCCCATGTCGACGCTGCCTTCCGGCAGCCGCGCCTCGACCGGCGCCGTGCAATCGGCGTAGCTTTTTGACGGGTCGTATCTGCCCGAATTGTCGGCTTTGAGATCGACCAGGGTGAGATCGAGCGCCGCGCCGGCGGAATGCTGCGAACGGCTCGCGATATAGCCGAGGCGGAACAGCTCCGTCTTGGGAATTTTGGGATTGTAGCGCCGCTCGGCGGCGGTCTCGTGGCGGTTCTGCGACCACCTGACCATGTCGAGCGAGGCCCGCGCCGGCCGGTAGCAGTCGAACATCTTCAGCGAGAGATTTTGCCCCGCCAGTTCCTGCTGAACCGCCTTCAGCCGCAGCCCCACCTCACGCTTCACCACGCATTCACCGGCGCCATAGCCGGCCAGCGGACGGCCGACGAAATTGTTCGAGGTGGCGTAGCGGATGTCCTGGACGATGCTGGGGTCGATGTCGCGCAAATAGACGAAACCGCCGGGAAGCGATTGGGCGTGGGCACTCGAAGAGATCGCCGTCAATACAAGCGCAATTCGAATTGATTTCACGAGATCCATCCACATCGTCATGGCCGGGCTTGTCCCGGCCATCCACGCCCTTTTTTCGGCGGCAATGCAAGAACGTGGATGCCCGGGACAAGCCCGGGCATGACGGACCGCTGCGGCTCCGGACTGCAT
The DNA here is from genome assembly GCF_040548035.1 of Bradyrhizobium sp. LB8.2. NCBI lineage: Bacteria > Pseudomonadati > Pseudomonadota > Alphaproteobacteria > Hyphomicrobiales > Nitrobacteraceae > Bradyrhizobium > Bradyrhizobium sp. LB8.2. The sequence continues at coordinate 39,353 of NZ_JBEPQV010000031.1, read as the reverse complement.
CGTGACGTTAAGACAGATCAGGGGATAACTCACCGGTTCGGCTTTGGCCCTTGCCCCCTTAGCCATCCCCGCCTATAGCTCTCGTTTTAATGACATCGAAATCGACCTTCGTCCTCGGCCACCGGCATTTGCTGGGCATCGAGGGCCTTTCCGCGGCCGACATCACCGGCCTCCTCGACCTGTCCGAAGAATATGTCGAGGTCAACCGCCAGGTTGACAAGAAGCGTACCGTCCTGCGTGGACGGACGCAGGTGAACCTCTTCTTCGAGGCTTCCACCCGGACCCAATCCTCGTTCGAACTCGCCGGCAAACGGCTGGGCGCCGATGTCATGAATATGTCGGTGTCCTCTTCGTCCATGAAGAAGGGCGAAACACTGATCGATACCGCGGTGACGCTGAACGCCATGCACCCGGATATCCTGGTGGTCCGGCATCACGCCTCCGGCGCGGTGGAACTGCTGGCCCGCAAGGTCGACGGTTCCGTGGTCAATGCCGGCGACGGCGCCCACGAGCATCCGACGCAAGCGCTGCTGGATGGCCTCACCATCCGCCGCAACAAGGGCCGCATCGAAGGCCTCGTCGTCGCGATCTGCGGCGACGTGCTGCATTCGCGCGTCGCCCGCTCCAACATCATCCTGCTCAACACCATGGGCGCGCGCGTCCGTGTCGTCGGCCCCTCGACGCTGCTGCCGCCGGGGCTCGAACGGATGGGGGTCGAGGTTGCGCGCGACATGCGCGAGGGGCTCAACGGCGCGGACATCGTCATGATGCTGCGGCTGCAGCGCGAGCGCATGAACGGCTCTTTCGTGCCCTCCTCCTCCGAATACTTCCATTATTTCGGGCTGGACCAGAAGAAGCTGGCCTACGCAAAACCCGATGCGCTGGTGATGCATCCCGGCCCCATGAACCGCGGCGTCGAGATCGACACGGCGGTCGCCGACGGCGCACAGTCCCTGATCCGCGAACAGGTGGAGATGGGGGTCGCCGTGCGCATGGCCGTGCTGGAAGCGCTCGCCCGTAACCTTCCGAACGCGTGATGCCCATGTTGATCGATCGACGACCCATTCTGCTTGCCAATGCCCGCGTCGTCGATCCCTCCAGGGATTTTGACGGCATCGGCGACGTCCTGATCGCCGACGGCACCATCCGCGAGACCCGCCGCGGCATTGGAGCTGCCGGCGTCCCCGAAGGCACCGACATCGTCAACTGCTCCGGCAAGATCGTGGCACCCGGCCTGATCGACATGCGCGCCTTTGTCGGCGAACCCGGCTTCAGCCATCGCGAGACGTTTGCTTCGGCGAGCCAGGCGGCGGCGACCGGGGGCGTCACCACCATCATCTGCCAGCCCGAGACCGAGCCTGTCATCGACAATTCAGCGACCGTCGACTTCGTGATGCGCCGCGCCCGCGACACCGCAATCGTCAACATCCTGCCGATGGCGGCGCTCACCAAGGGCATGCACGGCGAGGAGATGACCGAGTTCGGTCTGCTGAAGGCCGCAGGAGCGGTCGCCTTCAGCGACGGTGACAGGAGTGTCACCAACGCGCAGGTGATGCGCTGGGCGCTGACGTACGCGCGCGATTTCGACGCGCTGATCGTGCATTATACCGAAGACCCCAAGCTGGTCGGCGAAGGCGTGATGAACGAGGGCGAGTTCGCCACGAGGCTCGGCCTGATGGGCATCCCAAACGCGGCGGAGGCCGTGATGCTGGAACGCGACATGCGCCTCGTCGCGCTTACCGGCGGTCGCTATCACGCGGCTTCGCTGTCCTGCACGGATTCGCTCGAGGTCCTGAAACGCGCCCGCGATGCCGGGCTTCCCGTCACCGCGTCGGTCTCGATCAACCACCTCGCGCTGAACGAGAACGACATCGGCCCCTACCGGACATTCCTGAAGCTGTCGCCCCCGCTGCGCACGGAGGACGACCGCCGCGCGCTGGTCGCAGCTGTCGCCTCCGGCCTTCTCGACGTCATCATGTCCGACCACAATCCGCAGGACGTCGAGGGCAAGCGCCTGCCGTTCGCCGAAGCCGCTCCCGGTGCCGTCGGGCTCGAGACCATGCTGCCCGCGGGCTTGCGGCTCGTGCATAATGGCGAGCTGGAACTGAAGACGCTGATCCGGGCGATGTCGACCCGACCGGCCGAGATCCTGGGCTTGCCTGGCGGAGCCCTGCGCACAGGTGCGCCGGCCGACGTCATCGTGATCGACCCCGATGTCCCCTGGGTGGTCGATCCCGCCGACCTCAAATCGCCCTGCAAGAACACGCCGTTCGATGAGGCCCGCTTTACAGGCCGCGTGGTGCGCACCATTGTCGGCGGACGGACGGTGTACGAGCATGTCTGACGTGCGGAGCTGCAGCCATGGGATCTTCAGACATGGGATTTTCAGACATCGGATTTTCAGACATGGGGCTTGAATTGTTTCTGCCGGTGGCTTTCGTCATCGGCTACCTCCTCGGCTCGATTCCGTTCGGGCTGATTCTGACCAGGCTCGGCGGTACCCAGGATCTGCGCTCGATCGGCTCCGGCAGCATCGGCGCCACCAACGTGCTGCGCACGGGGCGCAAGGGGCTTGCCGCGGCAACCCTGCTGTTCGACGCGCTCAAGGGCACCGTGGCCGTGGTGATCGCCGGCTACATCGCAGGCCCCAATGCCGCGATGCTGGCGGGGCTCGGCGCCTTCCTCGGCCATCTCTTCCCGGTCTGGCTCAAGTTCCGCGGCGGCAAGGGCGTCGCCGTCTATATCGGCATCCTGCTCGGCCTGATCTGGCCGGCAGCGGTGGTGTTCTGCCTGCTCTGGCTCGCCACCGCAGCCACGACCCGCTACTCATCGCTCTCGGCGCTGGTGGCGGCTTTCATCACGCCGATGTTCCTGTGGTGGTTCGGCCAGCCTGCATTGTCTGCGCTATCAGCGGTGCTGACGCTGCTGCTGTTCTACGCGCATCGCGAGAACATCAAGCGGCTGCAATCGGGTAAGGAAAGCCGCATCGGCGAGAAGGTCTGAGCCGGGCATCTACGGATTCCGAAGCGGCCCTTCTGCATTATGTCCTAGATGCTGTTCGCAACTTGCCGCCGAATCACGGCTGTATGGTGGAACGGGTTCCTGGCCTGGCCCTGATCATGGGCATGGCTCTACGCGGTTGCTCAGAATGAGCGAGAAAATTGTCGGCGCGCACGTTGAAGGTGGCTTGCAGGGCACGGCGGCAAGCCGGCTGCTCTCGATGACGGACATCTGGTCCAGTGCGCCCTCGCCGTTTCCTGCTCCCAAGCCTGTGCCCGTTTCGCCCCCAGAGCCGCAGCCTGCTCGCATCGCGCAAGCTCCTCTGACGGTTGAGGCCGTGATCGCGGCCGCACCAGTTGCGCCGGCGCGGCCCAGCGCCAACCCATGGCCGCCGCAGAAATTGTCGCTGGCACTCCAGGGCGGCGGCACCTTCGCCGCCTTCACCTGGGGCGTGCTGGAGCGACTGCTGGAAGAGCCATCCATCGCGATCGACACCATCAGCGGCGCCAGCGCCGGCGCCATCAACGCGCTGCTGCTCGCCTCCGGTTTCGCGGAAGGCGGCCGTGAAGGCGCGCGCGCGCGGCTGAACCGGTTCTGGATCCGGCTGATGCACGAGGCCTCGTTTCGATCGCTGATGCTGATCGGCGGCTTCTCGCCGGCGGGAAGCTCGGTCGCGTTCGGTCCGACGCTGCGCTCCGGCCAGTTCGATCCGTTCGATCTCGATCCGCTGCGGCAGGCGCTGTCGCGCGACATCAACTTTTCCGCCTTGCGCGACGCGCGCTGCCCGAAGCTTCTGATCGCGGCGACGCGGATCCGCGACGGACAGCAGCAGATTTTTCGCAATGACGCGATCACCGCCGACGTCGCGCTGGCCTCGACCTGTCCGCCGCTGGTTCACTGCGCCGTGGAGATCGACGGCGAGGCCTATTGGGACGGCGGCCTCGGCGGCAATCCGCCGCTGCTGCGGCTGGTGCAGGACACGACAAGCTCCGAAATCCTGCTCGTCCAGGTTACGCCGGCGCGCGACAGCTACGTGCCGATCACGCTCGCCGCGATCGACCGCCGGCTCGACCAGATCGCGGCCAATGCCGCCCTCAATGCCGAGATCGCGGCAATCGAATGGACGCAATCGCATGCGGCATCTTCGCTGCGGCTCTCCAGGATCGCCGCGGAAGATTTCGTCGACGGGCTGGCGCAGCGCTCATCCACCGATCTCGGCCGCGGCTTCATTCGCGCGCTGCACCGGAGCGGGCGCGAGGCGGCGGAGCGCTGGCTCGGGCAAGGCGCGACAGGCGCGGAGGCCAAACGCGCTCTTCCCGCACCTGAACCGGCGCTAGCCTGATTTCGCCAACGCGTTCTCCAGGAACCACGCGGCAGCAAGTGCGCCGGGATCGTTGCCGAATCGCGCGATCACCTGCACGCCGATCGGCAAGCCCCCGACCTTGTGCACCGGCACGTTGACGCAAGGATTGCCCATCAGCGTCCAGAGCCTGTTGTAGCGGGGGTCGCCGGTGGAGGCGAGTTCCTTGGCCGGCGGCGTGCCCGGCGCCGAATAGGTGAGCAGCACGTCGACGCCCTCGAACAATTCACTGACCTCGCGGCGGCCGCGGCGGCTGATCCGGCGTGCGTCGTCGTAGTCCTTCGGCGTCAGGCCGACGGTCGCATCGAGGCTGGCGCGCAGCATCGGCGCGATCTCGTCGTGATGCTCCGAAAACTCCCAGGCGAGCGCGCGATGCGCCTCAAAATCCTGGATGATCGGATGGATGCGCCAGGCCTCCTGCACCGCCTCCGGCAGATCGATCGTCTTCACGCTGGCGCCGGCCTTCTCGGCGGCCTTGATCGCAGCTTGCAGCCCCTCTTCGGCAGCCGGCTCCACGGCGCCGGCAAACTCCTGCCTGACCACGCCGATGCGCGGCGCCTTCGCCGCGACAATGCCGGAGAATTCGGTGCGACCGGTCAACGCCAGCAATCCGCGCGCGAGATCTTCCGCGCGCGCCCCGAACAGGCCGACCGTGTCGAGCGCCCACGAATAGCATTTGACGCCGACCGTCGGCAGCATCCGGAACGACGGCTTGATCGCGGCAGCTCCGCAATAGGCAGCGGGCCGGATCACCGAGCCGCCGGTCTGCGTGCCCAGCGCCAGCGGGATCATGCCGGCACCGACGGCCGCGGCCGAACCGGAGGACGAGCCGCCCGGCGTATGGCCGAGATTGTGCGGATTGAGCGTCGGGGTCGGATCGCGCGAGGCGAATGCCGTGGTCGTGGTCTTGCCGATGATGGTGGCGCCCGCCCGCTTCAGCATCATCACCACAGGCGCGTCGCTGCGCGGCTGCCAGCCGCGATAAATCTCCGAGCCCATCTCGGTCGGCATATCGGCGGTATCGATGATGTCCTTGATCCCGACCGCGATGCCGCGCAGCGGGCCGGCGCCTTGCGCTTTCGCGGATTTGTCGTGACGGACGAAGGCGTGGACGTCCTTCTCCCGCGCCTCGATCGCCGCATGCGCTTGCGCGATGGCGGCCTCGGGCGAAAGCTCGCCGGCTTCGATGCGGCGCTGGAGATCGGCGAGTGAGATCATGGCAATACCCTTCTTATTGCCATCGCTTTTAGCATCGCAACCAAGCCGCGCAAGCGCACGCCGCTGTTGCCCACGCCCTCAGGTTGTTCCATGCTGCGCCTGCAAGGAGCTGCCGTGGACGCCATCAATTCGAGCGTGGAGCTGACCGAGGCCGACAGGCTCGACCGCCTGCGGCTGATCCGCTCCGACAATGTCGGGCCGCGCACCTTCCGTTCGCTGGTCAATCATTTCGGCACGCCACGCGCGGCGCTGGAGCGGCTGCCGGATCTCGCACGCCGTGGGGGCGCGCAGCGATCGGCGCGCATCTGTAGCGCCGACGAGGCGAAGGCCGAGCTTGCCGCAAGCCGCAGGTTCGGCATCGCCTGGCTCGCGCCCGGCGAGGATGGTTATCCGGCCCGGCTCGCAACGCTCGATGATGCGCCGCCGCTGCTCGCCGTGCGCGGCGACAGTGCAACGTTGATGCGGCCGATCATCGCCATCGTCGGCTCGCGCAACGCCTCCGGCGCCGGACTGAAATTCGCCGGTCAGCTTGCCCGCGAGCTTGGCGAGGCCGGCTTTATCATCATCTCGGGGCTCGCCCGAGGCGTCGACCAGGCCGCGCATCGCGCCAGCGTCGAAAGCGGCACGATCGCGGTGCTCGCCGGCGGACATGATTGCATCTACCCGCCCGAGCACGGCGATTTGCTGGCCTCGATCCTCGACCACGAAGGCGCGGCGATTTCCGAGATGCCGCTCGGCCACGAGCCGCGCGCCCGCGACTTTCCCCGCCGCAACCGGCTGATCTCGGGCGCAGCGCTCGGCGTGGTCGTGGTGGAGGCGGCGCACCGCTCGGGCTCACTGATCACCGCACGCATGGCGGCCGAACAGGGCCGCGAAGTGTTCGCAGTGCCCGGCTCGCCGCTCGATCCGCGCGCCGCCGGCACCAATGATCTGATCAAGCAGGGAGCGACGCTCGTCACCGAAGCCGCCGACGTCGTCAACGCTGTCGCACCGATCATGGAGCGGCCGCTGATGCATCCGGCGAGAGAACCCGACAGCGAGCCGTTCGAGAGCGATCCGCAAGGGCACGACCGCGACCAGATCACCGGCCTGCTCGGCCCCACGCCTGTCACGATCGACGATCTCGTACGGATGTCGGGCGCCTCGCCCGCGATCGTGCGCATCGTGCTCCTGGAGCTGGAGCTCGCCGGCCGGCTCGAGCGTCACGGCGGTGGTCTGGTGTCGCTGCTTTAGGTTCCGTTGCGCTGATCGAAACGCGTCCTTGCAGCCTCGATTTGCGCCAGATGGTCCATCGCCCATTTGCCGAGTGCCTCGACGGGCTGCGACAGCCCGCGGCCGAGATCGGTCAGCTCGTAGTCCACGCGCGGCGGAATGGTCGGAAAGATCGTGCGCGTGACGAGGCCGTCGCGCTCCAGCCCGCGCAGCGTCAAGGTCAGCATCCGCTGCGAGATGCCGTTGATCATGCGCTTGAGCTCATTGAAGCGCCTCGGCCCGCCCCCGAGCATCATGATCACGAACACGCTCCATTTGTCGCCGACGCGGGACAGCACGGAGGCGACCCCGCGGCAGTCCGCATGGTTGGGATCCGGCCTCGGTGAGGCAGGCAAATCAATGTGTGCAGGTTTCAGGGATGTGCCCATGGCTCAAAAAAGTGCGTTCTTGCGGGGGTTTCGATAGTCACTCATGTAGCTCTGGTTACAAACATATACCAGGGTGACCCCAAATGAAACTCCTCCATCTCGACTCCAGCGTGCTCGGCCCCCACTCCGTCTCCCGGCAGGTCTCCGCCGCTATCGTCGACCGGCTCCGGCAGTCGACATCGTCGCTCGACATCGTCTATCGCGACCTGACCCAGACCCCGCTCGCCCACCTCTCCGGCTCGCACCTCGCCGCCGCGCAAGGCGCACCTGCGCCGGCGGAGCTCGGACCCGATCTTGCCGCGAGCGCGGCGGTGCTGGACGAGTTCCTGGCTGCCGACATCGTCGTGATCGGCGCGCCCATGTACAATTTCACCATTCCCAGCCAGCTCAAGGCCTGGATCGACCGGGTCCTGGTGGCGGGGAAGACGTTCAGCTACGGGGCGAACGGACCGCAGGGTCTTGCGGGCGACAAGCGCGTGATCGTGGCTATCTCGCGCGGCGGCTATTACGGCCCTGCCGCGCTCGGTGAGCATCTCGAAACCTATCTGCGCTGGGTGTTCGGCTTCATCGGCATCACCAGCCCCGAGTTCATTTTCGCCGACGGCATTCAGGTTGGTCCGGATCACCGCGAGAAAGCGGTGGCTGGCGCACTTGAGGCGGCCACCAGCTTGCGCGCGGCGTAAAGCTTACGCCGACACCAGCCGCTGCCGGACTCCGGCGGCGGCTGCGAGTTCGACGAAATTAAAACCACGCGCCCTGAACGCCGAGAATGACGGCGACGAGCGAAACGAACAGACCGATGCCGGCGAAAAGAGCCACCCCGATGAACTCGGAGGTGTCGGACCGCTTGGCGGGAATGGCGGAACGTTCGGCGTAAATACGCGGTGCTGAAATCGACGATGAAATGCGAGCTGCCTTCGGCATATCGGGTTCCCTTGAAAATGAGTCTTGTGACCCTGCCCGTAAAAAGTGTCCTTGCAGCGCAAGCGAAGGTTCAACGCCTCACGCAAGGTTCAGAAAAAAACGTCTCGCAGGACGAGGGAACCGGCCGGCGCAACCGCTTGCCGCGGCGCCGACCGATTCAATTTTCGCAAAGATTGATCAGCCGCGATAGATCGGCGCGCCGCTCGGAGAAGCGACCGCGCCACCGTCGACGAATATCTCCTGGCCCTGCACATGCGCGGAATCATCGGAGGCGAGGAACAGCACCGTCTTCGCAACGTGATCTGTTTCACCAATGCGGCCGAGCGGCGTCGACAGCGAGATCCGCTTCTCGAACGCCTTCTCGGCTTCGGGTGTCGCGGTCGCAGGTCCCCAGATCGGCGTACGGGTCGCGCCGGGCGCGACAACGTTGACGCGGATGCCGCGCGGCGACAGTTCTGATGCCATGATCCGCGCCATCGCGCGCACGCCCGCCTTCGCAGCCCCGTAAGCCGAGTAGCCGGGAATGCCGAGCACGGAGATCACCGAGCCGTTGAGGACGATCGAGGCATTATCGTTGAGATAGGGCAGCGCCGACTGAACGGTGAAGAACACGCCGGTGAGGTTCGTGCGGATGACCTTCTCGAAGACCTCCAGCGTCGACGAACCGAGCGGCGTGCCGCCGGCGATCCCGGCATTGGCGAACACGATGTCGAACTTGCCGAATTTTTCGGCGCCCTTCTTGATTGCAGCTTCCGTCGCGGCGATGTCAGTGGCGTCGGCAGCGAGCGCGAGCGCGTTCGGGCCAAGCTCTTTCGCCGCCGCCTCCAGCGTCTCCTTGTTGCGCCCGGTGATCACCACCTTGGCGCCCTCGGCCACGAAAAGTTTCGCCGTTGCCAATCCAATGCCGCTGTTGCCGCCGGTGATCAGGGCCGTCTTGTTCTTCAGTCTCACGCTCGCCTCCAGTGGTCGCATCATAAAACTAGATTGCCATCTAGGGCCTATGGTTTTATGATGCGACCACACAAGCGCGTGACTGATGTCAAAACGCACGGCACGACGGAACGAAGACGATGGTGAAACGAACGAGCTTCGAGGGCGATGCCTGCCCGATTGCGCGATCACTGGACGCAATCGGCGACTGGTGGTCGCTGCTGATCATCCGCGAGGCGCGGTTCGGCCTGCGCCGCTTCGGCCAGTTTCAAAACAAGCTCGGCATGGCCAAGAACATTTTGTCCGCGCGCCTGCGTGTGCTGGTCGACCACGGCATTCTGGCAACCGCCCCCGCTTCCGACGGCAGCGCGTATCAGGAGTATGTGCTGACGGAGAAGGGCCGCGGCACCTTCCCGATCCTGGTGGCGCTGCGGCAATGGAGCGAGGAATTCGACGATCACCCGGAGGAGATCGCGACGATTCTGGTCGATCGCGAGAAGGGCCGCCCGGTGAAGAAGCTCGAAATGCGCGCCGAGGACGGGCGGCTGCTCAGTCCCACGGATACGATGCTGAAGCCGCGGCCGGCGCCGCGGCGGCGGTCGGCTGCAGCGCGCTCAGATCGTTGACCGTCATGCTGAGGTGCTCGTCCTGCAAAGCAGGGCGAGCCTCGAAGGATGACAGCCCGGCTGCATCCCAGCCGCTCATCCTTCGAGGCTCCCGGCGCGATGCCATGCATCGCGCCGCTCACACCTCAGGATGACAGGTCTGATACTGCCCGGTGCCCTCACGACAGCTTGCGCTTGCTCCGCAGCCGCAGATGCTCGTCGGCTTCCAGCTTGGTCATCCCCAGGAGATAATGCAGCACGTCGAGCTTGTGCCGCTCGGCGAGCTTGCGCAATGCGCCGACCTGCTCGGTGATGAAGGCTACCGCCTCCTCGACGCCGCCCTCGCCCGGTTCCTCGTGACGCGAGCCTCCCAGCGCGCCTGATACGGCGCGCGCCCGTTTCTTTCCTGGCCTAGCCACCAGACCCCACCCGAATCCATATCCCCGCAGAAAGATTACGCCGACATTGAACGCAACTCAAAGGTTGTATTTTGCAACTTTCTCGATATGAAACTTTTCCCATCGGGATGGCTTTCAACAGCCCTCGATTTGACAGCGAGGGTCACACCACCCATGTTCGGGACGAAACGGCCGACCCGAATCTCATCGAATTCGGCCCCAAATTTCCCCGTAAGTTACTGGAACTACATGAATATCGTCATTGTGGAGTCGCCGGCGAAAGCCAAGACGATCAACAAGTATCTGGGCTCGTCCTACGAGGTTTTGGCCTCGTTCGGCCATGTCCGGGACTTGCCTGCGAAGAACGGCTCCGTCGATCCCGATGCCAATTTCAAGATGATCTGGGAGATCGACCCCAAGGCGGCCGGCCGGCTCAACGACATCGCAAAATCCCTGAAGGGCGCTGACCGCCTGATTCTCGCGACCGACCCTGATCGCGAGGGCGAGGCCATCTCCTGGCACGTGCTGGAGGTGCTGAAAGAGAAACGCGCGCTGAAAGACCACAAGATCGAGCGCGTGGTGTTCAACGCCATCACCAAGCAGGCGGTCACGGACGCGATGAAGAATCCGCGCCAGATCGACGGTGCGCTGGTCGACGCCTATATGGCGCGCCGCGCGCTCGACTATCTGGTCGGATTCACCCTCTCCCCCGTGCTGTGGCGCAAGCTGCCGGGCGCCCGCTCGGCCGGCCGCGTGCAGTCGGTGGCGCTGCGGCTGGTCTGCGATCGTGAACTGGAGATCGAGAAGTTTGTCGCGCGCGAATACTGGTCGCTGATCGCGACCCTGCTGACACCGCGCGGCGATGCCTTCGAGGCGCGTCTCATTGGCGCCGACGGCAAGAAGATCCAGCGTCTCGACATCGGCACCGGCGCGGAAGCGGAAGACTTCAAGAAGGCACTGGAAACGGCGGCCTTTGCCGTCACCTCCGTCGACGCCAAGCCGGCCCGGCGCAATCCGCAGGCGCCCTTCACCACCTCGACGCTGCAGCAGGAAGCCAGCCGCAAATACGGCTTTGCGCCGGCGCACACGATGCGCATCGCGCAGCGGCTTTATGAGGGCATCGACATCGGCGGCGAGACCACCGGACTCATTACTTATATGCGTACCGACGGCGTGCAGATCGATCCGTCCGCGATCACCCAGGCGCGCAAGGTGATCGGCGAGGATTACGGCAACGCCTACGTGCCCGACGCGCCGCGCCAGTACCAGGCCAAGGCCAAGAACGCCCAGGAAGCGCACGAAGCAATCCGCCCGACCGACATGTCCCGCCGCCCCGACAGCATGAGCCGCAGGCTCGATGCCGATCAGGCGAGACTCTACGAGCTGATCTGGAAGCGCACCATTGCGAGCCAGATGGAATCGGCGGAACTCGAGCGCACCACGGTCGACATCACGGCGAAAGCCGGCGGCCGCACGCTGGACCTGCGCGCGACCGGCCAGGTGGTGAAGTTCGACGGTTTCCTCGCACTCTATCAGGAAGGCCGCGACGACGAGGAGGACGAGGACTCCCGCCGCCTGCCCGCGATGAGCCCGAACGACGCACTGAAGCGGCAGTCGCTCGCCGTCACCCAGCACTTCACCGAGCCGCCGCCGCGATTCTCCGAGGCCTCGCTGGTCAAGCGCATGGAAGAGCTCGGCATCGGCCGACCCTCGACCTATGCCTCGATCCTCCAGGTCCTGAAGGACCGCGGTTACGTCAAGCTGGAGAAGAAGCGCCTGCACGGCGAGGACAAGGGCCGCGTCGTGGTCGCATTCCTCGAAAGCTTCTTCGCCCGCTATGTCGAATACGACTTCACTGCCAATCTGGAAGAGCAGCTCGACCGCGTCTCCAACAACGAGATCTCCTGGCAGCAGGTGCTGAAGGATTTCTGGACCGGCTTTATCGGCGCCGTCGACGAGATCAAGGATCTGCGCGTCGCGCAGGTGCTCGACGTGCTCGACGAGGTGCTGGGACAGCACATCTATCCGCCGCGCACGGATGGCGGCGACATCAGGCAGTGTCCGAGCTGCGGCAACGGCCGGCTCAACCTCAAGGCCGGCAAGTTCGGCGCCTTCGTCGGCTGCTCGAACTATCCGGAATGCCGCTACACCCGTCAGCTTGCCGCTGACGGCGAGGCGACCGCCGACCGTTCGCTTGGCCAGGATCCTGATACTGGTCGTGATGTCTGGGTCAAGGCGGGGCGGTTCGGGCCCTACATCCAGCTCGGCGAGGCCAAGGATTATGCCGAAGGCGAGAAGCCGAAGCGCGCAGGCATTCCGAACGGCACCTCGCCCGGCGATGTCGAGCTTGAGCTTGCGCTCAAATTGCTGTCGCTGCCGCGCGAGATCGGCAAGCATCCGGAGACCGGTGAGCCGATCACGGCCGGTCTCGGCCGCTTCGGGCCGTTCGTGAAGCACGAGAAAACCTATGCTAGCCTGGAGGCCGGCGACGAGGTGTTCGACATCGGCATCAACCGCGCCGTCACGCTGATCGCGGAGAAGATCGCCAAGGGCCCGAGCCGCCGCTTCGGCGCCGATCCCGGCAAGGCGATCGGCGATCATCCCACCCTCGGCACCGTCACGGTGAAGGGCGGCCGCTACGGCGCCTATGTCACAGCCGGCGGCGTCAACGCGACGATCCCGAGCGACATCGAGAAAGACGCCATCACGCTGCCGCAGGCGATCGCGCTGATCGACGAACGCGCGGCCAAGGGTGGCGGCAAGAAACCGAAGAAGACGGCGAAGCCGGCCAAGGCCAAGACCAAGGCCAAGAAGGCCGCGGCCGGCGATGACGCCGCGCCAAAAACCAAAAAGCCGGCCGCGAAGAAGGCGGCCAAACCCAAATCCGAATCCACCAGCAAGGCGCGCGCCGCCGTGTCGTCGTCGGCCAAGACTTCGGCCATCAAGACGTCGCCGACCAAGGCAGCTGGCGCCAAAGCTCCGGCCAAGAAGAGCGCCGGCACCAATTAGAGGCTAAGTGAAACGTAACAATGACCGTGGCTTTCCCGACCGGAACGCCATCGTCGCCTTCATCAAGGCAAATCCCGGAAAGGTCGGAACCCGCGAAATTGCGCGCGAGTTCGGCCTGAAGAACGCCGATCGCGTCGAGCTCAAGCGCATGCTGCGCGAGCTCGCCGACGACGGTCTCGTCAAGAAAAAACGCCACACCATCTCCGAGCCCGACAGCCTGCCGCCGACGCTGGTCGCCGACATCACCGGCCGCGACGCTGACGGCGAGCTGGTCGCCTCCCCCACCGAATGGGACGAGGTCGAAGGCGGCGAACCGCCAAAGATCCTCATCACAATGCCGCGCCGGCCAAAGCCTGGCACCGCGGCCGGCGTCGGCGATCGCGCGCTGCTGCGCGTCGAGCGCTCCGATGAGACCGAAGGCCCGGCCTATCGCGGCCACATCATCAAGGTCTTCGACAAGACCAAGACCCGCATCCTCGGCGTCTTCCGCAGCCTGGCCGAAGGCGGCGGACGGATCATTCCGGTCGACAAGAAGTCCGCCGACCGCGAGCTGAACATCGCCCCGACCGAGATGCACGGCGCGCAGGACGGCGATCTCGTCAGCGTCGACATCATCCGCTCGCGCGGCTTCGGCCTGGCATCAGGCCGCATCAAGGAGAAGCTCGGCTCGGTCAAGTCGGAGAAGGCGATCAGCCTGATCGCGATCTACGCGCACGACATTCCGCTGCAATTCCGCCCCGCGGCAGAGCGCGAAGCCGAAGCGGCTGAGCCGGCCAACCTGAAAGGCCGCGAGGACTGGCGCGACGTCCCGCTCGTCACCATCGATCCGCCGGACGCGAAAGATCACGACGACGCGGTGCATGCGCAGCCGGATGACGATCCCCACAACAGAGGCGGCTTCATCGTCAACGTCGCCATCGCCGATGTGAGCTTCTACGTCCAGCCGGGCACCGCGCTCGATCGCGACGCGCTCGACCGCGGCAACTCGGTCTATTTCCCCGACCGCGTCGTGCCGATGCTGCCTGAGCGCATCTCCAACAATCTCTGCTCGCTGGTGCCGGGCGAGCCGCGCGGCGCGCTCGCGGTGCGGATGGTGATCGGCCCCGACGGCCGCAAGCGCTCGCATACGTTCCACCGCATCCTGATGCGTTCGGCAGCGAAGCTGAGTTACGCGCAGACGCAGGCCGCGATCGACGGCCGGCCCGACGACACCACAGGCCCCCTGCTCGATCCGATCCTGAAACCGCTCTATGCCGCCTATGCCTGCGTCAAGCACGCGCGCGACGAACGCGATCCGCTCAATCTCGATCTGCCCGAGCGCAAGATCCTGCTGAACAGCGACGGCACGGTCGACCGCGTCGTCGTGCCTGACCGGCTCGACGCGCACAAGCTGATCGAGGAGTTCATGATCCTCGCCAACGTCGCGGCGGCGGAGATGCTCGAGAAGAAGTCGCTGCCGCTGATCTACCGCGTGCATGACGAACCGACGCTGGAGAAGGTCCACGCGCTCGCGGAGTTTTTGCAGACACTCGACGTTCCCTTCGCGAAAGGTGGCGCGCTGCGCCCCGCTCTGTTCAACCGCGTGCTGGCGCAGCTCGAAGGCCACGACCACTTTCCGCTGGTGAGCGAAGTCGTGCTGCGCGCCCAGGCGCAGGCGGAATATTCCTCAGAGAACTACGGTCATTTCGGCCTGAACCTGCGCCGCTATGCACATTTCACCTCGCCGATCCGCCGCTATGCCGACCTCGTCGTGCACCGCGCCCTGGTCCGCGCGCTAGGCCTCGGCGACGGCGCGTTGCCCGACAGCGAGACGCCGGAAACTCTCGGCGAGGTCGCCGCCCACATCTCGGTGACCGAGCGCCGCGCGATGAAGGCGGAGCGCGAGACCGTCGACCGCCTGATCGCCCATCACCTCGCCGACCGCATCGGCTCGAGTTTTCAGGGCCGCGTCTCCGGCGTCACGCGCGCCGGCCTGTTCGTCAAGCTGGCCGAGACCGGCGCCGACGGCCTGATCCCGATCCGATCCCTCGGCGCGGAATATTTCAACTATGACGAAGGCCGTCACGCGCTCGTCGGCACGCGCAGCGGCACCATGCATCAGCTCGGTGACGTCGTCGACGTCCGCCTGATCGAAGCAGCACCCATCGCAGGCGCGTTACGCTTCGAGCTGCTGTCCTCCACGGGCGAAACCGCGCCACGGCACCGCAGGTCATCTGGTCCGCAACGCCGCCCCTCGTTCAAGGCGCATCCCGGGCGTAGTCCAGCCAAGAAAGGCAAGCCGGAGAAGCAGAAGAAGCCCGGTAGGGGCAAAAAGGCCAAGGGAAAAGGCAAAGGACAGAAGGGCAAGGCGTGGTGACAACAAGCACAGCCCCAAAAATCTGGACCCGCGGGACCGGCCTCGTCGAGAAGCGCGACGTCTGGACTGCCATGAAACGCGGCTTTCGCGGCCGCTGCCCGCGCTGCGGCGAAGGAAAGCTGTTCCGCGCCTTCCTGAAGACCGCGGACAATTGCTCCAGATGCGGCCTCGATTTCACGCCGCATCGCGCCGACGATCTGCCCGCCTATCTCGTCATCGTCATCGTCGGCCACATCGTGGTGCCGACTATTTTGTGGATCGAGACCAACTACACCACGCCGGTCTGGATCAGCTTCGCGGCCTATCTGCCCTTCACCTTCGTCGCCTCGCTCGCACTGCTGCAGCCGGTCAAGGGCGCCGTGGTCGGATTGCAATGGGCTCTGCGTATGCACGGGTTTGACGAGAACCCACAGGATGGTATTCCGCCGGTGTAAGCAAAATAAACAAGAAGCGGTTTGGGTGAGGACATGACGGATACGTCGCAGACAGCCGAGAAGGCAAAGATCCACGAGGGCAAGGAAGCCGACCACCATCCCTATTTCCGTCCCCGGGATGCGGCCACACTGATCCTGGTCGATCGCAGCGGCGCCGTTCCAAAAGTCCTGGTCGGCAAACGCCACGACAAGGTGGTGTTCATGCCCGGAAAGTTCGTCTTCCCCGGCGGCCGCGTCGACAAGGACGATTATCGCGTGCCGTGCGCGGCGCCGATCACCGCCGAGCTCGAAGCCAATCTCGCCAAGGGCAGCCCGAAGACCCCGGCCTCGCGTGCGAAGTCGCTCGCCATTGCCGCGATCCGCGAAGCCTGTGAGGAGACCGGCCTCTGCCTCGGGCGCAAGATTCAAGACAAGTTCGAGGGCAAAGCCAAACTCGAAGGTGCCTGGAAGCCGTTCGCGGATGCTGGCCTGTTGCCCGATCCCTCCAGCCTGTTCCTGATCGCGCGCGCGATCACCCCGCCAGGCCGCGTCAAGCGGTTCGACACGCGCTTCTTCACGGCGGACGCCTCCGCGATCACCCATCACGTCGAAGGCGTGATCCATGCGGATGCCGAACTTGTCGAGCTGGTCTGGGTCGAGCTCGGCTCAAAGCCGCTCGCCGATCTGCATCCGATGACCCGCAATGTACTCAACGAACTCCACACGCGCCTTGCTACCGGCCCGCTCCGTCACGATGCGCCGGTGCCGTTCTTCCATTTCTACGGCGGCAAGATGCAGAAGGATATTTTGAGCTGACTACTCGTCCGCATCCGGCTCGGTGCCGACATAGTCGCGCGCGGGAAGGTTCAGCGCTCGCCCGAGCTCGTTGGCGAGCTGGCTGGCTTCCTCGCGCTTGGTGAAGCTCATCAGCGCGATCGGCTCAGTGCCCTTGTTGCCGCACAGATTGACGTCGTACGTCGTCGCTTGCGGATCGTAGTCGTCGGTGATGCCAATGAAATGATAGTCGGCGAGATCGCGATGCTTGCGAATGTTCAGCGGGCCGAACTGCCTGGTGATGACGATCTGGCGCAGCGTCTCGTTCAGCACGACGAAATAGCGGAACGTCAACAGGATGATTCCGGGAATCCCGACGAGCAGCCCGAGCCCCGTGAACACCAGCACCGGCACGAGATCATCGGCGAGCCTTCCGAAGCCGGCAAAATCCTGGCGCAGGCCGAGCGCGACATTCCACAGCAGATAGCCGCTCGCCGCCAGCAGCGGCAACGACAGCAGCCGCCCGACCCAGGGCATGGGCCGGTCGATGCGGACGATACTGCCGTCCACGGTCATAGCGTCTGCCATTGAAGGCCTCCTCACGAGCCGAAGTCATGGCTTGGTCGGAGCGAGCGGCGGATCGGTTCGATAGCCCCTCGCCGTCGTTCCAGACTCGCGCCCCGGAATGACGGAATTGTGCTGAGTGCGTCGCGAAAAACAAAAAAATCTTCCCGCTCTTACCAATGGCGGAGTTCCCCGGCGTGCCTATGTCTTCTCCAACCACACAACGAACGGATACGGGGCGATGGCACAACGGCAACTCAAGCTTGGCGCGTTCATGCGCCCGATCAGCATCCACACTGGCGCCTGGCGCTATCCCGGGGCCTGGCCGGACGCCAATTTCAATTTCGGCCACATCAAGACGCTGATCAGGAAGCTCGAGGCCGGCAAGTTCGACGCCTTCTTCATGGCCGATCACCTCGCCGTGCTGAACATGCCGGTCAACGCGCTCAAGCGCAGCCACACCGTGACCTCGTTCGAGCCGTTCACGCTGCTGTCGGCGCTCTCCGCCGTCACCGAGCGCATCGGCCTGATCGCGACCGGCTCGACCACCTTTGACGAGCCCTATCACGTGGCACGGCGTTTCGCCTCGCTCGACCATCTCAGCGGCGGACGTGCGGGCTGGAATATCGTCACCACCTCGAATCCGGATGCCGCGCTGAATTTCGGCCTCGACGACCACATGGAGCACGCCGAGCGCTACAAGCGCGCCCGCGAGTTCTACGACGTCGTCACCGGCCTCTGGGATTCCTTCGCCGACGACGCCTTCGTGCGCGACGTCGAAAGCGGCGTGTTCGTCGATCCCGCGAAGATGCATGTGCTCGATCACAACGGCAAATATCTGAAGGTGCGCGGGCCGCTCAACATCGCCCGCCCCGTGCAGGGCTGGCCGCTGATCGTGCAGGCCGGCGCATCGGAAGACGGCAGGCAGCTTGCGGCCGAGACAGCGGAGGCCGTGTTCACCGGCGGCGGCAGCCTCGCCGACAGCCAAAAGCTCTATGCCGACATCAAGGGCCGCATGGAGAAGATCGGCCGCGACCCCGAGCATCTGAAAATCCTGCCAGGCGCCTTCGTGGTGGTTGGCGACAGCGTCGACGAGGCCAAGGAGAAGCGTGCGTTGCTAGACAGCCGCGTGCACTACGACAGCGCCATCGCCTCGCTGTCCGTCATCCTCGGCACCGATGCCTCCGGCTTCGATCCCGATGGACCGCTGCCCGAAATCCCCGAGACCAATGCCAGCAAGAGCGGCCGGCAGCGCATGGTCGACCTCGCCGCGCGCGACAAGCTCACGGTGCGCCAGCTCGCCCAGCGCGTCGGCGGCTATGGCGGGCTGTCCTTCGTCGGCACCGCAAAAACCATCGCCGACCAGATGGAGGAATGGCTGGTCGGGCGCGGCTCGGACGGCTTCAACATCATGTTCCCGTTCCTGCCCGCCGGCCTCGACGACTTCGTCGACAAGGTCGTGCCGGAGCTGCAGCGGCGCGGGATTTTCCGCAAAGAGTATGAAGGGCCCACCTTGAGGGAGAATCTGGGCCTGCCGCGGCCGAAAAACCGCTTCTTCGAGGGGTGATCGGGCCGATTTGAGTGCTTTTCGACCCGTAAAATCTTGACATCAGGCGGTTTCTGGCTAGGTTGCCGCCCAACGCGGGCCGTTTGGCCGGCTCCAGATTCCCTTATTGTTGAGGTTCAGAACATGGCCAAAGCGGTCACCATCAAGGTCAAGCTCGTGTCCTCGGCCGACACCGGCTTCTACTACGTCGCCAAGAAGAATTCGCGCACCATGACCGACAAGATCGTCAAGAAGAAGTACGATCCCGTCGCGCGCAAGCACGTCGAATTCCGCGAAGCCAAGATCAAGTAAGATCGGCTAAACGCTGCTGAGTTTTGCGGGGCCCTTTCGGGCCCCGTTTTTATTTGTGCCTCTCTCCGTGTCTGCGCTGATGCAAGCGCTTTCACATTTCGGAAAGCTTCCGGAAAGGCGGCCGGCAACCAGACGCCCGGCGTTGGCGCGAGGGCTGCGACTGCGCCCCGCACGTTCTCTCCCGTGTCCCGGACGCGCTGCAGCGTGAAACGCTGCTGCGCCGAGCCGGGATCCAGAAAGCAACACAACACGATGCAGGAGACGTGGGCCCCGGCTCTGCAGCGCACCGCTGAAGAAACGCTGCGCTGCGTCCGGGGCGCGAAAGCGCGAGGACGCGTGCTTCTGGAAATGTCGCGCCCGCTATGCGCGCAGAAGACGACGCTGAAGCCGAGTCGCTCGATGTCGACAACGCGCCGTAACCGACATCATCGGCCATTGGACACAGTCAATTCATCGCAGCAAGAACCATTTTTTTCATGTTTGCAAGGGCGTGGTAACCCTTCGCCAATTGCAAAAGGTTTTCCCTTTCCGGTCCATGCGGTAAGCGAGCGGCATCTTCACGCAGGGCTTTCGCGAGTTCGTCGCACTGGTCGATGGTCAGGTGTTCCTCTTGCATAGCGGCCCTCAAAGCATTCGAGTTGGTCGTTCCCAACCGATGCCGGCCCGAGGCGTTCCCGGATCATTGTTTGTGTCCCGCGGGATTAGCTTGTCACACTGACGCAACCGGGAGCTATGCAAATGCGGCAGATTCTTCTAACTTCTATTTTGCTACCGTTGCATAGTTCTCGTCGATTTTTGTTTCCTGGGACAGGCGCTCGATCCGACCGTCGCACCTAGTAATTGCTGAGTGGAGATTGGAAAATGGCTTGGAGCAAAGTTCTCAGCTTTACCGATCCGTTCCCGTATCAGACGAACGTTCGTGCCTCCGACATGCGAATATTTCCCACCGCCAAGGGAGAATTTCGAGGCCAGGTGACGCAAATCGTGATGAACGAATTGTGGATGCAGCGATTTCATGAACAATTGCCACGTGTCCACAAAGGGACGGTGCGGCCCGGCCGCAAGGTATTCACCTTTCTCTCGGAAGC
Source organism: Bradyrhizobium sp. LB8.2 (assembly GCF_040548035.1). Taxonomy (NCBI): domain Bacteria; kingdom Pseudomonadati; phylum Pseudomonadota; class Alphaproteobacteria; order Hyphomicrobiales; family Nitrobacteraceae; genus Bradyrhizobium; species Bradyrhizobium sp. LB8.2. The sequence goes on along the minus strand of NZ_JBEPQV010000031.1, from coordinate 19,216 downwards.
TCAGCCAGAGGTGTATCACTGCGGCCGATTGTTGTCGCAAGGTGAATTGATCTCGGAAGACTACGAAGTACAGCACATGAGGACCACGGGAGATTTCCACCTCGGATGTATTTCTCTTGCGCCGGAAGAACTAGTAAGGGCGAGCAAGGCGATAGCAGGTCGCGAATTTGATATTGAGCGCACCAAACACGTCATTCGGCCAAGGCCAGACCTCGTGAGGCGATTGCTGGCGCTCCATGAGACGGCAGAACACATTGCCAAGACCACGCCAAACTTTTTCGAACTTCCGGAACTTGTTCGGGCATTTGAACAGCAATCTGTTCACGTGTTGATCAGATGTTTGACCGACAGCATTATATCAACGCCCAACAGCCGCAATCTTCGCTATGAAACCGTCGTCGCGCGCTTCGAAGAGTTCCTGGAAGCGAACCCAAACAAGCCCCTGTATCTGACCGACGTATGCGCGGCCGTCGGCGTAGCAGAAAGAACTCTGCGATTCGCCTGTGAAGAGCACGTCGGAATGGGCCCTGTCCGCTACCTCAATTTGCGGAGAATGCACCTTGCCCGTCGCGCGCTGGTGCAAGGGATTCCTTCGACGACAACGGTAACCCGAATTGCCACCGATCACGGCTTTTGGGAGCTGGGTCGCTTCTCGGTCGCCTATCGAACGTTGTTTGGTGAAATGCCTTCGGAGACCTTGAGAAGTCCGCCAGTTGACTACGAAGATTTTCCTGATCGCCCGTCGTCGCGCCAAGGTCCAGTCGAGGTGATCAGGACAAGATGATCGATTCGGTCATGTTGATCTCAGCCATGACTATCGATCAATCATCTTGCTTCTCGACCACGACTCCGGACGCCCTTGGCTGCTGATGAAAAACAATATGCTGTACGCGACGATGGTCGAGTCGAGCAGAAAGGGAAGCAGGTAGCCCTTGGCCCATGGCTGCTGCCCAAAATTGCTGATGCACAAGAAGACCATGAAAGCTTTCTCGATGGCGCTGAATACCATGGTCTCGAAGCGCAGCCATGGGCGAAAGGCAGCGACCACCATCAGCACTCCGATCCCGAAGACCATGATGCCCCAGTGCCGCAGGGCTGGCACGCTGGAAGGCGTATAGTCGACGAGGCCGCCAAACATCGGCGTCAGAAGGTGGATGTCGATGGCGAACGGCAATGACAGGCCGGTAGCAATGCCGAACACGATGAGAAATGGTTTGATCGTGTTGATGATGAAGATATCCAAACCCTTCATGGGAATACCTGCCGGTTGTGCTCCGCCCGAATAGCTCTCCGCCTTCGGAAGCCGAACCACGCTATCCTTGCCGGGATCAGATGATCCTGACGCACGCCGATTCTGATTGCGTCACCAATGGAAGGACCAGATGGAAGCAACCGCCTGGTCCGAACCACGGCTTCTAATCCCCTTGCATCTTGAGCTGTCTTGTCGGGTTGTTCCCATCAAGCGCTGGCACAGGATTTTCCGGATTTTGCAAGTTCGGCAGGAGATCAGTCGAGGCTCCTCCCGGGAAGCGCTTGATGTTCGGATATTTTACGATGGACCTGTTGAATTCCTGGAGCGGCAAGTCCAACAGCGATGCGGCCCAACCATTATCCATGCCTGCGTAACGACCCGGAGAGGACGTCGGGTTGCGCGTTGGCGTCGCGCCATTGAAGGTCATGTCGTATTTCTCGAACGGGTCCATGGTCAAATTGTAGATCGAAGGAACCGCGCCCATGTTCAATTCCGGGCCCATCCAAGTATCCTTGGAGGTATAGACCATCTTCCACGCGATCCTCAGCCAAGTAGCATCCGGGTCGCCGCCGATGTCCGCGCGAACGCCGTTGAAGTTCTCGCCGTCGATATAGATCCAAGAATCGCGCGCCGAATGTTCCGCTTTGCCCGTCACATAGGCGCTGTTGTCAATACCGTCGAAATAGATCGGCTTTCCGTTGTTATCTGTCGTCTCGCCCTTTGTCGGAGACTTTAGCCCGACCATCGCCGCGGTTGTGGGCCACACGTCCATATGCGACATCATTTCAGTCAAAACGATCCCTGCCGGAATCTTGCCCGGCGACCACATGATACCGGGAACGCGCCACCCGGCCTCGAATGGTGATCCTTTTTCGCCGCGGAACGGATGGGTCCCGGCGTCGGGCCAGGCGTCCTGCCAGGCGCCGTTGTCGGCTGTGATGATGACGATCGTATCCGGCGCCTCGGCCCGGATCGTGTCCATAATCCGGCCGACATCTGAGTCGAGCTCCATCATCGCGTCCGAATAGTTGCCGAGGTGAGACTTGCCGACGAATGCCTTGCTCGGCCTGTTGGGCTGATGCATTTTCATGAAGTTGATGTCCATGAAGAACGGCTTGCTGTCCTTGGCGTGCTGCTTGATATAGTCGATCGCCGTCTCGGTCTGGCGAACATCAAATTCGGAAAGGTTGCTCAGCGTGATCTCGTCGCCCTTCACCGCGGGCTTGCCAGCTGTGCCGGACCACTCGTAAAGATTCACGGCTTTCCGATACATCGCCCAATATTGTGGGTTGTATTTCGGAAACCACGGGTGCGCGTCAGGTGACGTGTCGCTGTAGGCGTAAACACCCGGATAATAGGCAGCAAAGTGTTGCATCTCGTCGAAGCCGTGCTCGGTCGGATAGAACTCGGGCGCGTCACCAAGATGCCATTTGCCCGAGTAGAAGGTCGAGTAACCGTTCTTCTGGTAAAACTCGCCGATCGTCGGTGTCTCTTTCTTCAGGCCATTGCGGTCGCTGGGAACAACGACCACCGACAATGCCGAGCGAATCGGAATGCGCCCTGTCATGAACGAAGAGCGGCCGGCTGTGCAACTGGCTTGGCCGTACCAGCACGTAAACAGAGCGCCCTCCTTTGCGACACGGTCTATATTCGGCGTCGGGTGACCAAGAGCCGCCCCGCCGCCAGTGTAGGCGCCGAAATCGTTCCAACCGGTGTCGTCGGTCATCAGCACAACGATATTGGGCTTCTTCTGTGCAAACGCCGGCGCGGCGGCAATCGTAACTCCGGCAACTGATGCCAGCAGTCCAAGCCAAAGTTTTCTACTCACCTTCACACTCCTTGACGATAGGGCAACCTCCGCGACCTGACTCTTGCGCGGCAAGCAATCACGACAGTTATGGCTTACGCATCATTCCCATGCGTGGCGGTTGCACGGGAGCTGCCACTCCGTAAATGACGGTGATGCCCAAACCTCCACCCCACGTCGAAGTCGAGCGAACGGGATTGGGTGAGGCAGCGCCGTTGAGGTCGTTCCAGTTGTTTGCCGCCCAAACATTGCCGGCCGCGTCGATCGACGCGTCGGTCAGCATCTGGATGCTGCCGCCTTTGAAAACGTGGATGACATCACCCGTCTTTGTGCCTGCCGGATGGCCCTTCGTGTTGTCTCCAGCCATCAGCACCAACCCACGGCCCCAGAAGTTGCCGATCCATACGTCGTCATTGCCGTCGATATTCAAGCCCCAGGGCACGCTGACTGCCTTGTCACCGGTGAAACCGGTCGAAGCAGGCTGAGAGCCATCGGGGCGGATCATATTGACTACGCCGGTGACCATAGTGGGATTGCTTTCGAGGACCTTGAGCATATGTCCGGCGGCAATCTTGAACTGCTCCATGATCGACGCGCCATCCGGAATGACGGGCGGCGGAAAGTCGAGCGACATATTACTCGCGACCCACACGTTGCCCTTCGAGTCGAGCGCGAGCGCGCGAACACCGATCCCGGCGCGGAATGACTCCGCTTTGGAGGGATCGTCCGCGGGGAACCGCACGACCTTGTCCGACTGGGAGTTGCTGACCCAAACGCGATTTTGGGCATCGATAACGATGTCGAAGGGAGACTTCAGTCCGGCGACTTTTACGATCCGGCCGTCCTTCACTCGTCCGCCAGGAAAGTACAGCAACTGATTGTCCGACCCGTCGGCTATCCAGACGTCTCCATTCGCGGCGACCCCGATGCCCATCAGGCCGAGAAATTTTTCTTTGAACGGGAAGTCGTTCTCTGTACCGATGGGACGACCGTCGAAATCCAGTACGAGGATCTTCCCGTCGAAGCTTGTGGCCCACACCTTGTCTTTCGTCACGGCGGTGCCCCAGCCGACTCCGTCAATCCCCATCCCGGTGAAGCCGGTGATCGGGGGCGAAAGAGCGGTTCCGTTGGGAGAAAGTTTGACCACACCGCCGCCGATACTCTGGTTGACGCCCGACTGCGACCCGGCCATCCAGTTTTGTCCGCTCCAGAGATTGCCCTCGGCGTCAAACATCAGCCGGCCGGCCGAATAAACGCCGCCTCCAGCGAAGCAAAGCGACAGGACGAAATCATCCGGAACGTAGGCCAGATACGGCACGAATGGAGCCTTTCGTCGAGACCCATCCTTGGGTTGCGGATACGCCTCGTCGAACAACGCAAAGATTTCCTTAGGCTGAGCCCATGGCTGGCGGGCGATACTAGCCATTGCATCAATGGTGTTCTTGGGCGTCGTTCCGTCGGGGAGGGTTGCAGCCTTAAGAAAGCGGGCTCGCCAATCGTCGTTGGCTACCGTGGCGAACGCCGTGACGAGCGATCCGAGGGTGTCCAAGTTCGCGAGCGTCGTCGTCTGGGTGCTATTGAGCGGGTCCAAAAGCACTTTGCCCCACCCACCGGTCGCGGGATCAACCAAATTCGAGACATTCCCGGCAGCAATCCGCAGTCCGAGCGGATTACCCGAGATCGCTTCTCCCTTGATGAATTGCGCGGCAACGAACGCCGAGGCCACAGTGGTAAGCTCGTTGACGGTGACGGTTCTGGGTGCGGGATTCCCGAGCAATACCATCAGTGCGATGGCATTGGTGGCGCCTTGGCTCGTGACTGCTCTGGGCGTGCCGCCTTTGGCGACCAGATAAACCGTCGCGTTATTTCCGACCGCAGGTGGAGCGCTAAGCGCAAAACGGCCATCTGCGCCGGTTTGCGCCTGCGCGAGCTGGGCGGGCGCGTCTGGACCCGCCCCCCAAAGAGTGACTGTCGCCCCGCCAATCGGCTCTCCTGCCAAGAGAACCCGACCGTCGAGTGGCTGCTGAGCGGACGCCGGTGCACCCGCGACCGCAATCGCAGCGCCAAGCGCAAGAATACAGATCCAGATTTGTCGAGCCAGCTTCATGAGTCGTCTCCCTGGTCTTCGTCTGTGGTCTTCGTCTGTCGTTCGCGTCGCGCACGGACCTAAATCAATCGGCCGTAAGCACGTCACTTCGACTTGGTGTTCGGCCGGCGAGCAGTCTTTGCAGCGGCCGGGTTGAGGGGATATTCACCGGTCGAAGATTGGCGCATAGCCATTTTTAGGACTATGCATTTTCGGCATTGAATGGATTTTTATGCGGACCTTCATCAGGGCCTTCATGCCGGCTTGGGTCACAAGCGGCCCATCACGACCAAGCAGCGTGGCGTCCGTTCAAAGCTCGCAAGCTGACGATAGCGACCACACGCCCCGCCTACGCCGTCCGTAACACCGGCGCCGGGGGCTGCGACGGCCGGATCAGCGCGAACGCGACCTGGATGATGCCACCGGCGAGGCCGAGCGCCACGCCGATGCGCCAGGCCATGGTGTAGGAGCCGAGCGCGTCGTAGATCACCCCTCCTCCATAGGCGCCGAGGAAGCTGCCGATCTGGTGGCTCATGAAGGCGAGGCCCTGGATCATCGCCTGCCAGCGCAAGCCGAACATCTCGGCGACCGCGCCCGCGACCAGCGGGCCGACGCCCATCCAGAGGAAGCCCATGATCGCGCCGAACAATAGCGTCGAGGCCGGCGTCGCAGGCAGCATGAAGTACCAGGCGAGTGCGAGCGAGCGCAGGATGTAGATGCCGCCGAGTAGCGCCAGCTTGTTCCAGCGCTGGCCGGCCCAGCCGAAGAACAGCGATCCCAGCACGTTGAAGCCGCCGATCATGCCTAGCGTCTGCGCGCTCAGCATCGGATCGAGGCCGCAGATCGCGAGATAAGACGGCAGATGCGTGGTGAGGAACACGAGCTGCATGCCGCAGACGAGATAGGCGCAGGTCATCACCACGAAGGACGCGTTGCCGAACGCGGTCCTCGCCGCGGTCGCGGCCGTTGCATCGCCGATGTCATCGGCGGATGGCTTCGGCAGCGGGATCGCGTCGACACGCCCGGCATACCAGGCCGCAGGGATCATCAGCACCGACATGACGACGAAACCGGCGAGGCCGGCGCGCCAGCCGAATCCCTCGTTGAGCATCTGCCCGATCGGCGCCGACAGCAGAGCGCCGAGCGAGCCCGCTCCGGAGACGATGCCGAGCACGGTGGAGCGCACCGTCGCCGGCACCGCGCGCGCCGCCACCGACATCGCGATCGCAGCCGCGGTGCAAGCCAGCGACGTCCCGATCAGGACGCCGGCGCCGATCATGATGCTGACGAGCCCGTTGGCGGTCGCCATCAGCACCAGGCCCGCGATGTACATGAACGATCCGACGATCATGATCGGACGAAAGCCGTAGCGCACGGTCAGCGCGCCGATAGGCGGCTGGAGAAAGCCCCAGGCGAGATTCTGCACGGCCAACGCCAGCGTGAAGTCGGAGATCGACAGATGAATGTCGTGCGTCAGCGGCTGCATGAAGATGCCGAGGCTCTGCCGCAGCCCCATGCTCAGCGTCAGCATGATCGAGGCGCCGATCAGGATAGGCAATGTCGGACGCAGGACCTGCAGCAGGGGCATTTTCTTCTCCCTCATCGGCGCGGCGCGCGCGCCGTCGTCTGCATCGCTCGTTGATTTTGATTACACAGACCTGTGTACTTAGGCTATGGATAGCGTGCGCTGTCAAGCGAACAGGACATTCACCGCCGCATGGCTCCCCCGCCCGCCCCACAGACGATGAAAGAGCGGATCCTCGAGACCGCCGACAAGCTGTTCTATCTGCAAGGCATTCGCGCCATCGGCGTCGATACCATCGCGGCCGAGATCGGCATCTCCAAGCGCACGCTCTACAACCACTTCCCCTCCAAGGACGCGCTGATCGCAGCGTATCTCGAACGCCGCTTCGTGCAGCCCCGCCCCTCGGACAAGGCCCCGGCCGAGCAGATCCTCGCCACCTTCGATTCGCTGGAGCGGCGTTTTGCGGCCAAGGATTTTCGCGGCTGCCCGTTCGTGAACGCGGTCGCCGAGCTTGGCCCGGCGGACCGCGCCGTGAAGAAGATCGCAATCGCCTTCAAGGAAAGCCGCCGCGTCTGGTTTCGCGACCGACTGAACGAGCTCGGCGTTACGAATGCGGAGGCACTTGCAACACAGCTCGTACTGCTGGTCGACGGCTCGATCGCGCAGGACCTGGTGCGTGACGACCCCGCAATGGCGCGCGCGGCGAAGGAAGCGGCGAAGGTGCTGCTGCGGAATGCGGGGGTGGATGTGGGGGATAAGGCTGCAGTGAAGCCAGGCAAGCGGGCGGCCCGGTATCCCTGAAGCAGCTGAAAGATCAGAGCCCGATCCGCTCGCCGCAAGAAGCCCGGATAGGCGAGCACGCCCCCGAACCCTGAGCGAGCGGCTTGCGTCAACAATCTGGGAATTCTGGGGCCGACGAATGGGCTTGGAACGACTTGCCGATTGCAAAGTTTTCCCGTTGCCCTTTGCCAAGGGGTGGCTGCCTTCCCCAGGGCAGCCTCAACAGCCCCAGCTTCACCGCCCTGAAGCTGGGGTCCTTTTGCTGTCTGGACAATTTGGTCTGCAGACCTCAGGAGGCGTTGATGCAAGCTGATCACGCGACCCTTCTTGTTGAACGGTTTAACGACCTCTCTTCTCAACTGTCAGATCTGAAAGATCTCCGGCTTAAAGTCGAAGAGGCGGAGCGACGCGCTTGCATTGTGCCTCCATTGCAGTCGCCCCCGAGCACTCAATCGCCTCCGGGCCAGCCGACATCTTCCTGAGCGCGTCATGGACCGCGCTGGCCGAACCAGCGCCCCTGAGGCAGTGAGCCTGACGTATTGAAATCCGATGTTCGCCCATGGTAGTTTTCTACTTTTTCCCGATAGTGTTTTTGTGCTGGGGAGGACATTTATGCAAAGCTCTCGCGCAATCCTTTATGCCCAACAACTTAGCGAACTCACTTCTCAGCTCTCAGAATTGGAATATCTTCGAGGTCTAGTCGAAGAAGCAGAGCGAAGCGCCCGCGGTGTGCCTCCATTACGCTTGACACATCCTGCTTCGCGCCGCCTTCGAAGGCGTGAACCGGGCGCCCTGTCTGTCCGCCTCCGTCGCCACGCGCCACCAAGCAGGAATGCAGGAGCTATCAGCCCGCCTGACAACGACAACCAAGTCGATTGGACTTTGCTGGAGCCATTCCCCGACGGATGGTGGGCTTCCCCCTAAACCTCTCCAAGCGCTGGGACGAAGAGATCGGTCCAATGCCCGAGAGACGCTCCCCTGAAGAGAGCGAGCCGATATCCCTGAGGGAGTGGACCGGCACCCTACAATCGGGCCGAAGTTCGAATGCAGCGGAAAATGTGAGCAGTTTCATAAAAGTGCACAGAAAGCAGGGCTAAAATCCGATACCTTCCTTCGGTTCACCGCCTAGTGCGGCTGCCTGCCCTTTCTTTTGCTAAGAGTTTTCAGCGGCTTTGTGTTGGAGGCATTGATGAAGAACTCTCCCGGTCTCCTTTTTGCCCAACGGTTGAACGAACTCAATTCTCAGCTCTCAGAATTGGAAGAACTTCGAACTCGGATCAAAGAAGCGGAGCGACGCGCCTGCGGTGCACCTACACTACGATCGAACTCAAAAACTCCGAAATCTCGAAAATCGATATCTGTCCTGACGCTCGTAACCGTCCCACCTGCCGAACGTCGCCTGAGGCTTCGTCCCTGAGAGGAACGGCTTGCGCTCCGCCTCGATATTAAACAAGCTCATGCGCCACCGGAGCGTAGTATTGGGTGGCCGCCCCACCTTTTATCAGGACCTTTGGCTTGAACCGCCGTCGCCTCCCAGGGCGGCGGCGGTTTCGATTTGTCGATACATATCAAGCGGCTTGAAGGAGTGGAAGGTCTCAGGTGACGCTTGACACGCGACAACAACCCAAGGAAGCATCTGGCGTTTTTCATGCCCTTGGAGATTGCCGATGACTACCATCCACATGGACTCGTCCCTCAGCCAGACCGCCACCCGCGCCGTTTTGAACGGAGGAGTTCTGAGGTGCACAAAGACCAGCGACAAGGACGTTTATTCCCATTCGATTTGGGCGACCGAAAGCAACATCCGTCAATTCACGATGCACGAAGGGGACAGCATCGTCATCCCACCCGGTTCGACCGTGACGATATGGATATTCCGAAGGCAGCCGGGAAATTCTACTTGGACCATGGACTTCGAACTCAAGGAAAATGCAGCCTGACAAGCCATTCGAAACAGCCGCTCTCGGAAAGTCCAAGAGCGGTCCCCTGAAGAGAGCGAGCCGATACCCCTGAGGGAGCGGCTTGCCTCAACAAATCCGGGAATTCTGCGGCCGACGAATGGCTTTGGAACGACCTGCCGATGGCAAAGTTTTCCCGTTGCCCTTTGCCAAGGGGCGACTGCCTTCCCCAAAGGGCAGCCTCAAGACAGCCCCAGCTTCACCGCCCTGAAGCTGGGGTCCTCTTGCTCCAGATTCACATGCTTTAATGAAGTTGCGCCCGCCCGATGAATACTCTGAAGTCTTGGAATGGCTTTAGTGCTGGGGCGATAAATACAGGAATTTCGCACGATCCTTTTGGCCCAACGGTTGAACGACCTCTCTTCACAACTCTCAGAGCTGGAAAATCTTCGACTTCAGATCGAACAAGCGGAGCGACGCCGGCGGGCTGTGCTTGCGCGGCGGCCCCCCTCGATTATTCCGCGTCTGGCTCATAAGCGCTTGGCACTTCCCTGAGGGAGTGCCGGGGAGCGGATCAGGCCGCTGTGGCCATCAGTGCGTTCGCTACCTGCACCGTTGCGAGATGCGTGAACCAGTCCATGCCGTCACCGGCAAGATGCTGCTGATCTGAGGAAACAACCCAGCTCCGGTTCTGCCCGCGACTCCGCCCGTCGAATAACCTGTGGAGTCCAACCACGATGTGTAGACGCTGCGGCGGACTGGATTCCCCGCCTGCCGCCTACGCTAAAAGCTTCGGCGCCCCTGGACCTCAACCTCGGCGAAGCCGGGTCGCGGGGAATGACGGCGCAGTTTGTTGACGTTCGGGATGCTAGCAGCATGCCCCTGTTTTGCCCGACGAGTCAAACGGCGTTGCTGTCTGCATCAGCCGTTTTGCGGCCGACGTAAGCCGTTGATTTCACTATCACCGGCTACTGTGCATGGGGTTGTTTTCGCGTTTTTTTCCCGCGGCCCTGTGCGAGCGACCTCACGCGGCCTGCGACACCACGCGGTTGCGGCCGTCGTGCTTGGCGCGATACATCGCGGTGTCGGCGCGCTTGAGGACGTCGCCAACCGCCTCGCCCTTCTGCTCCAACGTGGTCAGCCCGATCGAGATCGTGACTTCGATGCGCTTGGTGCCCTTGTGGATCGCGAACGGCTCGCCCGCGATCGAGCGGCGCAGCCGCTCGGCGACCATGCCGGCGACGTGGAGATCGGTCTCCGGCATCACGATGACGAATTCCTCGCCGCCGTAGCGGCAGGCGAGATCGATGCCGCGGATCGACTTGCGCACCCGCACGGCGAATTCGCGCAGCACGTCGTCGCCGGCGTCGTGGCCGTAATTGTCGTTGATCGACTTGAAGTAGTCGATGTCCAAAATCATCAGCGCGAGCGGCTTGCCGCGGGTCGCGGCCTGCTCGGCCAGCGTCGCGAGATGGCTCTCCATGTAGCGGCGATTGTGCAGCCCGGTGAGCGCGTCGGTGATCGCCATCTCGATCGAGTTCTGCACGTTGTCGCGCAGATGATCGGTGTAGCGGCGGCGGCGGATCTGGGTGCGGGCGCGCGCCAGCAGCTCGATCTTGTCGATGGGACGCAGCAGATAGTCGTTGACGCCGATCTCGAGGCCGCGGAGCAGCCGCGTCGAATTCTCGGGATCTGCGATCGCCAGGATCGGCACGTGGCGCGTACGCTCCAGCGAGCGCGCCTGGCTGCATAGCCGCAGCCCGTCGAAATTGTTGAGGTCGAGCGAGACGATCAGGAGGTCGTAATTGCCCTCGGCGGCGTGGAACAGCGCTTCCGTCGGGTTCGGCTCGACGTCGATAGTGTGCTCGGCGGCGAGGATCGTCGCCAGCCGCTCGTAGGAGGACTGGCGGTCGTCGACCAGGAGGATGCGGCCGCCCTTGCCGGTGTCGGCCACGGCGGTGCGCTCGGGCGCCTGCATGCCGATCTCGAGCGAAGTGATGGCGCGCATGCGCAGCTCATCGGTCATCATCTTCAGCCGCGTCAGCGAGCGCACGCGCGCGATCAGCACGACGTCGGAGACCGGTTTGGTGAGGAAATCGTCGGCGCCGGCCTCCAGCCCGCGGTTGCGGTCGGACGGGCTGTCGAGCGCGGTGACCATCACGACAGGGATGTGATGCGTGGCCGGATCGGTCTTGAGGCGGCGGCAGACTTCGAAACCGTCCATGTCCGGCATCATGACGTCGAGCAGGATGATGTCGCATTCGGACCGGCGCGAGATCTCCAGCGCCTCGGTGCCGTTCGAGGCGGTCATCACGTCGAAATATTCGGCGGACAGGCGGGCTTCGAGTAGCTTGACGTTGGCAGGGACGTCATCGACGACGAGGATACGCGCGGACACTGTGAACTCACTTCCTATCCGATGAAACGCCGGACCGTCTCGATAAATTTGCCGACCGAGATCGGCTTGGACAAATAGGCTTCGCAGCCGCCCTCGCGGATGCGCTCTTCGTCGCCCTTCATCGCGAACGCCGTGACGGCGACGACGGGAATGCTGCGCAGCTCCGGATCGTCCTTGATCCAGCGCGTCACCTCCAGGCCCGAGACCTGCGGCAATTGGATATCCATCAGCACGAGGTCGGGCCGCGTCTTGCGCACGAGGTCGAGCGCCTCGTAGCCGTTGCTGGTACCCGAGGTCTGGTAGCCGTGCGCTTCCAACAGGTCGCGGAAGAGCTTCATGTTGAGCTCGTTGTCTTCCACGATCAGGACGGTCTTAGCCATCCCGCCCTCCTGTTTGGTCCACAGACCGATACATGTGCCGCCTCAGGCGCCGCTCACCGGCGCTTCGAAAACTGGATTCAAACTAGGCTCAGATTCGCTTGAGTTTCGTTAAACCCGGGGGCCGACTTTCTGCGATGTGGTTTCCAGTTGCTTGTCCGGGGTCGCAAGACTTGGGCACGAGACTCGGGCATGATGACTCCAAAGTAGACACTGAAAGTTAACGGAAAGGCAAACCGGCCACGTGAAAAAGCCTGTTCACAACCCCCGCGAAGTCGCTGAAATCGTTGCGCTTCAGGCGCTGTCCTTCGTCGCCGGCGAGCCTGAGCGGCTGGGCCTGTTCCTGGCCGAGACGGGGGTCGGCCCGGAGATGTTGCGCAATGCCGCCTCGGACCCGAATTTCCTCCTCAGCGTGCTCGATTTCGTGATGCGCGATGACGCCACCGTGAAGGCCTTTGCGGACACTGCGGAGCTGCATCCGACCAACGTTGCCGCAGCGCGGCAGGTCTTGGGCGACGCGCTCGGCGACCGCCATTGGGAGCGCGACGTGCCGTGACCGCCCCGGAGGCGGCCGGGCCCCGCTGTTTCTGCCGGGATTGTTCGGCCGATCTGGACATGGCCATCCAAAGCCTGGGCGTGCGGCGCTGTTCCGCCTGCGGTTCCCCTCGTCTCGTCCGCCACCGCGCGCTCGCAAATCTGACCATCGCCCATATCGACTGCGACGCCTTCTACGCGACGGTCGAGAAGCGCGACAATCCTGAGATCGCCGACAAGCCCGTCATCATCGGCGGGGGAAAACGCGGCGTGGTGTCGGCCGCCTGCTACATCGCACGCACATATGGCGTGCGCTCGGCCATGCCGATGTACAAGGCGTTGGAAGCCTGCCCGCACGCGACGGTGATCGGGCCCGACATGGCCAAATATGTCCGGGTCGGACGCGAGGTTCGCCAGGCCATGCAGGCGCTGACGCCGCTGGTCGAGCCGCTCTCGATCGACGAGGCCTTCCTCGATCTCTCCGGCACCGAGCGGGTGCACGGCATGATCCCGGCGAAGGTGCTGGCGCAGTTCGCGCGCAACATCGAGCGCGACATCGGCATCAGCGTCTCGGTCGGCCTCTCCTGCAACAAGTTTCTGGCCAAGATCGCCTCCGACCTCGACAAGCCGCGCGGCTTTGCCGCGCTCGACCAGGAGGAAGCCCGCGAGATGCTGGCTTCGAGGCCGGTCGGCTTCATCTTCGGCGTCGGACCGGCCACGCAGGAGCGCCTGGTGCAACGCGGCTTCCGCATCATCGCCGATCTGCAAAAGGCCGACGAGATCGAGATGATGCGGCAGTTTCCGAGCGAGGGCCGCAGGCTGTGGCGGCTCGCGCGCGGCATCGACGACCGCCGCGTCGAGCCTGATCGGGGCGCCAAGACGATCTCGAGCGAGACGACGTTCGAGACCGACATCCGCGATTTCGCGGCGCTGGAGCGGATCCTGTGGCGGCTGTGCGAGAAGACGTCGTCGCGGCTGAAGAGCAGCGAGCTTGCCGGCTCCACCGTCACGTTGAAATTGAAGACCGCCGACTTCCGCCAGCGTACGCGCTCGCAGTCGATCGCAGCCCCGACGCAGCTTGCCGCAAAGATCTTCTCGATCTGCCGCGAGATGCTGGCCAAGGAGATCGACGGCACCGCCTTCCGCCTGATGGGCGCCGGCGTCAGCGCACTGCGCGAGGGCTCGGTCGCCGACGACACCGACATGCTCGACCGCCGCGCCGCCCACGCCGAGCGCGCGGTGGACAGCTTGCGTAAAAAGTTCGGCAGCGCCGCGGTGATCCGAGGCATCGCCTATGAGGGGCCGGAAAAGGCGCAGGAGTGATGACAGGCGAACGCGATCTCGACGCGCTGCTGAGACACATGAAGCCGGAAATGCGGTCAGAGGCGTTCGTGTTTTGCACGATCCCGACAGACCAGCCGATTCCCGCAATGCTCAGCCCTTTGCTGACGTTCCGCGAGCAGGAAGGAATGACGCTCGTGATCCCTCGCGAAGAGGCCGAAGCGGCAGGCCTAAGCTACGCGTTCGCCTCGCGCCTGATCACGCTGACCGTTCACTCCGCACTCGATGCAGTCGGCTTTCTGGCGGCGATCACGGCGCGTCTCGCCGCAGCCGGCATCAGCGTGAACGCCGTTTCGGCCTTCCACCACGACCATCTGTTCATACCGGCTGACAGGGCGGACGATGCGATGGCTGTACTGCAAGAGCTGTCCAAGGCGACGCACTCGTAGCCCGGATTACGCTTTGCCCCATCCGAAAGATCTCAATCCGCGACCGCGATCGCCTCGATCTCGATCATCCACTCCGGCGCGGCGAGCGCGGAGACACCGACGAGGGTAGAGGCCGGCGGCTCCATGCCTTCGAAGAAGGCCGAGCGGGCCTTGCCGATGATCGGGCGCAGCTCCGGCTTGTAGTTCACGACGAAGGTCGTGATCTTGACGATGTTGGCGTAGCTCGCGCCGGCCGCTTTCAGCGCGTGGCCGAGATTCTGCATCACCTGCGTGGTCTGCGCGGCGAGATCGCCCTCGCCTACGATCCGTCCCTCCTCGTCCACCGACACCTGGCCGGAGATGTAGATGGTCCGCGCCCCCGTGGCGGTGACGACGTGCGAATAGGCCGGATTGTGATGCAGGCCGCTGGGCCGGAGATGATCGAGCTTGGGCATGGTTGGCCTCCCGGATGTTTGTGGTTGGGAGGAAGCGTAGCTGGAGAGGGAGCGGAGAGCCAGCCCCGTCATTGCGAGGAGCTCTTGCGACGAAGCAATCCAGAATCTTTCCGCGGAGGGAGTCTGGATTGCTTCGCTTCGCTCGCAATGACGAAAGAACCCTCAATTGCAGGGCTTGCTGTCCTTCGCGTCGAACTTGCCCATCGCGCCCGAAATCACAAAATCGTTGTAATCGAGCACGAGCTGGCGCGAGACGCCGTTCTCGTAGAGCTCGAACGCCATCGCGTAGACCGGCGTCTGCTCGCCTTCCTTCTGCTGGGCCTCGCGGTCGAAATAGCTGACGGTCACGGGCCAACGCTTGAGCGACTTCATGTGCTCGTCGGACGTCGACGGATCGGGCGAGCCCTCGCGCTCGGCCGGGATCGGCTGGCCGATCACGGTCAGCGTGTTGTAGACCTTCTGGCCATCGTCGGAGCCGTCATAGACGGAGAGCTCGAGCAGCGACTTGCCGTCCTTGGCGGCGGCAATGATGCGCTGGATCTGTTCGGTCGGGAATACGATCTTGCCGTCGAGCGTAAAGCTCTTCGGCGCCGGCAGCTTCAGCTTGACGTTGATGTGGTCGCCGTCGCGCTCGGCCGAGCCGTCGACCCGGCCGGCATCCGCCTCGTTCATCCGCGTCTCGATCTTGAAGCGGTAGCTTTTGCCGGCGGCGTCCTCCCAGGAATTGGAGCGGAGGTCGCTGAGCGTGACCTTGCCCTCGCCGCTGTCGAGCTCGGAGACCTGGCGGAATTCGGAGGTGTAGCCCTCGCACGAACTGCCGGCGAAATTGTAGAGGATGCGACCTCGCGCGCTGTTGACCGAATTGGAGCGCGATTTCACCAGGCTCAAATCGTAGAGTGCCTGATGCGAGAGGAATGGACCGTTGGCGGCCTGCGCGACGCCTCCGGGACCGAAAGCGGCCGCCGCGAGCGCCGTCACACCGAGCGAAGTCCGGAAAAGGTGCAGCATGTCTGGTCCCTTGGGGAAAGCGCAAATTCGACATTTTAATGAACGTTCCATTGCGTCGCAACTGAGGCCGTTTCACGTAAAGTTGCGGCCCCAGTTGAACCACCTGCCCTGCCTCGACTAAATGCAGCCGCTTGCAGGCCCTTGGGCTTGCTTGCATGTGGCGGCACGATGGGCGAAACAGGGCGCGCCCGGCCTGCAACGGATGCGCCCGGGCGGATGGATTTTGGACAACGAGGTCGAACATGGCGGGCACGGTCGAACAGAAGCTGGCGGAACAGGGCATCAAGCTGCACGAGGCCCCCACCCCCGTGGCCAATTACGTGCCGTTCGTGCGTACCGGTAATTTGCTGTTCGTCTCCGGTCAGGTCTGCTTCGCCCCCGACGGCAAGCTGATCGCCAAGGGCAAGCTCGGCGCCGGCGTGACCATCGAAGACGGCGCGGCTGCCGCCCGCGGCTGCGCCGTCAACCTGCTGGCCCAGGTCAAGGCGGCGCTGGGCGACCTCGACAAGGTCGTTCGCGTGGTGCGCCTCGGCGGCTTCATCAACTCGGCGCCGGACTTCCTGGACGGGCCCAAGGTCCTCAACGGCGCCTCCGACCTGATGGTCGCCGCCTTCGGCGACAAGGGCCGCCATGCCCGCACCACCGTCGGCGTCACCTCGCTGCCCGCGGATGCGGCGGTTGAGGTCGACGGCGTGTTCGAGGTCGCCTGAGCGGAATGCGCGCTCCCGATTGGCTGACAGCCCGGCCGGTCGCCCATCGCGGCCTGCACGACATTTCCCGCGGAATCGTCGAGAATATGCCGGGCGCGGTTCAGGCTGCGATCGCAGGCAATTTCTCGATCGAAGTCGACATCCAGCTGTCGTCCGACGGCGAGGCCATGGTGCATCACGACCATGAGCTGGGCCGCCTGACCGAAGCCGTCGGCGCGCTGGTCGAGAAGACCGCCGCCGAGCTGAAGGCCGTCACGTTCAAGGACACGGCCGAGCGGATGATGTCGCTCTCCGACCTCTGCAGCATGGTCGCCGGCCGCGTGCCGCTGGTGATCGAGGTCAAAAGCCATTTTGACGGCGACCGCAATCTGGTGAAGCGGATGGCCGAGGTGCTGGCGTCCTATCAGGGGCCCGCGGTCGGTATGTCGTTCGATCCCGACCAGGTGCTGGCGCTGCGCGACCTGTTGCCCTCCCTCCCGCGCGGCATCGTCGCGCAGCGGAGCTATGAGGACGAATATTGGGCTTACCTGAACCAGGAGCAGCGCGACAGCATGCTGTACCTGCGCCACGGCTTCCAGACCCAGCCGCATTTCGTCGCCTTCAAGGTCGACCACCTCCCGGCCCCGGCGCCCTGGATCGCCCGCAATGTGCTCGGCTGCGCCCTGCTAGGCTGGACCGTGCGCACGACCGAGCAGCGGACGCGGGTCGGGCAATATGCAGACCAGATGATCTTCGAGGGCTTCGTGCCGTAGGCTTGATGTTCCCACTCTTGAAGTCGCTGCTGCAATGCACGATCTTGGGCACGATGGCACCATCCGAAATCACCCTCGAAGCAGTACCTTCCATTGGCGAAGTATCGCCGGACGATTGGGACGCCTGCGCCAATCCCGGCAAGATTTGTAACGGGCATGGCAAGGGAACCTCATCCGGGCTTCCAGGCGTTTCCTACGGCCTCTCAAGGCCCGCCTATAACCCCTTCGTCTCCCACGCGTTTCTATCCGCGATCGAGAAATCGGGTTCGGCAACAATCCGCACCGGCTGGGGGCCGCGGCATCTCGTGGCCAGGATCGACGGCCGCGTTGCGGGGGTAGCGCCCTGCTATCTGAAATCGCATTCGCAAGGCGAATACGTCTTCGACCGCGGCTGGGCGGATGCCTATGAGCGTGCCGGCGGTCGCTATTATCCGAAGCTGCAGGTTTCGGTTCCCTTCACGCCGGCGACGGGGCCCCGGCTGCTAGTTCGCGACGGCGTTGACCACGAGCGCATCACGGAGGCGCTGGCGAGCGGGCTGGTGGCGCTGTGCGGCGTCAGCAAGGCTTCCTCGGTGCACGTTACCTTCGCGCGCGAAGCGGAATGGAAGCTGCTTGGGAAGCACGGCTTCCTCCAACGCACCGACCAGCAGTTCCACTGGCACAACCCGGGCTTTGCGACGTTCGACGATTTCCTGGCGACGCTGAACTCACGCCACCGCAAGTCGATCAAGCGCGAGCGGCGCGATGCACTGGCCGCCGGGGTCACCATCCACTGGCTCACGGGCAAAGACATCACCGAGGATGCCTGGGACGCCTTCTTTCAATTCTACATGGAGACCGGCTCGCGCAAATGGGGCCGGCCGTATCTGACGCGGGAATTCTTCTCGCTGATCGGCGAGACCATGAGCCAGGACGTGCTGCTGATCATGGCACGCCGCAACGATCGCTGGATCGCTGGCGCGATCAACTTCATCGGCTCGGACACGCTGTTCGGCCGCAACTGGGGTGCGGTCGAGCATCATCCCTTCCTGCATTTCGAGGTCTGCTATTATCAGGCGATCGACTTCGCCATCAAACACGGCCTGGGGAATGTCGAGGCCGGCGCGCAGGGTGAGCACAAGATCGCGCGCGGCTACCTGCCGCGGACCACCCACTCCGCCCACTTCATCGCCGATCCCGGCTTGCGCCGCGCCATCGACGATTACCTCAAGCGCGAGCGCGCCTATGTCGCAGAAGCCGGACGGGAGCTGGCCGAGCTCGGCCCGTTCCGCAAAGGCGCCGACGAGGCGCCTTGACGGTTCACTGCTGCTGGTGACAGTAGCGCGAAATTCCAGGGAGCTGCCGCCATGACCGCCTACGACACCAACAACATCTTTGCAAAAATTCTGCGCGGCGAATTCCCCTGCCACAAGGTCTACGAGGATGAGCACGTGCTTGCCTTCCTCGACATCATGCCGCGGGCACCAGGCCACACGCTGGTGATTCCAAAAGCCCCTGCCCGCAACATCCTCGACATCAAGCCTGATGACTACGCCCATGTCGCCCGCGGCGCGCACAAAATCGCAGCCGCTGCGATGACAGCGTTTAGGGCTGACGGCATCACCGTGCAGCAGTTCAACGAGGCGGCCGGCGGACAGGTGGTATTTCATCTCCACATGCACGTGATGCCGCGCCACGACGGAGTGGCCCTACTGCCGCCCGCCAGCCGCAAGGAAGACGTCAAGGTGCTGGAAGAGAACGCGACCAAGCTGATCGCGGCGTTGAAGGAGGTTTGAGTTTCTCGGCTCGTCATTGCGAGCGAAGCGAAGCAATCCAGACTGTGTCCGCGGTGGCAGTCTGGATTGCTCACATGGGGATTTGGTGTGTCAAGGCGGATGTTCAGCTTTTTGTTTGATTGCTGCCAGCTTTTCGTCCCGACCGCTGGG